>CAZEYA010000020.1:0-35384 GCA_964516515.1 uncultured Kineosporiaceae bacterium | reverse complement strand
GTCCTTGTCGACGTAGAACCGCTCTTCGGTCAGGAACTCCTGTTCCTACATGGTGTCTTCTCCGCTCTGTCCACAGTGGCCGGCCGGCTGATCCGGCGGCTCGACCAGCGTCGCCAGGCCTGGTCGGCGGCGACTATCAGCGTGCTGACACGCAGAGCGTTCCCGTACCGACATTGGGGTCGTTTGCCCAGCTGTACCCGACACTGGCTGGGTGCTGCTGCCTGCTCTCGTCGGCCTCGACGATGCGGCGCGGCGTCAGATCCTGGCGGGTCCCCGGGCCAGATTCGTCCGTAACGAGCCGGTCTTCCATGCCGGGGACCCCGCCAACAGCCTGCACGTGCTCTTGAGCGGTCATGTGAGTGTCGAGGTCACGACACCCGGCGGCGATCAGGTGACATTGGCCGTGCTGGGGCCGGGCGCGACGTTCGGCGAGCTGGCCCTGCTGCGCCAGACCGCGACCCGCTCGGCCACCGTGCGGGCGCTCGATCCGGCGGTCACCGTGATTCTCAGCAAGCACCGGTTCGAGGAACTGCGCGCGGAGTCACCCGACCTGGACCGGTTCCTCGTCCGATTGCTCGGCGGCTACGTCGAACGACTGGAGACGCGGCTGATCGACTCGTTGTTCGTCCCGGTCGACAAGCGGGTGCTTCGGCAGCTGGTGGTCCTGAGCGAGCTGTACGGCGACGGTGGAGACGGTGTCATCATCCCGTTGACGCAGGACGTCATCGCGAGTACCTCGGGCAGCACCCGCCCCACCACCAACCAGGTGCTGCGGCGTGCCGTCGACGAGGGTCTGATCGCGATGAGCCGCGGGCGGATCCTGATCGTCGACGCGGCCCGGTTGGCAACCCGGGCACGATGACCGATCTCCCGTCGGGCACGGTCGCCTTCGTGCTCACCGACATCGAGCACTCCACGCGGCTGCTGCGCCAGCTCGGGGAGCAGTACGGCGACGTGCTCGAGCGGCATCGTGACCTGCTTCGCTCCACCTGGCAGCGCCATGGTGGTCACGAAGTGGACAACCAGGGCGACAGCTGCTTCGCGGTCTTCGGCCGGACGTCGGACGCGGTGGACGCCTGTGCGCGTGCCCAGGCGGCGTTGCGGTCGCAGCCGTGGCCGCAGCAGGTGGCGGTCCGGGTGAGGATGGGGGTGCACTCGGGCCTCGCCGCCCCGCTGCGCGGCCGCTACGTCGCCATGGCCGTTCACCAGGCGGCGCGGGTCGCGAACCTGGCCCACGGCGGCCAGGTGGTCGTCTCCGAGCAGGCCGTAGCCACCCTTGACCGCTCTCGCAGCAAGCTGCTGAGCCCGCTCGGCCGCTACCAGGTCCGTGACTTCGACCGGCCCGTCTCGCTGTACCAACTGGCCGCGCCCGGCCCGCCGGAGACCTTCCCGGCGCTGCGGGCGCTACCCGCGGACCGGCACAACCTGATGGCGCCGGTGGAGCCGTTGGTCAACCGGGAGGCGGACCTCGCCGGGCTGGAAGCTGCCCTGGACGAGCATCGACTGGTGACGCTGGTGGGCTTCGGGGGTGTCGGCAAGACCCGATTGGCCACCGAGGCGGGCATCCGTCGCTCCGACCGGGTCGAGGACGGCGTGTGGCTGGTGGAGTGCGCGCCGCAGCGCGACGCCGCCGGTCTGCGTTCGGCCATCGCCGCCGGCCTCGGCGTCAGCCTGGAACCGGTCGGCGGCTCATGGGAAGACCTGCTGGCCGAGCTGGCACGGTCGCGGGCGCTGGTGATCCTCGACGGCTGCGAACGCCATGTCGCCACCGGCCGCGGGGTCGTGTCCTCGCTGCTGGCCGCCTGCCCCGGCATCCGATTGCTCATCACCAGCACCGAGCCGCTGGGAGTGGCGGGCGAGGTGGTCCGTCGGCTGCCCCCGCTGGCGACCGCCGCCGGCGCGGGCTCCGCGGCCGTGGAACTGTTCATGCAGCGCGCCAGCGCCGTCCGCTCGGTCGCGGACGACGAGAGCACCTCGGCGACGGTGGTCGCGATCTGCCAGCGGCTGGACGGCCTGCCGCTGGCGCTGGAGATCGCGGCGGCCAAGACCACTGTGCTGCACGTCACGGAGATCCTGGCCGGGCTCAACAACAGGTTTCGATTACTACGAGAACGGGGTGGTTCGCGCCCGGCGCGGCACCAGGCGATCGAGTCATTGCTGGATTGGAGTTTCGAGCTGCTGGCGCCGGAGGAGGCGACGGCGCTGAGCCGGCTCTCGCTGTTCGCGGCGGGCTTCTCGTTGGCATCTGCCACCGCCGCGGTGGCGCAGGAGCTGCTGGTGGCCGACCCGGTGATCGAGTCGGACGCCGTTCCCGAACTCGTCTGGTCACTGGTCGAGAAATCGCTGGTGATCGCTGATCCGGCGGCTGGCGGCACCCGCTACCGCTTGCTCGAGACCGTTCGGGCGTACGCCGCGCAGCAATTGTCGGCGCGGGCCGAGACCGGCAGCTGCGCCGCCCGACTCGCCAGGTTCTATCTCGACCGGCTGGGGCCGGTTCGAGGCACCGCGCGACCGTGGGTTGCCGCCGTCGGACTCGAACTGCCCAACCTGCGGCACATCATCGCCGTCGTCGCCGACACCGACCAGGCCGCCGCCCAGGAGTTGGCCGTGACGATCGCGCGGTATCACGACGCGGTCCAGACCTTCCGCAATGGAATCGACGAGGTCACCGGATGGGTGTCGGCGCTGCCGGCTGCAACGCCGGCCCGGGTGGGCCTGCTGACCGCGCTCAGCGACTTGCATGCCCGAGTCGGTGACACGGCGGCTGCGGATGCGTACGCGACGGCGGCGCACCGGTTGCGGGCCGAGACCGGGGATCCCGGGTTCGACGAGGTGGGTGTGGCCAAGGCGATGGGGGAGGTGGCCCTGCTGCGCGGTGAACCCGCTGCGGCGGTGACGATCGCTCGCGCGGCGCTGGCCGGCCGGCTGTCACCGCGGGGCCGGGCCCGGATGAACAATCTGCTGGGTATCGCGCTGGCTACGCAAGGGCGGTACGAGACGGCCGCGGAAGCCTTCAGCCACGAACTGGCCGCGGCCACGGAGCTCGGCGACGAGGTCCTGCTGGCTCACGCCCAGAGCAACGCGGCCGAGATATGGCTGCGGCTCGGCGACCTCCGTGCCGCGGCGCGGCATCAACGCATCGCCATGACGTTGGCGTTGGCGCTGGGGCAGAGCGGGATGCTCGGTTATGCGCTGCTGGCCACGGCCCGGATCGCGGCCCACGCCGTGGTCGAGGACGAGCAGGATTGGGCGACCGCGACCCGATTGGCCGCCAAGGCGCAGGACCTGCTGACGGAGAGTGGGATCGCGCTGTACGACACCGACGTCGGGGTCACCCGTGTCTTCCTCGACGAGGCCAGACAGCGCCTCGGTGAGGTGGGTTTCCGCGATGCCCAGGCTGCGGGGCGCGCTTTGGAGATCGAGGCGGCGATGCGGTTGGCTGAGGGGGTCTTGACGGTGACCGAAGGAGGCCCACATGCCGGATCCGAAGGAGTATCAGGCTGAGATCGCGTACGCCGACGGCGCCCGGTATGCCTATCGGCCGGGTGAGATCCTCGTGGCCGCGAGCGGCGGAGAGGACGGCAGCGATCAGGTGTTGCGGGTGCTGCGCGAGTTCGAGGGCGGCGCTGAGCCGGCGGGTGAATCGGTGGCCGGCTATCGGCGGTTCCTCGTCGACCTCGACGTCGAACTCGTCGTCGAGGAGCTGAGCGCGCGCGGGATCGATGCGCAGCCGAATCACGTGCTGTTCGCCGACTGCTGCTGCGGGCATCCCGCAGTCGGCTGGGGCGGCAATCCGTTTTCCGGTAATCCGTTCTCAGGTAATCCGTTTTCCGGTAATCCGTTTTCCGGTAATCCGTTCTCGGGCAACCCGTTCTCGGGTAATCCGTTCTCGGGTAATCAGCGCAGCCTGGCGGCACCCACCCCGTCGCCGGCACCGGGGACGCTTCGGCCCAACCCCAAGGGCACCCCGTCAGTCGCCGTCCTCGACGTCGCCGGGCCGGCCCTGACCGCCCGCATCACCCCGTGGCTGCTGCACGAGGTCGACCTGCTGGGCAACACCCAGCGTCCGCTGCGCGACGGGCGGCCCGACTCCGACGGTGACGGCTACCTGGACCGGGTGGCAGGCCACGGGCTCTTCGTCGCCGGGCGGGTCGCGCAGGTGCATCCTGGCTGCTCACTGAGCATCGTCGACGTCCTCAGCAACGCCGGCGACGGCGACGAGTGGGAGGTGGCGAGCGCTCTCACGTCGCTGATCGGCCAGGTCGACATCGTCAACCTGTCCTTCGGCGGCTACGCGCTACGGCACATGGGGCTGCTCGCCGCCGCGATCCGTAGGCTGCAGCTCACGGCTTCCCCCGCGTCGGGCGTCGTGGCGGGCCCCGCCGTCGACCGTGGCGCGGTGATCGTCGCCTCGGCCGGCAACGACGCCACCTGCCGGGCACCGTTCCCCGCCGTCCTGCCGGGGGTGATCAGCGTGGCGGCACTTGGCCCCGCCGGACCCGCCCCCTTCACCAACTTCGGTCCGTGGGTGAGGGCCTGCGCCGCGGGGGTCGACGTGGTCAGCACGTTCTTCGACGGCTGGGACGGCGCCACCATGGGTAGCCCCGATTCGGACCGCTTCGCCGGCGCCGCCACCTGGAGCGGCACCTCCTTCGCCGCCCCACTGGTCGCCGGCAAGCTGGCGAAGGTGATGCATGAGCACCAGCTGCTACCCAAGCAGGCGGTGCGTCAGGTGATCGACGCCCCCGGGCTGGCGCGGCTACCGGGCCTCGGCACGATCGTCACCGCCTGAGAATCGCGTCACAGCTGTGGTCCGTCGCAGCAACACCCCAGCCGCCAGCGCCGCGAGCCCGGCACACAGCGCCGCACCCAGGAAGATCACCTGCTGCTCGGCCAGCAGGGACGCCTGTGTGGCGGCGGCGTATGCAGGGCAGTTCGTCGGCGAGTCCGGGCACAGCGTCAGCGGCGAACCGATCCGCTCCTGGCGCTGGTAGAAGACTCGCAGCCCGATCGCGGTCAACGCCGACAGCCCCACCAGCATCCCCATCGTGCGAGTCAGCACGGCCAGCGCGCTGGCCAGGCCGTGCACCGCGGCCGGTGTCGCGGACAGCAGCACGGCGTTGACCGGCGCGATGGCCAGACCGAAACCCAGCCCCGCGACGACCAGCGTCACCGTGCTGGCCGCGCCCCACAGCGCTCGCTCGTCCCACATCGCCATCACGGTCAGGGCCGCAGCCGCCAGCGCCATGCCGGCCGCGGCGACCAGCCGTGGCGGGCCGCGATGGGCCAGCCAGCCGCCCGCCAGCGCGCCGAGCGGCAGCGCCACGAGAAACTGCACGAGGACCAGCGCGGCGGCGATCTGCGAGTCGGGGTACCGGGTGACGCGGGCGAAGATCGGCACGTTGACCAGCACGGCGACCAGCGCCGCACCGACCAGCAGGTTGACCAGCAGGGCGCCCCACGCACCCGGCGCGCGCAGCGTCCGCGGCTGGATCAGCGGCCGGTCGGCCCTTGCCTGGCGCCCCCAGAAGCCGATCACCGCGAGCGCCGACCCGCCCAGCAGGAAGGGCCACCGGTCGTCGACGGGGGAGCGGCTGACCTCGGCGCCGGCGAAGGTCAGGACGATGCCGGCCAAGGCCAGCCCCAGCAGCAGCGCGCCGAGCAGGTCCACGCCCGCCAGGGCCCGGACCGCGGGCAGGGCAGGGCCAAGAGCGATCGCGGCCACCGCCAGGCCGGTGGTCAGCAGCGCGAGCGGGCTGGTCCACGCGCCGCCCGCCAGCGGGACCAGGATCTCACCGAGCGTGACGTCTGTGGCCAGCCACTGCGGCGGCCGCAGGAGCAGTGCCAGTGCGCCGGCGGCAACCGCTGCCAGCGCCGAGGCGAGGAGATGCCGCGCCCGCACGTTTCGGCGGCCGGTGCCCGCAGCCAAAGCCACGGCCAGTACGAGGCCTGCCACGAGGTTGACCCAGAAGATCGCCCGCCACCCCGCGAGCACCAGGATCACCGCCCCCAGCAGCGGGCCGGCCACGCTGCCGACCTCCTGCGCCGCCCCCACGACCCCGAGAGGCACAGCGCGGCGCCGCGCCGGCCAGGTGTCGGCGACCAGCGCCAGCGTGGGCGGCACCAGGCCACCCGCGCCCAGCCCCTGCAGCCCTCGACCGATCACCGCCACGGTCAGATCGCCCGCGCTGGCTGTCACCAGCGACCCGACCGCGAAGAGGCCCAGGCACGCGACGATCACCGGGATCCGGCCCACGATGTCCGACACCCGCCCGGCCAGGGGGAGCACCACGACGTAGCCCAGCAGGAAGCTCGTCACGATGGGAGCGCCCCGCTGCAGTTCGGTCAGACCCAGGCCGACACCGGCCATCATGTCCGGCAGCGCGAGGATGACGACGTAGGTGTCGGCGGCCGACAGCAGGACGGCCGCCGCGGCAAGGGCCAGTTGGACCCGCGCCCGCATCGGCGCCCGGTCGCGCCGAGCTGCCAGCGCCTGGTCAGCCGGTGGGTGCTGTGATCTCAACCGGTACGTCGTAATCGCTGAGGTCGACGGTGTAGGTGCTGGGGGTGTCCACGGCCAGGAACGGGCCCGTGATCGTCGCGCGCAGCAGCTGGGAGGTCTCCGGGTCGATACCGAAGACGGCGGTGAACGTCCCCGCGTCGTCGGCCGAGGCCAGGACGTCGGCGACCGCTGAGGCGGGCAGCGTCGCCTCGACCTGGCGCACCACGGTCTCGCCGATCCGGATGTCGTCGAGGAGCCCCGGGTCCGTGGCTGCGGCGAGCAGGCCGGTCACCCCGCCGTCGGCCGCCAGCAGCGTGCCGGGGTCGCTGATGCCGATCGTCGACGGGTCGGTCTCGGTGAAGCCGGTCGAGAACGGCAGCTGCGCGTACAGCGTCCCACCGGTCGAGACCACCGCGACGGTGGCCGCGACGCCGCCGATCGTCACATCGAGGTCGCCGACGAACCCGTCCGGTCGCGCGGCATCCCCCTCGCCGCCGACCAGCGCCGTGACCCCGTCGGGGACGTCGGCGCTGCTCAGCACGAAGTGCACCGACGACGTGCCGTCCAGGGTGGTCTTGGCGTCGGCGAGCAGTGCGGCGGGATCCGCGGCGGCCTCGTCGCCTTCGCCGGTGCACCCGACCACGGCAACGCTCACCAGGGCGAGGACGGCCACGACGAACGTGGCTCGGCGCGCGCTCACAGGTGCGGGCCGAGCAGGGCGAGGTCGGCGGTGCTGAGCCGGTCACCGGCGGTGGCCGCCTGGTGCCAATAGGGATAGCTCAGCGGGACCGCGCTGACGGCGTCCAACCGTGCCCGCTCGTCGTCCGTCAGCGCCACGTCGGCCGCGCCGAGACTCGCGCGCAGCTGGTCCTCGGTACGGGCGCCCACCACCAGGGTGGAGACACCCGGGCGGCCGAGCAGCCAGGCAAGGCCGACCTGAGCGGTGGGGATTCCCCGCTGGTCGCCGATCGCGACCAGGGTCTCGATGATGTCGTAGAGCATGCCCTCGTCGTACACCGGCGGCTCGTTCCAGTCGGTGAGGTGTCGTGAGCCCTCCGGCATCGGCTCGCCGCGGCGGTACTTGCCGGTCAGCAGCCCGCCCGCCAGCGGGCTCCAGACCATGATCCCCAGACCTTGGTCGAGGCTGAGCGGGACCAGTTCGCTCTCGGCGTCGCGGCACTGCAACGTGTAGTGGATCTGGGTGCTGATGTACCGCTGGTAGCCCCGGGAATCGGCGATGGCCAGCGACTTCATCGTCTGCCACCCCGAGAAGTTGGAGACCCCGACGTAGCGGACCTTGCCGGACCGCACCAGCGTGTCCAGGGCCTCGGCGGTCTCCTCCACCGGCGTGACGCCGTCCCACTCGTGGATCTGGAACAGGTCGATGCGGTCGGTCTGCAGCCTGCGCAGGCTTGCCTCGGCGGCAGAGATGATGTGGAACCGGGAGTTGCCGGCATCGTTGACGCCCACGCCCATGGGGAAGCGCGCCTTGGTGGCGATCAGCACGTCGTCGCGGCGGCCACGGAGGACTTCGCCGGTGATCTCCTCGCTTGCGCCGTCGGAGTAGACGTCGGCGGTGTCGACCAGGTTGACGCCAGCCTGCAGCGCGACATCGACGAGGCGCCGGGCGTCCTGTACGCCCAGGGCGCCGACCTTGGCGAAGTCGCCGCGCCCGCCGAAGGTCATGGTGCCCAATGTCATCGTCGAGACCCGCAGGCCCGAATGTCCCAGCTGGCGGTACTCCATTGCCCGACCCTATCCGTCGGCGCTGTGCGCCCGCTGCCGCCCAGCAGCACACCGGGCGGGCCGCAACCGGTGAGCAGCATGAGGGCGCTCGCCTCGCGCCCCGGCTGGTTCGCCGGGCGCACGGTCCAGCAACGGACCGACGCCATCGTCATCCTCCGCCGTGCCAACCGAGATTCCGGCGGCTGAAGCGGCGTCACGACTGGGGTCGTAGGGCAAAGTCGACCGCTGCCAGGGCGTGAAGTCGGGTGGTCGGAAAGAAGGGCACCGTCACATCCGCTGGGCCGATGAGCAACTCGATCTCCGTGCACCCCGCGATGACACCGTCCGCTCCCCGCTCGATCAGCCTGCGCACGATGTCGACGTAACGAGAGCGGGACGCCGGGTCGACGACGCCGCGCACCAGCTCGCCGTAGATGACGTCGTGAACCGTGGTCCGGTCGGGCTCCTCAGGGACGACGACGCTCAGTCCGCGATCCTGCAGGCGTCCCCGATAGAAGTCCTGCTCCATGGTGTACCGGGTTCCCAACAGGCCGACGGTCCTCACGCCGGCGGCCAGTGCCGCGTCGGCTGTCGCGTCGGCGATGTGCAGCAGTGGCACGTCCACCACCCTCTCGATGGCGCCGGCGAGGCGGTGCATCGTGTTGGTGCACAGGACGATGCAGCCCGCTCCGGCGTCGGCCAGCATGCGGGCGTCCGCGGCCAGCAGATCTTCCGCCGCCTGCCAGTAACCGCGTTCCTGCAGCTGCTCGATCCGGGCGAAATCGTAGGAGCGAACCAGCAGGTCCGCGGAGTGTGTGCCCCCGAGGCGCGCTCGGACCTCGGAGTTGATGATGCGCTCGTACTCGATCGACGACTCCCAGCTCATCCCGCCGAGCAACCCGATCATCTTCACTCGGCCATCCTCTTCTGACTGCTCAGAACTGGACGCCCCTGGTCAGTGCGCCGTCGACCACCAGGTTGGTGCCGGTGGTGAAGCTGGAAACCGGGCTGGCCAGGAAGACCACGGCGGCGGCGATCTCCTGTGGCGTGGCCATCCGGCCGGTCGGATTGAGCGCCAATGAGCTGGCGTAGAGGTCTGGCGCGTTCTGCTCGATGGATTGCCAGATGCCACCGTCGAAGTACGTGTTGCCGGGGGACACCGTGTTGGCGCGGACCCGGCCGGCCAGCTGAAAGGCCAGGCCCTGGATGTAATGGACGATGGCGGCTTTCATCGTGCCGTACGAGCCGGCCGCGAAATCGACCTCGCGCCCCGAGACGCTCGATATCGCGACGATCGCTGCCGCGTCGCTGCCTTCCAGGTAGGGCATCGCCGCGGTCACGGTGCGCACGGTGTGCATCAGGTCGACCGTGAACGAGGCCGCCCAGGTCGCCTCGTCGTCGCCCACGCTCAACGCGCTGACGTTCGGCACGACGATGTCGATGCCGCCCAACGCCTCGGCGGAGGCGGTCACCCACGCCGTCAGCGTTGCCGCGTCGGCGACGTCGACGGCGCTGCCGTGCACCGTCGCGCCCGTGGCCGACAGCGCCTCCACCATCGCCGACACGTCGTCGGTGGTGCGGGCGCAGAAGGCGACGGTAGCTCCCTCGGCGAGGAACATCTCCACCACCGCACGTCCGATGCCCCTGGTGCCGCCCGTGACCAGCACCCGCCGGCCGTCCAACCCGAGATCCATGGCGTACCCCGCTCAGCCGGCACCGAGAGCGAGGCCCAGGGCGCGCAGCCTCCGATGGCTGCCGGCGAAGGCGTCGGCGGCGGGCAACAACGACTTGCGGGCCTTGACGACGACGCTGAAGTTGGCGTCGACGACATTGGCGACGGGCACCTCGGTCAGCTGCGACAGCAACTGGTAGGCGTCCATCTGGTGCAGCCCGTACAGGCCCTCGAACCACCGCACCATCTCGATCTGCGCGATCCGCCAGGAGTCCTCCATCGGTCGGCTGGACCCCACGGCCATCCAGTGGGTGTCGTCCTCCAGCCGGGGCCAGGCCGGTGCAGCGGCCTCGGCCGCCTTGATGAGATCCACGATGAGGACAGTGGTCATGGCGCCCTCGACCGCGGTGCCGCACGCCTCGCCCTCGCCCTGCCGGTAGTGGCCGTCGCCGATCGAGAACAGCGCACCCGGCACGTTGACCGCCAGGAAGCACGTCGTGCCCGCCCGCATCTGCGGGGTGTCCATGTTGCCGCCGAACCGCTCTGGCACCAATGAGCCGCGGACCTCGCCGCCCGGCGGCGCGACGCCCACGGTGCCGAGCATCGGTTCCAGTGGCAGCTCGACGGCGAAATCGCCGAAGCGGGCCTGGAAGCCGACCGTCTGCCTTGCGGTGTCCAAGTGATAGATCCAGGTCACGTCCGGCAGCGGTTCCTGGAGCGACGCGGTGCGATCCGTGCTGGTCAGGCCGCCGAAGAACGGGATCGTCGCCGAGGCGCCCCAGTCCCTGGCCGGCGTCAGGCTGACCAGATGCAGAGCGAGGGTGTCGCCGACCTCGGCGCCCTCGACGTAGAACGGTCCGGTCTGCGGGTTGACGTAGCGCAGGTCGACCTTCTCGGCCGAGCGATCGTCGACGCTGCGCAGCGCATTGTTGAACGCGTCCTCTGTCCACAGCTGCAGGGCTGTGCCGGGTGTGACCCGCATGATCGGGGCGGCGCCGCCGAAGGAGTACGCGAACTCCTCGAAGGTCGGGGTGAACTCCACGACGTCCATGCGATGAGATCGTAGGGCGTTGCGGGTGTCGTCCGTACGCTGGACCGATGCCGCTGACCGCGAAGTACCCGGCCACGTGTGCGCTGTGCACCGCACCGATCACACCCGGCGAGAAGATCTCGAAAGCGGGTCGGCAGTGGGTTCATGCCGCCTGCAGCGCCGCGGGCGTGGGGGCCCTGTTCACCGCTGAGGAGACGGCCGCCACCCCTGGTCCTGTCATCCCCGCTCCGGTCACCGCGGATCATGGCGAGCCGGGCGCGCTGCAGGTCTGGACCGACGGCGCCTGCTCGGGCAACCCCGGTCCCGGGGGCTGGGCGTGGGCGACCCGCGATGGGCGGCAGGACAGCGGGGGGGCGGCGGCGGCGACCAACCAGCGGATGGAGATCCAGGCGGCCCTGGAGGCGGTGCGGGCGCTGCCCGGGCCGCTCATCGTGGTCAGCGACTCGACGTACGTCGTCAACTGCTTCCGGGACGGCTGGTGGCGCGGCTGGCTGGCCCGCGGCTGGCTCACCAGTGCCAAGAAGCCGGTCGCCAACCAGGATCTGTGGGCGCCGCTGGTGACGTTGGTGCGTGACCGCGGAGACGTGGAGTTCCGGTGGGTGAAGGGTCACTCGGGCGACCGGATGAACGACCTGGTGGATGCCCTGGCTGTCGCTGCCGGCAAGGTCGCTGCCGGCAGGGTGACGGCCGGCAGGGTCACGGCCGGCAGACCGGCTGCCGAGTAGCTGGCCGCCACGACCGTGCCGGCGGTCAGTCGAGGTGAGGGGCCGGGCGCGTCACGCGGGACTCGTGGGCGATGCGCCGCAGCAGGTACTCCAGACCGGTGATGAGCGCCAGTTTCGCCGACTCCCGGCGGCGCGCGTCGATCGCGATAACGGGAATATCAGGTCCCAGGTCGAGCGCCTCTCGGATGTCGGCCATGTCATGCTGCTGCGCGCCGTCGAATTCGTTGACCGCGATGATGAACGGCATCGAGCGCAACTCGAAATAGTCCACCGCGGGATAGCACTCGTCCAGGCGCCGGGTGTCGGCCATGACGACGGCGAATAGCGATCCCTTGGCGATGTCGTCCCACATGAAGCTGAATCGAGCCTGGCCGGGGGTGCCGAACACGTACAGCACAACGGTCTCGTCGATGGTGATGCGCCCGAAGTCCATCGCGACCGTTGTCGTCGTCTTCTGCGCCACCTGGCTGGCGTCGTCGATACCGACCGACGCCGTGGTCATCGACGCTTCGGTTGTCAGTGGCGGGATCTCGGACACGGCGCCGACGAACGTCGTCTTGCCGACGCCGAAACTTCCTGCCACCACGATCTTGGCGGACCTGACCTGGGCGCCGAGCCGCGGGGCCACGGACCGGTCAGTACTTGCGGATGCCATCGAGGATCCTTCCCAACAGGTCGAGGTCGGCAGTGACGCTCTCGGTCTGCGACAGCAGGATCAGGCCCTGGTCGGCCAGATCACCGACCAGGACACAGCAGACACCGAGTGGCAGACCCAATTTGGCTGATATCTCGGCGACGGCTTGCGGGACCTTGCAGAGCTCCGCGATCTCCCGCTTCTCCTGGCTCAGTTCCCTGATCCGGGGGTGATCTGTCGCGAAGACTACCGTTTCCACGGGCAGTGTCGACGCGGTCCTGCCGCCGGTGAGCACGAAAGGCCGGATCATCGGCTCGCCCGGCTCGCGGAAGCCGCCGCGCCGGTCTCCTCGCGTCACCATGTCGGGCAATCAGACCGTGAGGACATTCTTGAGTTCTTCAAGCAGATCAGGTGTCAGGACCTCACCGGTCCGCCGCACCAGGCGGGTCATCTCATAGGCCACGAGGCCGATGTCACAACTCTTCTCGGCGATGACGCCGAGGCAGGAACCCAGGCTGATGGCGGTCGTGAACAGGTAGCCCTGGCCCATCTCGACGATGATCTGCTCCACGCCGTCGAGGTCCAGTACCCGGGACGCCCCGTTGGTCAGGCTGATCAGCCCGGACGTGATGGCCGCGAGGTGCTCGGCGCGTTCGCGCGGTAGATCGGCCGACGCAGCGAGCAGGAAGCCGTCGGCCGACACGGTGATGGCGTCGGTCACACCCGCGGTCTCCTCGGTGAACCGGTTGAGGAGCCATCCGAAGTCACTGGCGGCAACGCTCTCGTTGGACATCATCGAGCTCCATTCGTTCGGAGGGCCACGGCAGCGCCGGCCGCGATGCGACCGCCGCACACCCTGCTGTGATCAGGTGGTGCTGTCGACCGAGCCTCGCCGCTTCCCGTCGGCAAAACTGCTGTAACGATTCCGGACATCCTCTGCCTCACGATCGGGTGCTGCGGCCGTTTCCGCCGTCCAGCCCGGCGGCTGCGCATCGGGCGCCCCGTTGGGGTCGTGCCCGTTGCCATGTCCGTTCGCGATGGCCGCAACACCTGCCGGGGCGAGCTTCGACTGACGCTTCTTGAAGCCGGCCGCCGTCACGCCGGGGGCCGGGCCAGCGGGTGCCGGTCCGGCGGGTGCCGGTGCGTCAGTGCCCGATGCTGTTGCGCCCGGCGCTGGGGTGGCCGTCTGCTCGACCGGTACCTGGATGCCCCCCGTGGCAACAGCCGCAGGCGCAACCGGCGACGGAGCCGACGGCACGGCGGGCGCTGCTTCCGGCGGTGTCTCCGTTGGGTACTCGATCGCGGGAGGCAGCGGCGGTGACTCGGGTAGGGACGTGATCGAGGGAGTCCGCGGCGTCGTCTCGAGCGGCGACACTGTGGGTGCGGTCGGCTGTGGCTGCAACGAGGCCCCACGGCTCGGCGTGACCGAGTCGCCGGGTCGCGCCAGGTGCCTGCCCCGACCCGCGGCCTGGAGTTCTCGGTCGCCTGCCTGCTCCAACATGGACCTCGGCACTGTCACGTAGGCCGTCAAGCCGTCGCCGCCCTCGCTCTCGAGCTCGACGGTGATGCCGTAGCGCGCCCCTAGCCGCGCCACGACGAACAGTCCGAGGCTGCCGGTGGGTGCTTCGTCGAAGCCCATCACGGTGGTCAGGCGCTGGTTCGCCTCGGCCAGTTCCCGCGGCGGCAGCCCGACGCCCTGGTCGATGATCGACAGCTGGTAGTCGCCGTTCAGGTGGCCGCCCGAAATGATCACGGCACTGTCGGGCGGTGAGTAGCGCAGCGCGTTCTCGATCAGTTCGGCGAGCAGGTGCGTCACGTCCGCGATGGCCGTCCCCGGCAGCATCGCCTGGCCGAACAGGTCCAGCCGTACCCGCTCATAGCCTTCGACCTCGCCGAGCGCGCTGCGCACCACCTCGACCAGCGCCACGGGCTCGCGCCACTTGCGGGGGGTCTCGACGCCGGCCAGCACCAGCAGGCTCTCGGCGTTGCGCCGCATTCTGGTGGCAAGATGGTCCAGCCGGAACAGATTCTTCAGCAAAGCCGGATCGGTCTCGGTCTGCTCCAGTTCGTCGATGAAGCGGAGTTGACGTGCCACCAGGTTCTGGTTCCGGCGGCCCAGGTTGACGAAGGTGGTGGCGGTGTTACGGCGCAATCGTGCCTGTTGGCTGACCAGGTCAACCGCTGAGCGCACCACGGAGTTGAAGGCGGTCGCGGCCTGGTCGAGTTCGCTCTTGCCGCGGACCTCGATGAGGTCGATCTCCGGTTCCTCGTCGTCGTCGAAACTCGTCGTCCGGACCTTCTGGATCATCTCCGGCAAGTCCTTGCTGGCGACCTCGCGCAATCGGGAGATCGGTCGGAGGATCGAACGGACCACGGTGAATGCGAGAACCACCGTGACGACGACCAGCAGGGCAAAGGCTGCGATGAGGACGCGGACACGACTGTCGACGATGTCCCCGGTCTGGTTCTCGACGCGCTGCTCCTCCGCGGTCGCCTGCAGGACCACCCGGTCGATCGCGGCCCGGTGCTCCAGGTAGAGGTCCCGCAGTCGGCCGTTGGCCAGATTATCGGCTGCCTCCAGGTCGCCGGCCTGCACGAGCGGGATGAATTCCTCGTCGACGATCACGTAGAACTGGTCCGCCGGCCGGTAGGCGTCCTCGAGCAGGGTCTGCCGGATCGTCGGGTTGGTCAGCGCCAGATCCCATACCTGGCGCCGGTCCCGAAAATCGATCTCCAGCCGCTCCAGTCGGGCTATCGCGTCCTCGGTGTCGGCGGCGTTATCGGCAGAGGTCATCTGCAGCACCGTCAGGTACGACTCGATGATGTACTGCGGTGGCGGCAGCACGTCGGCGACCAGATCCTTGCTCTGGACGATCTGCTGGTAATTCTCACCCAGTACGCGGACCTGATTGAAAGTGCTCGCCGCGAAGGCGGCCAGGACGAAGAAGGCCACCAGGGGTAGTGCCGCCAACAGCACGAGCCGACCGCGGATCCCACCGAGACGCATCCCTGCTCCTGTGACGGACATCGGGTGCGGCCTGCTGCCGCAACCGTCGAATGAGCATCCCACAGAACCACAAGGCGCTCGTGTGTGCTAAAAAACGGGTACGGCCCCCACCTCAGGTGACTTTACGTAAACAAGAAATCACTTTGAGTTGACTCCCCGCGCGGGACGGCGCTCGACGCGAACAATGTAGTCGGTGAGGATCGCGGTCTGACCTTCCGGTCCGGTCGCCTCGCGCCCCTCGGCCGCCAGGGTCCTCGTCAGCCATTCCTCGGTCATCAGCTGGCAACTGTCCAGCACCGCCTGCGGCGTCGGAAAGTCCGCCTCGGTGTGATCATGTCGCGACCAGGGTGGGAAGCTGGCGTGGCCGACGATCAGGAGTGTGCCGCCTGGCGCCACGGCGCGCGCGGCCGCCCGGAGAATCTCCTCGCGAGGCATGTCCACCGGCGAGTGCAGGAAGGCGGCTGACACCAGGTCGTAGCTGCCGATGGGGAAGCTGCTCGTGAGGTCGTGCCATCGCCAGATGACGCGATCGCCCACCCCCAGCTCCGCCGCCGCCGCGGCGGCCCGCGCCAGCGCCACCGGCGAGACGTCGGTGCCGGTCACCTGCCACCCGTGCTGGGCGAGCCAGATCGCGTCACCGCCCTCGCCGCAGCCGACGTCCAGGGCAGTCCCGGGGGGCAGTTCACTGACCTCGCGGACCACCGCCTCGTTGGGACGTCCCGTCCAGACCTGCTCGCGCTCGTTGTAGAGCCCGTCCCAGAACTCCGCCGCGCCGCCCTCGTCGTGCTCCTGCTTCATGCTCACGCATCCTGCCGTCCCCGTCGTCGCCCGCGGGCACGTCCCGCGGCGCAACGCCGTGTCGTAGCAGCGAGGGAGCCGCCAGGCGTACCTTGGTGGATCGTGACCGCTTCGCCCCCCAGAAGTGCCACCCAGTTCCGGCCGATGTCGCCGGTGGTGGCGGTGCTGCACCCGGGACAGTTGGGCGCAGCCATCGGTGCCGTGCTGCGCAAGCGCGGTGTCACCGTGCTGTGGTGCACCACGGGGCGCAGCCGTGACAGCGCACGGCGCGCCCGCGAGGCCGACCTGGTCGCGGTTCGAGAGCTCGACGAGCTGCTGGACCGGGCCAACGTCATCCTGTCGATCTGCCCGCCGCCCGCTGCCGAAGGGATCGCCGCGGAGGTCACCGCCGCGGGGTATCGCGGGCTGTACGTGGAGGCGAACGCGATCAGTCCGGGCAGGTTCCGGCGGATCTTCGACAGCCTGACGGCAGGTGGTGCCACGGTGCTCGACGCCTCGGTCATGGGCCTGCCGGGGCGTTCCAGCGCCCGGCTCTACCTGGCCGGCAACCCCACCTCGGCGCGCAAGGTGACCGCCCTGTTCGCCGACACCGACATCGAAGCCATCACACTAGGCGAGCAGCTCGGGGCGGCCTCCGCGCTGAAGCTGGCCCATCTGAGCTATCAGAAGGCCGCGCGCGCCCTGGCCGCTGTATCCCATGCCCTCGCCGCCGACTTCGGCGTGACCGATCATCTGCTGGCCGAGGCCGAGGTCGAACCCAGGTCCGCGCTCGCCGAGCCCGACCACCTCGCGGGCGTCGCCGGGCGTGCCTCGCGAACGGCGCCGGAGATGCTCGAAGGGGCGGACGCGCTGACCGACGCCGGGCTGCCGCCGCAGCTCGCTCAGGGCGCCCACCATGTCCTGCAGCTGTGGGCCCGGGGAAGCTACCGTCCCGGCACGCCATTGGAGGAGGTGCTGGCGGGCTTGCGTGACGTGGCCGTCCGGGCATGAAAGAACTCGAGCAGTACGCGATACCGGCGGTCGTGCACCGTTCGACGGCCCGCCCCGCGACCTCGGTCGGCAGATTCGAGAAGTGGATGCTCGCGCACCGGGTCGCACCGGCGATCGGGCCGGGCGTCGAGGAGGGCCACGCCCAGCCGCACGCCTGGTGGCGGGTGATGTGCCTGACCGGGGTCGACTACTTCTCGACGCTGGCCTACCTGCCGGGCATCGCCGCGCTGGCCGCGGGCGCGCTGTCGCCGCTCGCCACGCTGCTGATCGTGGTGCTGACGCTGTTCGGGATGCTGCCGATGTACCGGCGGGTGGCACGCGAGAGCCCCCGCGGTCAGGGCTCGGTGGCGATGCTGGAACACCTGCTGCCGTTCTGGCAGGGCAAGTTGTTCGTGCTGATACTGCTGGGCTTCGTGGCGACCTCGTGGATCATCACGATCACGCTGTCGGCGGCTGACGCCTCGGTGCACGCCCTGGAGAACCCGTACGTCCCCGAGTTCCTGGCCGGTTACGGCGTCCCGCTGACGATCGTGCTGCTGCTGGTCCTGGCCGGGGTGTTCCTCAAGGGGTTCAGCGAGGCGGTGAATATCGCGATACCGCTGGTCGTCGCCTTCCTCGGTCTCAACTCGATCATCGTGGTGGTCGCCTTGCAGGAGGTGTTCACCACCCCCGGTGCGCTGTCCGCATGGACCGATGCGCTGACCAGCGGCCAGGGCGGCCTGGTCGGAAGCATCGGCCCCGCGCTGCTCGCCTTCCCGCTGCTGGTGCTGGGCCTGTCGGGATTCGAGACCGGAGTCAGCATGATGCCGCTGGTCGCCGCCGAGGGCGAAGACCCCGAGGAGAGGCTGCGCTCCCGGATCCGGAACACTCACAAGTTGCTGACGGGTGCGGCCGTCATCATGTCGGGCTACCTCATCACGACGAGCTTCGTCACCACCGTCCTCATCCCGGCCGAGGAGTTCCAGGACGGCGGAGAGGCCAACGGCCGGGCGATGGCCTACCTGGCGCACGAGTACCTGGGTGAGGGCTTCGGTACCGCCTACGACGTCAGCACGATCCTCATCCTCTGGTTCGCCGGCGCCTCGGCGATGGCCGGTCTGATCAACATCGTGCCCAGGTACCTGCCGTCGTACGGCATGGCGCCGGAGTGGAGCCGGGCGGTGCGCCCGGTCGTCATCGTCTACACGCTGGTGGGCATCGCCGTCACGATCGTCACCGGGGCCGACGTCAACGCCCAGGCCGGCGCCTACGCCACCGGCATCCTGGCCATGATGGTCTCGGCGGCCTTCGCCGTCACCGTCTCGTGTGCCCACAAGAGGCAGCGCTTCGCCGTCGTCGGGTTCGCCGTACTGACACTGGTACTGCTGTACGCGCTTGCTGAGAACGTCAGGGAGAAGCCGGACGGCATCGCGATCTCGGGAATCTTCATCGCCGGAATCATCGCGGTCTCGCTGATATCGCGGGTGTCCCGCACGACAGAGATACGAGCCGAGCGCATCGAGTTCGACGCGGCCGCCCGACGGTTCATCACCGACTCGGTCGAGTACGACGGGACACTCAATGTCATAGCCAACCGCCGCCAGACCGGCGACGCGGCCGAGTACGCGGCGAAAGAACTCGAGCAGCGTGGCATGAACCCTGTCCCGGACCCGGCCGACGTCGTGTTCCTGGAGATCGACGTCATCGACCCGTCCGATTTCACCGAGGTGTTGATGGTGCGGGGCGTGCAGGTCGACGCCCACCGCATCCTGCGTGCGGAGAGCCCCGCGGTGCCGAATGCCATCGCCGCGATGTTGCTCGCGATGAGCGTCACCGGGGTGCGACCGCACTGCCACTTCGAGTGGTCGGAGGGTTCACCTGTGACCCACCTGCTGCGGTATCTACTGTTCGGCCGGGGCGACACCGCTCCGGTGGTCCGCGAGATCCTCCGCAAAGGCGAGCCCGATCCGGGGCGCAGGCCCGTCATCCACGTCGCCTGAATCCTCTCGTCAGCTGCTCCGGAGTCGCCGCTCCAGACCGTCGAGAATGAGGTCGAGGCCGAACGTGAAGTCCTCGGTGCGGCCGGTCTGCATGATGCGGCCGATGATGTCCACGACGTGGGGGAATCGCGCGGCATCCAATCGTGGCAGGACGTCGGTGGAGACCTGCGATGCCTCCTCGGCGGCGAACGGCAGGTTCAACTGCTGCAGAGTGAAGCCGTAGATGTGACTGTCCAGGGCGTGCCAGGCGTCCAGTGCGCCCTCGATCGTGAAACCGCCTTCCAGTAGCCGGCCGAGGGTGGCATCGAGGTAGCGCGTCATGCCGGGACCGATGTTGAACCGGGACGTGATGAGCAGCGTCGCCCACGGGTGGGCGAGCAGTGCCTCGTGCGCCGAGAGCGCTCGCAGTCGCATGGCCTCCTGCCAGGGGGTGCCGGCCGGGGGGACCACGATGTCGCCAAACACCGCGTCGGTGATGCCGTCGAGGATGGCGTCCTTGTTCGCCACGTGGTTGTACAGGGACATGGCCTCGACACCCAGCGCCCTGCCCAGCGCGCGCATCGTCAGCTTGTCGATGCCGTCGGTGTCGGCGAGGGCTATCGCGGCCCGGAGAACACTGTCACGCGTCAGCGGCGACCGGGGGGTCACGGCGTGAGTACCGCGGCTGGACGGGGTCACGGGAAGAGAGTAGCTTACGATGTAAGCTTACGACGTAAGCACCGTGACGAGAAATGCATGAAGGCGATAGTCGCAGACACCTACGGGTCAGTCGACGTCCTGGAACTCCGGGACATCGACGCGTCACCCATAGCCGATGATGAGGTGTTGATCGAGGTTCGGGCGGCCGGCGTCGACCGTGGCGTCTGGCACCTCATGACCGGGTTGCCCTACCCGATACGGCTGGCGGGTTACGGCTTGCGGACGCCCAAGAACCCGGTGCTGGGAATGGACGTCTCGGGCGTCGTGACCGCGGTCGGCGCGGCCGTCACCCGATTCCGGCCAGGCGATCACGTGTTCGGTTTCGCCAAGGGCAGCTTCGCCACCAGTACTCGGGCCCTGGAGCGCAAGCTGGCGCCGAAGCCGGCCAACCTGACCTTCGAGCAGGCCGCCGTCGTCGCCGTCTCCGGTCTGCCCGCGTTGCAGGCCGTCCGTGATCACGGGAAGGTGCAGCCCGGTCAGCAGGTGCTGATCACCGGTGCGTCCGGTGGCGTCGGGTCCTACGCGGTGCAACTGGCCAAGGCATTCGGCGCTGTCGTCACCGGGGTGGGCAGCACCGCCAAGCTGGACCTGGTCCGCAGCCTGGGCGCGGACCATGTCATCGACTACACCACCACCGACTTCGCTGCCGGACCCGTGCGCTACGACGTCATCCTCGACATCGGCGGCAACCCGACGCTGTCCCGGTTGCGCCGGACGCTGACCCCCACGGGGACGCTGGTCATCATCGGCGGCGAGTCGGATCATCGCTGGTTGGGGGGGTATGCCCGCCAGCTCCGGCTCCCGCTGGTCAATCTGTACGCACGCCAGCGCCTGCGCTCGTTCGTCAGCAGCGAGAACTCCGCCGACCTGCTCGCGATGAAGGAGCTGATCGAAGCGGGCGCAGTCACGCCGGCAATCGACCGCACCTTCCCGCTGAGCCAGGCACCCGACGCGATCCGGTACCTGCTCTCGGGCGGGGTCAAGGGAAAGGTCGTCATCACGACCTGATGAGGCAGGACGTCGCAGGGTGATGGGCCCGACGTAACGTCACACGCCGGTCGTGCTCATCTCATCAGCACGCTGAACCCCGACGCCAGCCTGCCCGTGGGGTGGGGAATGGCGCACGATCTGGCTAGCCTCCACGGATGAGAGCGAGACTCGTCGTGTCACTGCTGGCGCTTGCCGTTTCGACCGCGTCCGTGCCGACCTGCGGTGACGGTTCGCCGATCGACCTGCCGAGTCAGATCCCGACCCAGATCCCCACCGAGCTGCCGAGCGGGATACCGACGCAGTTGCCGACCGAGCTGCCGTCCATCCCGCTCCCGACGCAGATCCCGACCCGGTTGCCATCGATCCCGTTGCCTGGCGGTGACCCGACGACGCCGGATGCGGTCCCGACCCAGACCACGGCTTCGCCGCCGAGCACCGTGCTGCCGCCGAGCACGGTGGCGCCACAGAGCACGGTGGCGCCGCAGAGCACGGTGGCGCCGCAGAGCACGGTGGCGCCACAGAGCAACGCCTCGGCGGCGGCGGCTGCGTCGTCTCCCGCGACCGACACGCAGCCGGCCGCCTCCGGCCTGCCGTGGTGGGGATGGCTGCTGATCGGGGCCCTCGTCCTGCTCGCGCTGGTCCTCGCCATCGTCGCCCTGGCCAGGCGTGGTGGCAGCGACCGCGAAGCGGTCGCGCGAGTGGACGGCAAGCTCGCCTGGGTTCTCGGCGACGTCGACGAACCGCTCCTGACCTGGCGGGCCGACCAGTCGACCCTCGCCGCGCAGGGTCAGGACGCGGTTTCCGATGCGGCGCGCCGCTGGGCCCTGGTCGATCAACGGCTCACCTCGGTCACCGACGACCTGCTGGCGCTGGAGTCCGGTGCTCGGCGAGGCGCGGTCCGCGAGGCGGCGTCGAACGTGCGCCTCGTGGTGGATTCCTACCGCGGGTCGATGGACGCTGTGGTGCGCGCGCACATGACCCGCGACCCGCAACGAGTGGCTGGCGCCACCCAGGGACTCGTCCTCGATTCCGATCTGCTCGACCGTTCGCGCCAACGGCTGCGCGGGGCCGTGGGGCTTCCGGAGCGCCTCTGATCTGCGCGCCCGATGTGACCACGAAGGCGAAGCCTCGCGGGTGAGGCCACCGGTGGCGGTCACGGTGACCAGCATTGTCGGTCGGACCGACAAGTCCTAACGGCTCGTATCAGCGCCCGGCATGGCGACTCCGAGAGGTACCGATGCATCACCTCTCATCGAAAGGTAACGATCATGCCGACCCTCCAAGACTTCGTCACCATCGCGATGACGCAGCGCGGCGACCCCTAAATCTTCGGTGCCGAGACCTCCTTCAACGACCCCGACCCCGGCGCCTTCGACTGCTCGGAACTGGTGCAGTGGGCGGCAGCCCGCTGCGGCGTCTCCTTTGCCGACGGGGCCTAGAACCAGCGGGACGCCTGCCGGCGGGCAGGCGCGCTGATCAGCGTCGGGGCGGCCCGGCAGACCCGCGGCGCCCTGCTCTTCCGCATCGACGAGGGCCCGAGCAACGACCATGTCGCCATCTCGCTCGGTGACGGTCAGACGTTCGAGGCCCGCGGCAGCGCCTATGGCGTCAACGTCTTTTCCGCCGCCCAACGGCCTTGGACGCACGGCGGCGTCGTCCCCGGCTTCGACGCTGCTCAGAACCTGCAACAGGGCGACGCCGGCGACGACGTGCGGTGGGTGCAACGGCGGCTGCAGATGCACGGCGTCGACCCCGGACCTGCCGATGGGGTCTTCGGCCCTCGCACCGCAGTGGCCGTTCGCGACTTCCAGAAGGCCCACGACCTCGAGATCGACGGCATCGTCGGGCCCATCACCCGAGCGGCGCTGCAGACCCCCCCGTGACCCCGACCTGGCGCGCGCGCTGCTGCTCCGGCTGGCGCGCGCGCCAGAACAACCAGCCGCGGCGCCTCATCGGGGTTCCAGGCGCCGGCAGAGGGCGGGAAGCGGTCGAGCTGTGCCGGCGTTGCCGAAGTCATGGCGCTCACGTTCCCGCCCGGTCCGCTCTCGGCCGAGCCCGGGCAATCGAACTACACCATCGACGGTCCGCAGCACCGGATCTTGCTGACACCGACTGACAAGCGCATCCGGCTGGTCGTCGGCGACGGCGCCGGGGGCACGCGGACCGTCCTGGACACCACCGGTGCGGTGATCCTGCACGAGACCGGCATCCTGCCCCGCTACTACGTCCCCTTCGCCGACGTCGACCCCGACGTGCTGGTGCCCAGCGACACGAGCACGCACTGCCCGTTCAAGGGCGACGCCACCTACCGTTCGGTGAAGGCCGGCGACCGGCTGGTCGAGGATCTGCTCTGGCGCTACGAGTCGCCCAACCCGAAGCTGCCGGGCCTGCATGGGCTCGCTGGGCTGTACCTGGAGAAGCTCGACCTCGAGCCGGGTGCCACATCCGGTGACGCGGTCCTCGAAGAGGACGAGCCGATCACCGGCACCCATCCCCGCGACCCCTTCCACCGAGTCGACGCCCGGCCCAGCAGCCGCCACGTCCACGTGCTGTGGCACCGCCCGGACGGCGAGACGGTGACCCTGGCCGACACGACGCGGCCGATCGGCGTGTTCGAGACCGCCTTGCCGGCGCGCTGGTACATCCCTGTCGCCGATGTCCGCACCGACCTGCTCGTCGGCAGCGACACCCGCACGACGTGCGGCTACAAGGGTGTGGCGACGTACCGATCTGTCTCCGGCGGTCCCGCCGACGTGGCGTGGGGTTATGAGACCCCGCTGCCCGAGGCGATCCTGCTGCCCGGGCACCTGTCGTTCCTGGGCGAGGGCATCGAGGTGGCCGTCACCCCGTAGCTTTGGGGGATGCTCCTGGACCGTGCCGCCCGACCTGCCGGACCGGTGTCCCCGTGATCGCCGAGGATCTGCTGCTGCTGTTCCTCGACGACGAGACCGGATCCCGCAGGACCGATGAGACCAGGTTCGACTACGGCCTGGGTGGGGCCCTGCTCATCGAGTTGGCGCTGGCCGGCCGGGTGTGTGTCGACGACGACCCCAAGCCGAGGCGCCGCAGGGTCGAGGTGCTCGACCCTGGTCCGACCGGAGACGAGCTGCTCGACCGCGCGCTCGCGGTGATCGGCGAGAAGCCGCGCAAGGCGGTCGATCTGGTGCCGCGCCTACGCAAGGGGGCGCGGCGCGCCCTGCTCGATCGGTTGGTGGCGCGGGGGGTGTTGCGCGAGGACGCCGACCGGGTGCTCGGCATCTTCCCCCGCCACCGGTGGCCGACCGTCGACAGCTCCCACGAGGCCGAGGTCCGGCAGCGACTGCGCGGGGTTCTCCTCGATGGTGTCACCCCGGACGAGTCGATCGCGGCGCTGATCGCCCTGCTCGCCTCGCTCGACCAGGCCCCCAAGGTGCTCGGTGACCTCGACAGGCCCACCCGGCACGCCGTGCGTGACCGGGCGAAGGAGATCGCCGAGGGTGACTGGACGGCCGAGGCGACGCGGGCCGCGGTCAGGGCCGCACAGGACGCGACGGCCGCGGCGGTCATCAGCGCGGTCGTGGTGACCGGCGCCGGTGCGTCGAGCTGAGAGCCGGTCAGTACCGACGGGCGTACTGGGCAGGCGTCTCACCGAACACCCCCGTGAAGTCCCGGGTGAAATGGGCCTGGTCGGCATAGCCCAGCTCGGCCGCCAGCCCGGCCCAGTCAGCGGTGTCGCCTCGCGCCATCCGCTCGGTCACCTCCTGCAGCCGGTAGCGCCTGATCACCCATTTGGGGCTGACCCCCACGTAGGCCGCGAACAGCCGCTGCAACCGTCGCACTGAGGTGCCACTGCAGCTGGCGAGCTGGTCGACGCGGGTGATGTCGGGGTCGACCACCACCGTCGCGACCACCTCGGTCACCCATTGCGCGGTGGGATCCGCCTCGGGCACCGACCGGCGGAGCCACTCCTCGACACTCGCGACATCTGGTTCGCCGCCCGGCCATACCGCCAGTGCCGGGAGGCCGGATGCCGGAACGCTCCGGTCGCTCAGCGTCGAGATGGGTACGCGCAACACCGGACGGCCGCCGCCGGGCCGGAACGCCACCCCGAGGACCCGCCCGTCCGCTGAGCTCCTTGAAACCGTGCCCGCTGGCGACCCCGTGGACCTCCGGCGGCAGGTCGTCACGAAAGCTCACATGGACCTGCGGGCTCGGGACGATGAGCTGGCGATAGGGCTCGCCGTATTCCCACTCGACGATCCAGTACCTGGCGACGAACGGCGCGAGGTCGGCCGAGGGCCCCGGGAAGTCGTGGCGCTGGAAGCGCGTCCACGCGCCCCCGACGCCGCGCGGATCGGCTGGGACCCGGCGACTCGCCACCGGTCAAGCGTGACACGGTCCGTGCGGCCGCTGTCGCATTCGTTCAATACATGCCCGCCCGGTGGCCCCTAGCGTGATCGTCATGCAGTCCATCGACACCTTGACCGACATCACACCGGCCTCCCTCATACCGGCAGCGGCGGCGCCGATCATCACGTTGGTCCACGACCTCGACCCCGCCCGGCTGGCCGCCCGCACCCCCTGCGCGTCCTACGACGTGCGCGGGCTGCTCAACCACCTGCTCTTCTGGGGCCCGGTCCTCGCTGCCGCCGGCCGCCAGGAGTCAGTCGGGCCGCCCGCCCAGGCCGAGTCGGCCGTCGACCTCGTCACCGGCGACTTCTCCGCCGCCCACCGGGCCATGACGGAGGAGCTGGTCGCCGCCTGGCGCCGGCCCGAGGCATGGGATGGCGAGACCACGATGGGCGCACCGGACCCGATCCCGGCCGCGGTGGTCGGCGTCATGGTGCTGGGCGAGCTGGTGATCCACGGCTGGGATCTGGGCGCCGCCCTTGGGCGGCGGCCGCAATGGGACGCCGACCTGCTGGCATACCTCCTGCCGCAGACCGCGGCCATCGCCGACATGGGCCGCGAGATGGGCATCTACGGGCCCGAGGTCGCGGTGTCGGCCGGAGGCGGGGAGCTCGAGCGTCTCCTGGGCCTGACCGGTAGAGACCCCCGCTGGCGGCCATAGTCCGGCCGCGGCCGGGCTGAGGAGTGGGCACCTGCAGGGGGCCCGGCGGCCAGCCGGACGGCGGGGCGGTGCTGTCGCGGACCACGAGGTGGGAGGGGAGCAAGAGGTGCGGCACCGGAGGACCTTGGCCTGGCAGTGCCGTCGGACGTTTCGGTGATCGGCTTCGACGCAGGCCGACGGATTGTACCCTGCGGTCGTGCGGGCGGCAGAAGTGCGTCCCGCGGCCGCGGAGCGGTGCGGCAACGCGCCCACCCCTCGCGTGGCTCTGCCGGACCGCCCGGGATGAGCGTCGCCGCGTTCGTCCTGGTCGCGCTGGTCGCCGCGATCCACGTCTACATCCTCGTGCTCGAGATGTTCCTCTGGCAGCAGCCACGGACCCGTGCGGCGTTCGGCACCACCGAGGATTTCGCCGCGGCGACTCGCGTCATGGCGGCCAACCAGGGGCTTTACAACGGGTTCCTCGCCGCCGGGCTGGTCTTCGGCCTGATCGCGGACGACCCGGTCGGTACGGCCGTCACCGTGTTCTTCCTGGGGTGCGTCGCTGTCGCGGGTCTCTACGGCGCGGCGACGGTCAGCCGACGGATCCTCGTGATCCAGACGGTCCCGGCGGTGCTGGCGCTGGTCGCGGTCGCCCTGCGCTGATCTAGGATCCGTGTCCAGCGCCGGATCGTGATCGGTGCCGCCCTGCCGCCGATTGGGGTTGACATGTCCGTGCCGGAGCGGAGCGAGATCGTCGTCATCGGCGGTGGCGTGGTCGGTGCGAGCGTCGCCTATCACCTGGCGCTGCGGGGCCGGACCGATGTCGTCCTCGTCGAGCGCGCGGGTCTGACCCACGGCAGCACCTGGCATGCGGCGGGGCTGGTGGGCCAGCTGCGCAGCAGCAGCTCACTGACGCAGCTCATGCGCAGCAGCGTCGAGACCTACCAGACCTTGGCGGAGCGGACCGGGTATCCGACCGGATGGCGTGGGGTCGGCGGGCTGCGGGTGGCGTCCAGCCCGCAGCGGTGGCAGGAACTGCAGCGCGTGTACACCCAGGGCAAGAGCTACGGCTTCGACATCCACCTCGTCTCGCCGGCCGAGGCACTGGAACTGTTCCCGCTGCTGGATCTCGACGGCATCCACGGCGCCACCTGGACCCCGTCGGACGGCTACGTCGACCCCACCCAGCTGACGCAGTCGTTCATCAGCGGTGCGCGCGCGATGGGGGTGAGCGTGGTGCAGCATTGCCGGGTCGAGGCGATCGAGCGCTCGGGGCGGCGCGTCACCGCCGTCGTCACCGAGCAGGGCCGGATCATGTGCGACGTCGCGGTCAACGCCACCGGGATGTGGGGCGCCGAGACCGCTCGGCTGGCCGGTGTGGCGCTGGCGGTCAACGCGGTCGAACACCAGTACGTCGTCACCGAGAAGTCTGCCGCGATCCCACCCGACCTGCCCACGTTCCGCGATCCCGACCTGCGGTTCTATCTCAAGCCCGAGGCGGGCGCCCTCGTGCTCGGCGGCTGGGAGGAGGGCACCCGGGCGTGCTGGCGGACGATCCCGCGCGACCTGGGCCCGGAATTGTTCAAGCCGGACGAGGAGCGGTTCGAGGTGCTCGCCGACGGTGCGGTCCGCCGCATCCCGGTCTTCGGCGAACTGGGCATCCACACCTGGATCAACGGCCCGATCCCGTTCTCGCCGGACGCCGAGCCGCTGCTGGGCCTGACCGAGGACCTCGACAACCTGTTCCACTGCTGCGGCTTCTCCGCAGGGATCGCGGCCGCAGGCGGCGCCGGGCTCGCGATGGCGGCATGGATCGTCGACGGCGACCCGGGAATGGACCTGTGGCCCTTCGACGTCCGCCGGTTCGGCACGCCACATAATGTGCCCGCGGTGCTCGAGCGGTCATCGATCGAGTCCTACGGTCACTACTACGACATCGCCTTCCCCAACCGCACGAGCATCCCGCCCCGCGGCCAGCGCCGCAGCGCTGTCCACGACCGGTTGGCCGGGCGGGGTGCCGTCTTCGGCAACAAGTTCGGCTACGAGCGGGCGCTGTGGTTCGCCGGCCGGCCCGGCGTCGAGGAGGTGCCGAGCTTCGGGCGGAGCAACGCCTGGGACGCCATCGCCGAGGAGCACCGCACCGTTCGCGAGGCCGTCGGCGTCATCGACCAGAGCTCGTTCTCGAAGTTCCTCATCCGAGGGCCGGGTGCGCTGGGTCTGCTACAGGCGGTCGCGGGTGCCGAGATCGACGTCGCCGTCGGCAAGATCGTCTACACCCAGCTGCTCAACGCCTCCGGTGGCATCGAGGCGGACGTGACGCTTACGCGGCTCGGGCCCGAGCGCTTCTACCTCGTCACCGGCAGTGGGCTCGGCCGCCACGACGTGACGTTCCTGTTGCGCCACGCCCCCACCGACGGCTCGGTGCTGATCGACGACGTCGGCTCCGCCTATGGCGTGCTCAACGTCTGCGGGCCGCGCTCGCGCGAGATCATCCAGTCGCTGAGCAGTGACGACTTCTCGAATGCAGCGTTCGCGTACATGACGGCACGCGAGACCGACGTCGGCTGGGCGCCGGTGATCGCGCTGCGGGCGACGTACGTCGGCGAGCTGGGCTGGGAGCTGCACATGCCGACCGAGTACGTGCGCGATGCCTACGACCGGATCATCGAGGCGGGGGAGGAGGACGGCATCCGCGACGTCGGGTACCGGGCGGTGGAGACGCTGCGGCTGGAGAAGCAGTACGTCGCCTGGGCGGTCGACGTGAAGTCCGACGACAACCCGTACGAGGCGGGCCTGGGCTTCGCGGTCCGGCCCGACAAGCCGGGGTTGCTGGCGGGGCCGGCGCTGCGGGCGGTGCGGGCGAACGGTCCGGCGCGGCGGCTCTGCTGGTTCACCGCCGACCTCGGCTGCGACCCGGCCGACCCACTGATGCATGGCGGGGAGATGGTGGTCCACGAGCCGTCGGGCACGTCGGCAAGTGTCCGCAGCGCGGGTTACGGGCACACTGTCGGCCGGAGCATCTTCTCGGCGTTCCTGCCGGCCGCGGTGGCGGGTGAGGCCCGCTTCGAGGTCGAGGTGATGAATCGGCGCTATCCGGCGACCCGGCACGACGGGCCGCGCTATGACGCCCGCGGCGAGCGGGTGAGGTCCTGATGAGCACGGGCCCGATGCTGCCTCCCGACCCGCAGGTCGACGCGCGCTTCCTCGCGATGTTCGACCAGATCCCGGTGCTCGCCCCAGCGGATCGCATCGTCCGGGAGCTGCCCGGGGGCCTCACCAATCGCAACTTCAAGATCACTACCCCTGACGGGGTGTACGTCGCGAGGTGCACCGGGACTGACGCCCTCGGCATCGACCGCGACCAGGAGCATCACAACACCAGGGCCGCCGAGATCGCCGGTGTCGGCGCGCCCGTCATCGACTACCGCCCGGATCTCGGCCTTCTCGTCCTCGGATTCCTGCCGGGAAAGCCATTGACCAACGCTGATTTCTGCCCCGACGGCATGATGCCGCGCGTCGCGACCGCGTGCCGCCGGCTGCATTCCGGGCCGCCGTTCCGGGGGACGTTCGACATGTTCGAGCGGCAGCCCGCCTATCTGGCCACCGCGCTGGTGGGTGGTTTCCGGATACCGCCGGACTATCTCGAACACGTCGCGGAGTTCGAGCAGATGCGCCGGGTGTTGGTGGCCGGGGACGAGGGGCGGGTGCCCTGCAACAACGACCTCCTGGCGGCCAACTTCATCGATGACAGCGAGAAGATCTGGCTCATCGACTACGAGTACTCGGGGAACAACGACCCGTGTTTCGAGCTGGGCAATGTCTGGAGCGAATGCGGCCTGACGCTGGAGCAGCTCGACGAACTCGTCATCTCCTACTACGGGCGACCGCGGCGCAGCCGGATCGCCCGCGCCCGGCTGCAGGGAATTGCGTCGAAGTACGGCTGGACGCTGTGGGGGTGCATCCAGGGGGCGACCAGCCCGCTCGACTTCGACTTCTGGGGGTGGGCGATCGAGCGTTACGACTCCGCGCTGGCAGAGTTCGCGGGGACCGCCTGGTCCCGCCTGCTCACCGACGCGCAACTCCCCGACTGAAGGGCCGCCATGACAGCGACCACAGACCTGCCGGACCGTGCCCGCGTCGTCGTCATCGGCGGCGGGATCGTCGGTGCCTCGGTGGCCTATCACCTGACCGCGATGGGGTGGACCGACGTGCTGCTGCTGGAGCAGGGGCAGCTGTCATCCGGCACGACGTGGCACGCCGCCGGGCTGGTCGGCCAGCTCCGGGCGAACGAGAGCGGCACCCGCCTCGTGCAGTACTCCGCCCGGCTCTACGCCGACCTCGAACGAGAGACCGGCCTGGCCACCGGCTATAAGCAGTGCGGCGGGCTGAGCGTCGCACGGACACCGCAGCGGATGACCCAGTTGCGGCGCACCGCGGCGACCGCCGAGGCCTTCGACCTGGAGTGCGAGTTGTTGACGCCGGACGAGGCCCTGGCGCGCTATCCGGTGATGCGGGTGGACGATCTGGTCGGGGCGATCTGGCTGCCCAACGACGGCAAGGCCAACCCGACCGACGTCACGGCGTCGCTGGCCAAGGGTGCCAGGCTGCGGGGCGCACGCATCCAGCAGCGGGTGCGGGTGACGGGCGTCCTGGTCGAGCGGGGCCGGGTACGCGGCGTGCGCACCGATCACGGCGACGTCGAGGCCGACGTGGTGGTCAACTGCGCGGGGCAGTGGGCCAAGCAGGTCGGCGCCATGGCCGGGGTGACGGTGCCGCTGCACTCCGCCGAACACTTCTACGTCGTCACCGAGCCCATCGACGGGGTCCACCCTGACCTGCCGGTGCTGCGTGATCCCGACGGCTACACCTACATCAAGGAGGAGGTCGGCGGCCTCGTCGTCGGCGGCTTCGAGCCCGAGGCGAAACCGTGGGTGTCGCCGGACGAAATCCCCTACCCGTTTGAGTTCCAGCTGCTGGAGGAGGACTGGGACCATTTTTCGATCCTCATGTCAAGCGCGCTGGAGCGAATTCCGGCGCTGGCCGAGACGGGTATCCGGAAGTTCTACAACGGGCCGGAGAGTTTCACCCCTGACAACCAGTTCATCCTCGGCGAGGCGCCGGGCGTCGACGGCTTCTTCGTCGCTGCCGGGTTCAACTCCGTCGGCATCGCCTCGGCGGGCGGCGCGGGCCGGGCGCTGGCCGAATGGATCGTCGAGGGGGCCCCCACCACGGACCTCACCGCCGTGGACATCCGGCGTTTCGCGGGCTTCAACGGCAACGTGCGCTGGCTGCACGACCGGGTGGCGGAGGTGCTGGGCCTGCACTACGAGATCCCGTGGCCCAACCGCGAGATGCGCACCGCCCGGCCGTTCCGGCGCTCCCCGGTGCATCACCTGCTGGTCGAGGCCAACGCCAACTTCGGCAGCCGGATGGGGTGGGAACGGGCCAACGTCTTCGCCCCGCCCGGCGCCGACCCGGCCATCGAGTACGGCTGGGAGAAGCCCAACTGGCTGCCGTGGTCGGCGGCCGAGCAGGTGGCGACCCGCACAGCCGTCACCGTGTTCGACCAGACCTCGTTCTCGAAGTATCTGCTGACGGGCCCGGACGCCGAAGCCGCACTGCAATGGATCTGCACGGCGGACATCGCTGTGCCGGTCGGTCGGGCGGTCTACACCGGCATGCTCAACCAGCGGGGGACGTATGAGTCGGACGTGACGGTGACCCGGACGGGCGAGGCGGACTTCCTCATCGTCAGCAGCGCCGCGACCACCGAACGGGACCAGGACCACATCCGCCGCAACCTGCCCGCGGGGGCCCGGGTGGCGCTGGTGGACGTCACCTCGTCGATGGCTGTGTTCGGCGTCATGGGGCCGCGCTCACGCGAGCTGCTGGCGAGGCTGACCGACGCCGACCTTGGCCAGGCGTTCGGATTCGGGACCAGCCGCGAGATCTCGCTGGGCTACTCGACGGTGCGGGCGACCCGGATCACCTACGTCGGTGAGCTGGGGTGGGAGCTGTACGTGCCGGCCGAGTTCGCCGTCGGGGTCTTCGAGGACCTGCTGACTGCGGGTGCCGACATCGGGGTGGCCCGCGGCGGTTACTACGCGATCGACGCGTTGCGGCTGGAGAAGGGGTACCGGGCGTTCGGCCGGGAGCTGACGCCGGAGTACAACCCGGTGGAGGCGGGCCTGCTGTTCGCCTGCAAGCTGAAGACGGCCGTGCCGTTCCTGGGCCGGGAGGCGGTCGAAAAGGCGCGGGCGAACGGGGCGCGGCGACGGCTGGTCTCGTTCGTGGTGGGCGACCCGGACACCATGCTCTGGGGCGGCGAACTGGTGCTGCGCGACGGCCGTGCAGCCGGCCAGGTCACGTCTGCGGCTTGGGGGGCGACGGTGGGGGCGGGCGTCGGCCTGGCCTACGTGTGGGACCCCGACGGCGCATTGGTCACTCGCGAGTGGATCAAAGCCGGCCGCCACGAGGTCAACGTGGGCGGTCGGCTGTACCCGGTGACGCTCGGGCTGCGCCCGCCCTATGACCCGGCCGGGACAAGGGTCAAGCTGTAGCGCGGTCGGTCCCTTTCGTGCGAGCGGCCTCGACGAGCGCCCGCGACCCATCCGCGTCACCATGCTCGGATGGCGCGCGACATCGACATGCCCACGGCGCCGGCCTCGCAGAGCCCATGGGGTCACCTCGGCGAGGCGCGGTCGAGGTGGGTGGTGCTGCTGTCGTTGGCGGTGGTGGTCGCGCCGAGCCTGACGCTGGCGGCGTTGCTGTTCGATGACGAGGCGGAGGGGGACGGGCTGACCCGTATCGATCAGCCGGTGCTGGACGCGGCGGTGTCGGTTCGGACGCCGGTGGCCGACCGGGCGGTGGAGGTGTACAGCTACCTCGGCGGACCGGTCCTCGCCATCGTCGCGACCTTCCTCGCGGTGGTGGGGCTCTCGCTACGGTGGCGGTCCCGGACGCCTTTCCTGCTGATGCTGGTGGCGGGGGCCGGCTCGTTGGCCATGTCGATGACGACGAAGGCCTACGCCGACCGGGCGCGGCCGGGGCAGGAGTACCTGGTCGGCAGCTTCGAGCCGTCGTGGTCGTTCCCGAGCGGCCACGCGCTGAACGCCGTCATCATCGCCGGGGTACTCGCATACCTGTTCATCATCCGCAGCATGTCGCGCCGCGTCGCAGTGGTCGCCGTCACGCTCGCCGTGCTGCATGCAGTGCTCATGGGACTGTCCCGGGTGTACCTCGGCCAGCACTGGCTCACCGACGTCATCGTGGCCTGGTGCATGGGCCTCGTCTGGCTCACCGTCGTGCTCGGCATTCATCAGGTGTTCCTGCGGCAACGCAAGCGGCAACGTGAGGTCGGTTCGTCTGCTGAGTCGGGCCGCCGGGCTCATGCCGGTGCCCACACTGCGCCTTGATGGCCTAGCCGACCGGCCTGCTGTTGCTCCGCAGCACGTGACAGCCGCAATGTTCAGGGCTGAACGTGAACGGGTGGCACGGGACCGCGAGGCACGGACGATGGAGCTGTAGAGCCAGCTGCTCCGCGCTCCGGCTCAACTGCGACACTCCTCTTGCGCGAACCTGTGTGCACCATCGACGTGTACCACCTGTGTGTACTATCAGTACATGCCACTTCCTCGCTTCAGACGCCTGTTGCCCGACCGTCAGGCCGAGATCCTGCGGGTCGCCCGGGCCCACTTCGCTGCCGAGGGCCCCGAGACCGCTTCCTACAACAAGATCATCGAGGCGTCGGGGTTCTCCAAGAGTGCCGCCTACCAGTACTTCGACGGTCGCGAGGACCTGCTGCGCGCCGTCCTCGACGGGGTCCGGGACCGGCTGCGCGCCGCCCTCGGCCCGTGGCGGGCTGTCTCTGATCCACCAGGGTTCTGGCTCCAGCTGGACCGGGGTGCCCGCGGGCTACAGGAGCACCTGGTCGCCCACCCCGACGATCTCGCGCTCGTCCCAGCAGCGACCACCCACGCAGGCGCAGAGGCCGACCCGTGGTTCCAGGACATGCTCGCCGACGGGAGGCGGCTCGGGATGGTCCGCGCCGACATCGACCACGACCTCATGCTCGCCGCCACCATTGCGGTCTTCCGGGCAGCCGACGGGTGGGTGGTGCGGGCGATGCGAGAGGGGCGGCCGGAGGGCCTCGACCGCCAGCCCTGGGCCCTGCTGGCCGGCCTCTGGGGCAATGCCACACCGCCGGGGGCCGCAGGGTGAACCGCCCGGACCTTGTGGTCGACTGGACGGTTCCCGACACCGGTGCCGGGTGGAGCGGTCGGATCGACCGCTTCATGGGGCCGGGCAAGACCCGCCCCGAGTACGTGGTCGAGGTCGGTGGCGGTCTGGTCTGCGTCGCACTCGTCGCATGGCTGGTGCTGCACACCGGTGCCTACCGGGAGTGGTCGGCCCTGCAGACCGTCATCTGCGCCGTTGCGGCCCTCGACCTGGTCGGCGGTGTCCTCACCAACGCCACGAACTCGGCCAAGCGCTGGTATCACCGCGGCAGGCCCAGGGCCAGGAGGGCCCGGCTGGTCTTCGTTGCCGCCCACGTGATCCACCTGGTCGCACTCGGCCTCGTGGTCCCGCAGGGCCTGGTGTGGAGCGCGACGAACGCCGGCTTGCTGCTCGCCGGGGCGGCCCTCATCGAGTCGGTCCCCGTGGAGATCCGACGCCCGGTGGCGATGGTCGCCTGGATCGCCGCGGTGACGGTCAACCTCGTCCTGCTCCCGCTGCCGACGGCACTGGCGTGGGTCGTCCCGTTCCTGTTCCTCAAGCTCCTCGTATGTCACCTGGTTCCCGAGGCGCCGCTGCGGAGCCCGCATGACCGTTGAGGTGATCTCCGGCGGCGACCCCCGCGACTGCGCCGGTTTGCTCGCAGCGGCCTTCGCCGACGAGCCTGGGTTGGGCTGGATCTGCGGCCCAGGGCTGCGTGCCAGGCGAGGCTGGTTCGCAGCCACCATAGCGACTCACGCGACCGCGCCGGGCGGCATCCGGTACCTGGCGCAGGTGGCGGGCGAACCTGCTGGTGCCGCCGTGGTCACCCCGGCCGACAGTCGGCCCGGGAGCTTCGCTCGACTGGCCTGGACGGCCCGGGTCGGCCTGGGCTGCGGACCGACGGCAATCCGACGCACCCTGCGCTACCTCGGCGCGAGCGCCGCCCCAGCCGATGCCCTGACCCTTGAGTTCGTGGGTGTGCTGCGAGGTCTACGAGGGTGCGGCGTAGGTCGCGCCCTGCTGGAGCGGGTGATCGCTGACGCTGCGGGCAGCGCCGTGCACCTGACCACGGCGGACTTGTCCAACCCCGGGCTCTACCAGCGGTTCGGCTGGCGGGAGACGGGGCGGGTCGGTGTTGGAGGGCTGGTCGTTGTCGCCATGCTTCGGCCGGGTGACCTGTCCAACCGATGATGACCGCACCGAGATCTCACTCAAGCGGATGAAAGAGGAGAATCGGCCGTTGGAATACTCATCACCAAGGCTGGGCACACTCGCGAGGGGATCGAGAAGGACTTCGCGGTCAGCTACCTGTCCCGCTTTTGCTTCCTTTAGGAAGCCGCTAGGCGTGGACTGCTCCGCCCCAACA
>CAZEYA010000019.1:32298-36353 GCA_964516515.1 uncultured Kineosporiaceae bacterium | reverse complement strand
GCCCGGCCGGGAGGTGTGCTGGAACGCCCAGGGCACACCGAGGCGGCCGTCGACCTCTGCCGCGCCGCCCGGCTCGTCCCGGTGGCGGTGATCGCCGAGGTCGTCGGTGACGACGGTGAGCCACTGCGGTTGCCGAGCCTGCGCCGGCTCGCCGACACCGTCGGCATTCCGCTGGTGTCGATCGCCGACCTCATCGCGTGGCGGCTGCGGCACGACGAGGCGCCAGTGACCGCTGCGCCGAGTCGGGTGCAGCGGGTCGCCTCGGCCGCCCTGCCGACCGGGCACGGCGAGCTCATCGCGCTGGCCTATCGCGACCGGATCACCGGTGAGGACCAGCTGGCGGTCGTCACAGCCATGCCCGGCCGGCCCACGTCACCGATGCGGCGCGCCGCCCGGGACGTGCCGTTGGTCCGGGTGCATTCGGAGTGCATGACCGGGGACACGCTCGGCTCACTGCGTTGCGACTGCGGGCCACAGTTGGACGCCTCGCTCGCGGCGATCAGCGCCGATCCCGCCGGGGGAGCGCTGGTGTACCTGCGCGGCCAGGAGGGCCGCGGCATCGGCCTCGCCGCGAAGATCGCCGCCTACGCGCTGCAGGACAACGGGCTGGACACCGTGGATGCCAACACCGCCCAGGGCCTGCCGGCGGACGCCCGCGAGTACGGGGCGGCGGCCGCCATCCTCGCCGACCTCGGGATGCGTCGCATCCGGCTGCTGACCAACAACCCGGACAAGGTCTCCGCGCTGTCCGCGGCGGGCATCGAGGTGGTGCGGCGGATCCCGGTCATCGCCGGGGTGCATCCCACCAGCGCCGACTACCTGCGGACCAAGCGGGACAGGATGGGACACCTGCTGCCGCAGAGCATCGAGTTCTACGGCGAGACCAGTGACAACCTGGTTGGCTGGTCGGCATGAGCGGCGTCGGAGCACCCCAATCCATCCTGGCGGCCGGCGCGGCCGCCGGTCTGCGCGTCGTCGTCGTCTCGGCGTCCTGGCATGCCGAGATCACCGTCGGCCTGCGGGGGGGAGCGGTGCGGGCACTGCAGCGGGCAGGCGTCACCGACATCCGGACCATCGAGGTACCGGGTTGTTTCGAGCTGCCCGTCGCGGCGTCGCGGGTGGCCACAGCCGACCCCGAGCTCGACGCGATCGTCGCCCTCGGGCTGGTGCTTCGCGGCCAGACACCACATTTCGACTACGTCTGCATGGCGGCCACGACCGGCCTGACCGAGGTCTCCGTCCGCAGCGGCATCCCCATCGGCTTCGGGGTGCTGACGTGCGACAGCGTAGGCCAGGCCATGGACCGCGCCGGCCTGCCCGGCAGCCGTGAGGACAAGGGCGGCGAGGCGGTGGACGCGGCTCTGGCGACCGCGTTGGCGCTGCGGGCGGTCCGGGCGGTCCGCGCCGGGTGACCGACCCGGTCACCGCGGCGCATAACCTTGCGCGGTGACGACAGTCGTGAGCCCACGCGAGATCACCCGGGCCGTGACCCGGGCCGTGGCCGGCAAGGCGCTGGACGCTGACGAGGCCGTTGCCGCGCTGCACGCCCGCGGCGACGCGCTGGCCGACCTCGGCGGTGCAGCCGTACGGGTGCGGGACGCGGCGATGGAACGCGCCGGTCGACCCGCGACGGTCTCGTACTCCCGCAAGGTATTCATCCCGCTGACCCGGCTGTGCCGCGACCGGTGCCACTACTGCACCTTCGTGACCGTGCCGCACCGCGTGCCCGCCGCCTACCTCAGCGTCGCCGAGGTGCTGCAGATCGCCCGAGCCGGTGCCGCGATGGGCTGCCGGGAGGCGCTGTTCACCCTCGGCGACCGCCCGGAGGAGCGCTGGCCGGCGGCACGGACCTGGCTGGACGAGCAGGGATACACCGACACGCTGTCCTACGTCAGGGCCTGCGCGATCGCGGTGCTGGAGGACACCGGCCTGCTGCCGCACCTCAACCCGGGGGTCATGTCGTGGGAGGAACTGCAGCGGTTACGGCCGGTCGCGCCCTCGATGGGCATGATGCTGGAGACCACCGCCACCCGGCTGTGGTCGCAGCCCGGCGGGCCGCACTTCGGCAGCCCGGACAAGGATCCCGGCGTTCGGTTGCGGGTGCTCGAGGACGCCGGCCGGGTCGGGATCCCATTCACCACGGGTGTGCTGCTGGGCATCGGGGAGACCCCGGCCGAGCGGGTCGACGCGCTGCTGGCGATCCGGCGCATCGCCCGGGAGTACGGCGGCATCCAGGAGGTCATCGTGCAGAACTTCCGCGCGAAGCCGGACACGGCGATGCGCGACCAGCCCGACCTGGGCCACGAGGAGTACCTGGCGGCGATCACGGTGGCCCGGCTGCTGCTCGGGCCCGCGGTGTCGGTACAGGCGCCGCCCAATCTCAGCGACACCCGCGACCTCGCCCGGCTGCTCGCCGCGGGTGTCGACGACTGGGGCGGCGTCAGCCCGCTGACCCCCGACCACGTCAACCCCGAACGTCCCTGGCCGCAACTGGACGTACTGAGCGCCGTCACCGAGTCCGCGGGACTGCGCTTGGCCGAACGCCTGACTGCCCACCCAAGCTACGTCCGGTCCGCGCTTGCCGGTGAGGTGGCGTGGATCGACGCCCGGCTGCACGGCCACATCGCGGCGCTGGCCGATCCCGACACCGGGCTCGCGGACCCGGCGACCGCGGCCACCGGGCGGACCTGGCAGGAGCCGGACGGCGGCTGGGCCGGCGGGGCCGGCGCCGGCAACGGCCGGGTGGACCTGCACGCCGACATCGACCGCACCGGTCGCACGGCGGATCGGCGCAGCGACTTCGCCAGCGTGTACGGGGACTGGGAGGTGGTCGCCGACCGGCTGGGGACCCGCCCCGCCACGGCCGGCAACGTACCGTCGCGGGAGGTGACCGCCGCCCTGGCCCGGGCCGCCGACGCCCCCGCCGGCCTCGACGACGACGGCTACCTGGCGCTGCTGCAGGCGGACGGCGCCGACCTGGACGCGGTGTGCCGGCTCGCCGACGAGGTGCGGCGAGACACCGTCGGCGATGACGTCACCTACGTCGTCAACCGCAACCTCAACGTCACCAACATCTGCTACGTCGGCTGCCGGTTCTGCGCCTTCGCACAGCGCCGCAGCGACCCGGACGCCTACACGCTGTCCCTGGCCGAGGTCGGGGTACGCGCCGCGCAGGCCCAGGCCCTGGGCGCCACCGAGGTGTGCATCCAGTCCGGTATCAGCCCGGACATGGGCGCCGACGCCTACGTGCAGATCGTGCGCGCCGTGCTCGACGCGGCCCCCGGGATGCACGTCCACGCCTTCAGCCCGATGGAGATCGTCACCGGCGCCGCCCGGGCCGGCATCGGCGTGGCCGATCTGCTGCAGGACCTGCGCGACGCCGGCCTCGGCTCCATTCCCGGCACGGCCGCCGAGATCCTCGACGACGACGTCCGGTGGGTGCTGACCAAGGGCAAGCTGCCCACCGCTGAGTGGATCCGGGTGGTCGAGACCGCCCACCGCCTCGGCATCCCGAGCAGCTCGACGATGATGTACGGCCACGTCGACCACCCCCGGCACTGGGTCGCCCACCTGCGGACCCTGGCCGGCATCCAGGACCGCACCGGGGGTTTCACGGAGTTCGTCCCGCTGCCGTTCGTGCACCACAACGCCCCGGTGTACTTGGCCGGCCTGGCCAGGCCCGGCCCGACACTGCGCGACAACCGAGCGGTGCACGCTGTCGCCCGGCTGCTGCTGCACGGCCGGATCTCGCACATCCAGACCTCCTGGGTCAAGCTCGGGGTGGCCGGCACCAGGGCCATGCTCGACGGCGGGGCCGACGACCTCGGTGGAACCCTGATGGAGGAGACGATCAGTCGGATGGCCGGGTCCGAGCACGGCTCGGCGAAGACTGTGGCCGAACTGAGCGACATCGCAGCCGGGATCGGCCGGCCGGTGCGGCAGCGCAGCACGACCTATGGGCCCCTCGCGGCCTCACCGATCACTGTGCCGATCACTGTGCCGATCACTGTGCCGATCACTGTGCCGATCACTGTGCCGATCACCGTGCCGATCAC
>CAZEYA010000019.1:16899-32198 GCA_964516515.1 uncultured Kineosporiaceae bacterium | reverse complement strand
GTGCCGATCACTGTGCCGATCACCGTGCCGATCACCGTGCCGGTGCCATGACCACGTTCGAGGAGCTGTACGAGACGGTGACCGAACGCGCCCGCAACCGCCCCGACGGCTCCGGCACGGTCCGGCTGCTCGACGGCGGGGTCAACGCCATCGGCAAGAAGGTGGTCGAGGAGGCCGCCGAAGTGTGGACCGCCGCCAAGTACGAGACCGACGACGAGCTCGCCGCTGAGATCAGCCAGCTCATCTACCACCTGGAGGTCCTGATGGTCGCCCGCGGCCTCACCCCCGACGACATCTACCGGCACCTCTGATGCGCCAGACCCTGCGGGTGGCGGTGCCGAACAAGGGAGCGCTGGCCGAGACCGCTGCGGACACCCTGGCCGAGGCCGGGTACCGCAGGCGTCGCGACCCGAAGGAGCTCGTCCTCGTCGATCCGGCCAATGACGTCGAGTTCTTCTTCCTGCGTCCCCGCGACATCGCCGTCTACGTCGGCTCGGGCACCCTCGACGCGGGGATCACCGGACGTGACCTGCTGCTGGACTCGGGCGCGAACGCCGAGGAGGTGTTGCAGCTGGGCTTCGGACAGTCCACGTTCCGGTTCGCGGCGGCGCCCGGCACCATCACCGGCGTCGACCAGCTCGACGGCCGCCGGGTGGCCACCGCGTACCCTCACCTGCTGGCGACCTGGCTGGCTGAGCGCAGTCTGAAGGCCACGGTGGTCGGCTTGGACGGTGCGGTGGAAACCGCTGTCAGCCTCGGCGTGGCCGACGCGATCGCGGATGTCGTCTCGACCGGGACCACCCTGCGCAACGCCGGGCTCGAGGTCTTCGGGGACCCGCTGCTGCACAGCGAGGCCACCCTGATCGCCGCCGACAACCGCGCGCGGCATCCTCGGCTGGACGTCCTGATCCGCCGGGTCGAGGGGGTCCTCGTCGCCCGGCGATACGTGCTGATGGACTACGACATCCCGACCGACGCGGTCACGGCGGCGGTGGCCATCACCCCCGGGCTGGAGTCCCCTACGGTCTCGCCGCTGCACGACTCGGGCTGGTCCGCGGTACGGGCGATGGTGCGGCGCGAGGACACCAACCGGGTGATGGACGAGCTGTGGGAGGTCGGCGGTCGGGCGATCCTCGTCACCGAGATCCACGCGTGCCGGCTGTGACCCCAGCGGGGTCACCGTCGTGAGCGCTGGCGACACACCGAATGGTGCCGACCCGGAACTGTGGGCGCGCCTGCACCGGCCCTTCCGCCCTCGTGCCGGCCGAGTGGCGCCTTGGGTGGCCGCCGTGGTCTGGGTGGCGGTCCTGGGGGTGCTGGCTTTCACGCTACCGGGCGCCGGACCCCTCGACGTCGCCGGTTTCGCGGCCGTCGCGGCCGGGAGCGTGTGGTTGATGTCCCGCTTCGCCGGGCTGAGCGCCACCCCGACGGGCGCCGGGCTGGACGTCCGCAATCTCCTCGGTATCCGGTCGCTGGCCTGGGCTCAGATCGTCGCGGTCAGCTACGGCCGGGACTCGACCTTCGCCCAGCTCGACCTCGATGACGGCACGACGCTGGCGGTGCTGGCGATCCAGTCCGCGGACGGCAGCCATGCCGCGCATGAAGCCTCGCGGCTGGCGACGCTCATCGAGGCGCACTCCCGAGATCTCTGAACTGCCGTGCCTGCTCCGGCCAGGTGGGCAGGGACGGCGCGAATCGCAGACCGTGGCCGGCCAGCGACGCGCGCAGCTGCTCCGGGGTCGCCGCGGCCAGCGCCTCGAAGGTGGAGACCCCCTCAGTGGCCAGTGCGGCGGCGATCTTGGGACCGATGCCCTCGATGCGGGTCAGGTTGTCCAGTCCGGTTGTCGATGCGTGGCTGGCAGCGGGGGCAGCAGGCGGCTCCGGTACCACCGTGGGGGCCGTGATCGGCACCGTCGCGGGTACCGGTGCACGCTGTGACCCCTGCCCCAGGCTGGCCGAGGGCTGGATCGAGGACTGCGGCGACGGCGCGGCAGCACCACCGCCGATGCGCGACGGCCGCCAGGCGGCCCGGGTCAGCCAGACCACGCCCACGACGAATCCGGCGATCAGGAGATATAGCAGCGGTCGTCGCCTGCGGGCGCTGGTGCTGGCCATGACCCCAGCTTGGCAGAGACCCCGCGATGTCGGCAGATCGGCAGCGCCTGGCAGGCTGACCCAGTGATCGGCTGGCTGGTGATCGCGATCGTGACCTCGTCCGTCGCGCTCGTCGGGGTGTCGGCGGTCTTCGCGCTACGGGGTCTCGACGTGCAGCTGTCACCACTGGTGATCACCGCCGCCGTGCAGCTGCTGCTGCTCGTGCAGGCGGTCGTCGTCGTGGTGCGACTGGCCCTGGGGGACCGCCCCACCTCGTCCGCTCTCGTCCTCGCCTACCTGATCGGCGCCCTGCTGGTGCCATTTGTGGGGGCCGTGTGGGCGCTGGGGGAGCGCTCGAGGTGGGGCAACGTGGTGCTGGTGGTGACCGGCCTGACGAGCGCGACCATGACGGTGCGACTGTGGGACCTGTGGCTACCCCTGACCTGACTCGTGCGCCGAGGACGACCGCCCGGGGGCCCGGCCGGCTTCTCGTCGCGGTCTATGCCGTGTTCGCCCTGGCCGCCACCAGCCGGGCTGCGTTCCAACTGCTGACCAAGGGGAGCGAGGCACCGCTGGCCTACGGGCTCTCAGCGTTCGCCGCAGCGGTCTACATCGTGGCCACGGTGGCGCTGGCCGGCCATGGGCCTCTCGCGCGCCGGGTGGCGATCGCGGCGCTGTCCGTGGAGTTGACCGGGGTGCTCGCCATCGGAACCGCGAGCATCCTCGAACCGGGCTGGTTCGGCGACGACACGGTCTGGTCGAGATACGGCCTCGGGTACCTGCTCATCCCACTCGTGCTGCCGGTGGCCGGGCTGCTGTGGCTGCGGCGCACCGGTCAGAACCAGGTATAGGTGTGACCAGGGCGGGAGGGCGCGCCCAGGCCAGGCGGTCCAGGACCGCCACGGCACCGGGTGTGTGCTCCTCGACCTCGCCCGTGACGGCCAGCCGGAGCAGGTTGCCCTGACCCCACGACCGCCCACAACCGTGACCCCGTCACGACCCGTGCCGCCGCCCGCTGGGCGAGCCGATCGGGGGGCAGCGGCGCTTCGAGGAAGGTTCGTCTGATCGCCCCCGACCAGGCAGCGAACCCGTCCGGGTGCCGGGGATCGACGGCAACGACGGGCAACGTGGTCACCGCGTGACGGCAGCCGTCGGCCGGCGGCGCCTCCCATGACGTGCGCCTTCCCCACCGGCCGTCCGGGATGTCAGGCGATGTCGCTATACGGCTGGTTTCGAGCGCTCCATTCCGTTACGGTGCGACTGCGCCCAGTCAGCGGAGCAGCAGCCGTCATAGCCGACGACACGCCAGGGAGACACAGATGTCCACTCGGACCCCCCACCTCATGCGCGGCTGGCTCGCCTCAGCCGCCGGCATCACTCTTCTCTCCTCAATGGTCATCGGCGCACCGGTGCCCGCCGTCGCGGCGGGCCCGGGAACCGTGACGCTCGCCGGGTCACTGCAGTCCGAGCTCGGGTGTGCGTCGGACTGGATCCCCGCCTGCGACGCCAGCGAGCTGGACCCGGTGCCGGGCACAAGCACCTACGCCGCCGACGTGACCGTGCCGGGCGGCTCGTATGAGTACAAGGTCACGATCAGCGGCTCGTGGGACGAGAACTACGGCGTCGACGGCGCCCTCAACGGCGCGAACTACGGCGTGACCGTCGGTGGCGAGACCCGGCTCCGGTTCTCCTACGACAGCGTTTCGCACGTGGTGAGCGTGACTCCGCTGGACCTGGCCGGCGACGAGGTGAGCGACGCCGACCGGGAGCTTGCCCAGCGTGCCCTGCGGCCGCCACCGACGACCGAGAACTTCTACTTCGTCATGGCCGACCGGTTCGCCAACGGTGACCCCGGCAACGACCAGGGCGGCATCACCGGCGACCGGCTGGACCACGGGTTCGACCCGACAGACAAGGGCTTCTATCACGGTGGCGACCTGGCCGGGATCATCGACCAGCTCGACTACATCGAAGGGCTGGGCACGACGGCGATCTGGATGACGCCGTCGTTCAAGAACCGCCCCGTGCAGGGCCTCGGCGAGAACGTCAGCGCCGGCTACCACGGGTACTGGACCATCGACTACACCCAGATCGATCCTCACCTCGGCACGAACGAGGAAATGCGGCAACTGATCGACGAGGCCCACGCGAGAGGCATGAAGGTCTTCTTCGACATCGTCACCAACCACACGGCAGACGTCATCGACTACGCCGAGGGGCAGTACAACTACATCTCCAAGGCGGACCGGCCGTACACCGACGCCGCCGGCAACGTCTTCGACCCGGCCGACTACGCGGGTACCGGCACCTTCCCCGAGCTGGACCCCGCCACGTCGTTCCCCTACACCCCGGTGTTCAACTCACCCGAGGACGCAGGCATCAAGGTGCCCGCCTGGCTCAACGACCCGACGCTATACCATAACCGCGGCGACTCCACGTTCGCCGGCGAATCCAGCGAGTACGGCGACTTCATCGGCCTCGACGACCTGATGACCGAGAACCCAGCTGTTGTCGAAGGCTTCAAGGAGGTCTTCAAGGAGTGGGTCGAGTTCGGCGTCGACGGCTTCCGGATCGACACGATGAAGCACGTCAACATCGAGTTCTGGCAGGAGTTCTCGCCGTTCCTGACCGAGACCGCCAGAGCCGCCGGCAACGACGATTTCTTTGCCTTCGGTGAGGTATTCGAAGCCGACCCCGCATTCCTGTCCCGTTACAGCACCACCGGTGATGCGCAGGCCACCATCGACTTCTTCTTCCAGCAGAAGGCCGTCGCCTACGCCCGCGGCGAGAGCTCCGGCAATCTCGCGGAACTCTTCGCCGGCGACGACTGGTATACCGACGCCGATTCCAACGTCTATTCCTCGCCCACATTCCTCGGCAACCACGACATGGGCCGGGTTGGGAACTTCCTCTCCGGTGCCTCGGCGAATGCCGACGAGCTGCTGACCCGGGACCAACTGGCGCACGCGATCATGTACCTGACCCGCGGTCAGCCAGTCGTCTACTACGGCGACGAGCAGGGGTTCGTCGGTGACGGCGGCGACAAGGACGCGCGACAGACCCTGTTCGCCAGCCAGGTCGCCAGCTACAACGACGACGACCTGATCGGCACCGACAGCACGACTGCGGTGGACAACTACAACACCGACCACCCGATGTACACCTGGATCGCGGACCTGGCCGAACTGCGCGCCGACCACCCCGCACTGGCCGACGGCGCCCAGATCACCCGGTACGCCTCCGGCGACGCTGGGCTGTTCGTCGCGAGCAGAATCGACGCCGAGACGCGGCGCGAGTACCTCGTGGCGTTCAACAACTCCACCGAGCCCCGCACTGTCGAGGTCGACACGTACACCGACAACAGCCGCTTCCGTCCGGTCTGGGGTGACGTCGAGCCCACCCGCAGCGACTACGACGGCCGGATCTACGTCACGGTCCCGCCGCTCAGCGCGGCGGCATGGCGCTCGACCAACCGGATGACCGTGCTCGACGAGGCACCGGAGGTGGTCATCACGAGCCCGGTCGAGGGCGCCGACGTGGCACCCGGCACGGGCTCGCGGGCGGGTCGGGCCTTGATCGGCGCCGGCTTGACCGACGACACCGCAGCCGACCTCACATTCGCCTCTCGCGTGGTCGGCGAGACCGAATGGACGACGCTGGGCACCGACGACTCCGCCGCGTACCGCGTCTACGAGGACGTCACCGGCTACCAGGTGGGGACACTGGTGGAGTACCGGGCGGTCGCGCGCGACTTCTCCGGACGGGTCACCGTCGACGGCTCGTGGGGCGTCATCAGCGCCGCGGGAACGCCGACGGGTGGCGGCGGCGGTGTCGGCGCGGTCGAACAGCCGGGAGCGGTATCCGTACCGGGCGACCACAACAGCGAGATGGGATGCCCTGCTGACTGGTCTCCGGACTGCGACCAGGCGCAACTGACCCTGGACACCCGCGACGACATCTGGAAGGGGACGTTCACGACGATCCCCGCCGGCAACTTCGCTTTCAAGGCGGCCATCAACCGGTCGTGGGACGAGAACTACGGCGAGGGCGGCGCGCAGAACGGCGCCAACATCGCCTACGTAGCTCCCGGCGGCCCGGTGACCTTCTACTACGACCACCGGACCAAGCACGTCTCCTCGACCGCCGACGGGCCCGTCATCACCGCACCCGGGTCGTTCCAGTCCGAGATGGGCTGTCCGGGGGACTGGTCACCGGACTGCATGCGGTCCTGGCTGCAGGACCCCGACCGCGACGGCGTCTACACCCTATCGACGACCCAGATACCGGCGGGTTCCTATGAGGTGAAGGCCGCGCACGGGCTGGCATGGGACGAGAACTACGGTGCCGGGGGAGAGCCGAACGGGCCCAACATCGGCTTCACGGTGCCCGGCGACGGCATCACGACGACGTTCTCCTATGTGCTGGCCACCCATGTGCTGACCGTGACGACCTCCGTCGGCGGTGCGGCACCCGACCTCGACGCCGCCAAGGCGCACTGGGTGAGCCAGGAGTACCTGGCGTGGCCGGCCGACGCCCTGCCGAGCGACCCGCGGACCCTGCGCTGGGTGCTGCATGATGCGCCCGAGGGCGGCCTGGCGGTGGACGGCACCGCCGTCGTCGCTCCAGCAGCCGGCGGCACCCACGAGTTGGCCTACGACCCTGCCGGGTTGCCCGCCGACGTCCGGGCGAAGTTTCCGCATCTCGCCGGATACATCGCGCTCCGGACCGACAGCCGCGCCGAGCGTGACGCCGACGAGCTCACCACGGGCCAACTGGCGGTGGGGCTGTACGACGCCGGCGTGCTCATCGACGCCACCGGTGTTCAGATACCCGGCGTGCTCGACGACCTCTATGCCGAAGGGGCGGCCGAGGAGACCCTTGGCGTCACGTGGTCGCAGCCCGGACGCTCGGCGGGATCGGCGACCTTCCGGCTGTGGGCGCCGACCGCGAAGGACGTCGACCTGCTGCTGTGGCCGGCCGGGGGAGCGGGCGACCCTCAGGTCGTGCAACTGGGCCGTCGCGGTGACGGCAGATGGCAGGCGACCCGGCGGGTCACCGCCGGGCAGGAGTACCTCTACCGGGTCACCGTCTACGCGCCGACGACCGGCGTGGTCGAAGTCAACGACGTCACCGATCCGTACTCGGTGGCCCTGACCGTCGACTCCACGCGATCGGTGATTCTGGACCTGGACGACACGGCGCTGGCACCGCAGCAGTGGCGCACTGCCGCCCCGCCCGCGCTCGCGCAGCCGGAGGACCAGTCGATCTACGAACTGCACGTCCGTGACTTCTCGATCAGCGACCCCGACGTGCCGCAGGCGCACCGGGGTACCTACCTCGCCTTCGCCGACGAGGGACAGGGCCGGCAACGACTGCGGGAACTGGCGGACGCCGGACTGACCACCGTTCACCTGCTGCCGACGTTCGACATCGCCAGCATCCCCGAGGACCCGGCCGACCAGGCCACGCCGGCCTGCGACCTGGAGTCCTTCCCACCGGACAGCCCGGAGCAGCAGGCCTGCATCGGTGCCGTCCGAGCCGACGACGCCTTCAACTGGGGTTATGACCCCTACCACTGGCTGGCACCCGAGGGTTCATACGCCACGCAGCCCACCGGAGCGCCGCGAACCGTGGAGTTCCGGACGATGGTGGGTGCGATGCACGCCGACGGGCTGCACGTCGTCCTGGACGTCGTGTTCAACCACACCGCTGCGTCCGGTCAGGCGCCGATGTCGGTGCTCGACCGGATCGTGCCGGGCTACTACCACCGGCTCAATCCGACCAGCGGCGCCGTGGAGACCTCGACGTGCTGCCAGAACATCGCGACCGAGCACGCCATGGCCGAGAAGATCATGGTCGACGCCGTGGTGCTGTGGGCCGAGCAGTACAAGGTCGACGGGTTCCGCTTCGACTTGATGGGCCACCACTCGCTGGAGAACATGCTGGCGGTGCGCGAGGCCCTGGACGCCCTGACGGTGCGGCGCAACGGCATCGACGGCTCCCAGGTCACGATCTACGGCGAGGGCTGGAACTTCGGCGAGGTGGCCAACGACGCGCGGTTCACCCAGGCGCGTCAGGGAGCGCTCGACGGCACCGAGATCGCCACGTTCTCGGACCGGCTGCGCGACGCCGTGCGCGGCGGCGGGCCGTTCGACGAGGACCCGCGGATTCAGGGGCTGGCCAACGGGTTGGTCACCGACCCCAACGCCAGCCCGGCCAACGGCACAACGGACGAGCAGCTGGCCAGGCTGCTGCGCTCGCACGACCAGGTCAAGGTCGGCCTGGCGGGCAACCTCGCGGACTACTCGTTCGTGGGCGCGGCCGGGACGGTGGTCACCGGCGCCGAGGTGGACTACAACGGATCACCGGCGGGGTACGCCGAGGACCCGGCGGAGATCATCACCTACGTCGACGCCCACGACAACGAGGCGATCTGGGACGCCCTGACCTACAAGCTGCCGCCGGACACGCCGATGGCGCAACGGGTACGGATGAACACCGTGGCGCTGTCGTTCCCGGCGCTGTCGCAGACCGCCTCGTTCTGGCACGCGGGCGCGGACCTGCTGCGGTCGAAGTCGTTGGACCGCAACTCCTACGACTCCGGTGACTGGTTCAACCACATCGGCTGGGACGGCAGCGACAACGGCTTCGGCAGGGGACTGCCGCCGGCGTGGGACAACGAGAGCAAGTGGCCCTACGCCGCCCCGCTGCTCGCCGACCCCGCGCTGTCGCCGTCGGCGGCCGATGTCGACACCGCTGCCTCCGCCGCGGAGGACCTGCTGCGGATCCGCTACTCCAGCCCACTGTTCCGGCTGGGTGACGCCGACCTCATCGCGCAGCGGGTGCAGTTCCCGATCGCCGGCACGGACCAGGCACCGGGAGTCGTCGTGATGTACCTCGACGACAGCACCGGCTCCGACCTGGACCCCGAGCGGGAAGGCGTGCTGGTGGTGTTCAACGCCAGCCCCGACCCGGTCACCCAGCAGGTGCCCGGCCTGGCCGGCGCCGACCTCGCGCTCCACCCGGTGCAGGCCGGGGGAGCCGACGCCGTCGTCAAGGACACCGCCTGGGACAGCACGTCAGGCTCGGTCACCGTTCCCGGCCGCACCGTGGCGGTGCTCAGCCGCTCCTGAACAGCGGTGTCGGCCGTCGCGGGACCCCCCATGGTCCCGCGGCGGCCGAGGAGTCCTTGTCGGTACCGTTGCTCAGCGGGAGGGGAGTGACGGTCCCTCGGGCAGGCCAGTCAGCGTCCACAACCTCTGACGAGCCTGCCTTTCGGCAAGTGCCCGGGCGGTTGCTCCCTCGTTGTCCTGAGTCTCGGCACGATCTCCGTCCCTCGTCGGCGGGTCGTTGGGGGAGGCCGGACGGTGTCGACTCCGACGCGCGTGCTGAACGCAGCAGCCGCACTCGGTCTTTTGTCATAACATGAATTATCGGCTAATTGAAGATCCCGCTGTCCATGCCAAGGTCAGCATCCGCCGACACCGTGACTCCCGACTGGGCCGAAACGGTGACGTTGCCCACCTACCAGCGACGAGCGGGTCGCGGCCGCCACACTGGAGCCCGTAACTGACCACGTAAATGAACAAGGTGTGACGCGGGAACACGCCGCGACACGTCCTCGTTGTCTCGTCATTGGGCCTGCGCCGGCCGGCAACAACACCGTTGGAAGGGTGAGGACATGAGCGAACGCAACCTGCGAGGTTCCCGGCTTGGCACGGTGAGCCTGGAGTCAGAGGTCTCTGTCGAACCCGCGCCCCGACAGATGGCCTACTACGACTGCGACAACGGGCACGTCACGGTCGTACCGTTGTCGGTGGAGGCCGACGTGCCGTCGTTGTGGCAGTGCCGGTGCGGTCTCGAAGGCCTGCTTCGCGACGCCGAGCGCCCCACGGCGAAGGCGGTTCGCCCGCCGCGCACCCACTGGGACATGCTGCTGGAGCGGCGCACCATCCCTGAACTGGAAGAACTCCTCGAGGAGCGACTCGCCCTGCTTCGAGCGGGCAAGCTCAAGATGTCCGCGTGAGGACCCGCCTGAGCTGACCGATCCGGTACTGGGCACCCCATACGGTGACCCGCCACAGGGCTTCGGCGACGATGGCCCGGCTCATCTTCGATGCTCCGGCCACGCGTTCGACGAAGGTGATCGGTACCTCGACGACCTCACCGCGGTGCTGCAGCACGCGCCAGGTCATGTCGATCTGGAAGCAGTACCCCGAGGAGGCGATGTCCTCCCCCGCGACCGCGGCCAGCGTCTCGCGCCGGAAGGCCCGGTATCCGGCGGTCGCATCGCGCACCCGGATGCCTAGCGCAAGACGGGTATACAGGTTGCCCGCCTGGCTGATCATCCTTCGGAACAGCGGCCAGTTCTCCACCCGCCCACCAGGTACCCAGCGGGAACCGATCGCGAGATCGGCTCCGCCGGCGACCGCTCCCAGCAGCCGTGGCAACTGCTCCGGGCGGTGCGAACCGTCGGCGTCCATCTCGCAGATGACGTCGTAACCCTGACCTATGGCCCAGGCGAATCCCGCCCGGTAGGCGGCACCCAGCCCCTGCTTACCCCTACGGTGCAGCACGTGCACCCGCGGGTTGGCATCGGCCTGTTCCTGCGCCCACTTCCCTGTGCCGTCCGGTGACCCGTCGTCGATGACCAGCGCATGCGCGTGAGGGACCGCTTCCATCAACCGTGACAGCGTCACCGGCAGGCTGTCGATCTCGTTGTACGTAGGAATGCACACGACGGTGCGCTGCGCTGCCTGGTCGTTCTGGGCCATCTCGTCCTTCACTGCGGGTCAGGGCGGTCCGCTCGCCGCGATTGTGACACCCGAGCGGCCACCTGGCGCGCGAGGAGCAGCAGGGCGGCCATCGCGACCGCGGTCGCCGTCACCAGTTCCGGCCACGGACCCAGCCGGGTTGCCGGAGTCAGGCCGCTGCGCAGCGGTACGTCGGCGACCAGGGCATCGGCGGTGAACAGCGCGGTGGTCCGGGACTGCGAGCCGTCCGGGTAGACGATCGCGCTGACGCCGACGGTCGATACCTGAACGGCGGTGCGACCGTGCTCGACCGCCCGGAACCTCGTCATGGCGAGCTGCTGGGTGCTCTCGTCGCTCAACCCGAACGTGGCGTTGTTGGTCGGCACCGCCAGGAGGTCCGCGCCGAGCCGGACCTGCCCGCCCACTACCCCGTCGTCAGCGACCTCGAAACAGATCACCGGGCCGACGGCCGCACCACCGGCGCTCAGCAACCGCGGCCCGGGTCCGGGGACGAAGTTGCGAGGCACCTCATCGACCAGCGGCGTGATGGCGCGGAAGAACGACCGGTACGGGATGTACTCGGCGAACGGTGCGGGCTTCTGCTTCGCGTACCTCCCGCTGTCGTCGCCTTGGTATCCCGTACCGGGCTGCCACAGCAGGATCGCGTTCGTGAGGTTGTCCCCTGGCTCGCGCAGCACGGCCCCGACCAGCACCGGCGCGTCGATCGCATCGGCAGCGGCGGAGATGACACCGGCTGCGTCGGCGTTGCGCAGCGGGTCGATGTCGGAGGCGTTCTCCGGCCACATGACGAGGTCGACCTCCGGGGCCTCGCCCGTCGCGATCCGGTCCGCAAGGCCCCGGGTGACCTCCGCGTGGTTGTCCAGCACCGCTCGGCGCTGGGCGTTGAAGTCCAGGCCGGCCTGCGGCACGTTGCCCTGGATGGCCGCCAGGGTGATCGTCGCGTCCCCCGGACGCGCGGTCCGCCCGGCCAGTTGGCCGGCGGCGATCAGCAGAGGTAGCAACAGCCCGACGACGATGATCGGGATCAGGGCCTGTATTGACCGGCGGCGCCCGGAGCGCAGCAGCGCGACGACCGTCATCGCCAGGCAACCTGCCACGGCGATGACCGCGAAGCCGACCCCGGGTGCCCCGCCCAATGGGGCCAACCACACCAGCGGGGATTCCGACTGCGAGAATGCCAGCCGCCCCCAGGGGAAGCCGCCGAACGGCGCCCGGGCCCGCAGCGCCTCGACCGCCAGCCACACCGCGGCCGTCGTCAGCGGCAATGACCATGCCAGGCCCCGACGGGCCGCCAACCGCCAGCACGCCGGCCACAGCAGCCCGACCAGGCCGAGGATGAGCGCCTCCAGCGTGGCCAGCGAGAGCCACGGCAGGGCACCGACGAAGGTCCCGCTCCACTGCAAGTGAGGGACCATGAACCCGAGCCCGAACAGCACCCCGAGGCCGTAGCCGGTCCGGCCGCTGCGCCCGCGGGTGCCGAGCAGCAGCAGCACGGGGGCGAGCAGCGCCAGTGGCCAGGCGCCGATGCCCGGAAAGGCGGTGTCCAGCAGCAGCCCGCCCGCCAGTGCAAGCGGGGCGGCGACCAGCAACGGGATCACGGGCACGACGGTGGAAGGTGCCACCGTCACGGTGGCGGCGTCTGCTCCCGCCGGGCTCAGCGGTGGGACAACGGGTTCGGGTGGCCGGGAGGCCGCGATCGTCACCGGCTCAGGGTAGGTGCCCGGAGTCGAACGCGACGATCCCGGCCACCACGGTGCGCAGGCACCGGGGCCGCGGCCCGCCGGTGCTGACGTCCGGCAAGGCGGCCGTGCCCGATCGGGGATCGGTGCTCCACGCCTGCAGCCGCTCGTCCGGCGCCCACACCACCAGCTCACCTGCCTGCCACACGGCGAACGAGGCGGGCGCCCCGGGCGTGAGCACTCCGGCCGTTCCGGTGGGGTCCTCGCGCGCCATCCGGTGCGCGCCACGGGTGTGGGCGGCGAATGCTGCCCTGGCGCTGATCCGCTGCGCGGGTTCGTGATGTCCCGTCGCAGCGGCGATCGCCCCCCACGGGTCGAACGGTGTCACCGGGGAGTCCGATCCGAAGGCCAACGGCAACCCGGCGGAGGCCATGGCAGCGAACCGGTTGAGCGCGGCGGCCCGCTCCCCCAGCCGCCGCGCGTACATGCCCTGCGGCCCACCCCAGGCCGCGTCGAAGGCCGGCTGCACGCTGGCGCCGACGCCGTGCCGGACCAGGGCGGCGAGCTGGTCGTCGTCGCACGCCTCGACATGCTCCAGGCGCACCCGGGCCCGCCTCACCGTGGCCGCCCCCGCCTCGGCGCGCACCCGCTCGAGGCCCTCGATGATGGTGTCGAGCCCCGCGTCGCCGATGACGTGGAAGCCTGCCGGCACGCCCGCCCGGCCGCACGCCGCGACATGCTCGCCCACCTGCTGAGCGGACAGGTAGAGCCGACCGCAGCCCGGGTCATCGGCGTAGGGCTCGCGCAGGGCCGCGGTGCGCGATCCGAACGACCCGTCGACGCACAGGTCACCCGCCAGCCCGGCGACGGAAGCACCGGCGCCCGATGCATCGAGCGCCGCGCTGACGTCAACACCCGCCAACTGCCCCCAGTAGGGCGTGACTTTCATCCCCACGGCCGTCGCCGCGTCGAGCAGTGGCGCCAGGTCGTCGGGACCGACCAGGTCGGGTCCCGACATCTCGTGCAGGTAGCCGATGCCCGCGGCCGCGGCCGCACGCAGGGCCATCTCGTGCGCTTCGCGCCGCGACGCGGGCGACAACGTCCGAGACGCCGCCCGCGCCGCGTGGTGCGCATCCCCCGAGACCAGCCCGTCACCGTGCCAACCGTGGCGGCCGGACAGCGAGGCGCCCTCGGCCAGCGCCCAGGAGACCACAGCGGAGTGCACGTCCACTCGTGAGAGATAGACCCTCGCCCCTGGCGCCGCCCGCTGCAGGTCATCGGCGCTCGGGGGGCGCCCCTCGGCCAGCGAGGCCTCGTCCCAGCCGTGCCCGAGGACCGTGGCACCGGGCCGGGCGGCAGCGGCAGCGGCCACCAGGTCCAGCACCTCGATGATCGAGCCTGCGGTGGTGAGGTCGACGCCGAGCAGGTGCAGCCCGGTGTCCAGGCAGTGGACGTGCGCATCCACGAACGCGGGCGTGACCAGTGCGCCGCCGAGGTCCACCGACCCATGCCCGGACATCGCATCCGCGGCGGCGTCGGAGCCCACCCACGCGACGGTGTCGCCGTCGACCAGCATGGCCTGCGCGTCGGGCGAGACCGGGCTGTGCACCCGGCCACCCCGGTAGAGGACCGTCGTCATGCGCCCACTGTGGTGCCCGCGAGGTCGCTACCCCACCCCGGGTGCCATGGGGGCTTATGGTCGATGGTCGTGGGCACCCTGCTGGCAGTCGACGCGGCCACGCTGTACTTCCGGGCGTTCTTCGGGCTGCCCTCGACGTTCCGCTCCCCCGACGGTCACCCGGTCAACGCGCTGCGCGGTTACCTGGACATGACCGCAACGCTGCTGGGCCGCTTCTCCCCCAGCGCGTACGCGGCATGCTGGGACGCGGACTGGCGGCCCGCGTTCCGGGTGGCGGCGGTGCCCTCGTACAAGACGCACCGCGTGGCCGGGGTGGGGGCGGAGGTACCGGCGGAAGAGGTGCCGGACGAGCTCGCCCCGCAGGTGCCGCTGATCGCCGAAGCGTTGCGGCTGCTGGGGCTGGCTCGGGTCGAAGCGGCCGGGTTCGAGGCCGACGATGTGGTGGCCACGCTGGCGGCCGCGTGGATCGCCGAGAGCAGGGGCGAGGTCATGGTCGTCAGCGGTGACCGGGACCTGTTCCAGCTGGTCGACGACGGGCGTGGCGTGCAGGTGGCCTATATCGGTAAGGGTGTCGGCAACCTGGATGTGGTGGACCAGGCCAGCCTGCTGCGACGCTACGGCGTACGCTCCGGCCGCGGCTACCTTGATATGGCGATCCTGCGGGGCGACCCCAGCGACGGGTTGCCCGGGGTTCGTGGCATCGGCGAGAAGACCGCCGTCGACCTGACCTTCCGCTTCGGCGGCTTGGACGGCCTGCTGAGCGCAGCCGCCGATCCGGCATCGGTGATGGCGAGTGGGCACCGCCGGCGCCTGGTCGAGCAGGCCGACGACATCGCCGCGGCGCGGGTGGCTGCGACCGCGGTGGCCGACGCCGCCTGGTGGGTGGATCGCCCGGGGCACGCCGGGGCCGATCTCGCCGCGCTGGCCGTGCCCAGCGTCCCGGTGGACGTCGAGGCGCTCGCCGCCTTCGCGGACCGCTGGGGCGTCCGCTCCTCGATCAACCGCGTGCTGGCGGCCCTGCGCCCCGCCTGACCCACTCCCCCACCGTCGACATTTGTGGACTAACGCACGCCGGGACGGCCAGCCACCCCGACGTTTGTGGACTAACGCACG
>CAZEYA010000019.1:0-16799 GCA_964516515.1 uncultured Kineosporiaceae bacterium | reverse complement strand
CGCACGCCGGGACCGCCAGCCACCCCGACGTTTGTGGACTAACGCACGCCGGGACCGCCAGCCACCCCGACGTTTGTGGACTAACGCACGGGGTCGGGTTGTGCGGAGGTCAGGTCAGGCCAGGGTCGACTCGACGACGCCACGGCGGACCTTGGCAATGGCGGTCATGGCCGCGCTGCGCAACCCGTTGTCCGAGCCGGCCAGCGCCGCAACCTGGTCCAACAGGTCCAGGGTCTGCCGGCACCATCGCACGAAATCACCTGGCGTCAGATCACTGCCTTCCAGCACATCGGCAAGCGCCATGCCGCGCGCCCAACGATGCACCACCCCGGCGAACCCCGCGTCCGGTTCGGGCGTGGGCGGCAACTGGTGCTGCATCTCGAGATCACGCACCCTGGCCCACACCCGCGACGTCTCTTCCACGGCGATCGCCACCCGACCGGAGCCGGGGCGCGCCGCCGCAGGCGTGCCCTCGCGGCGAGACTCGTAGACCAGGATCGAGACCGCCGCAGCGAGGCCCGGCGCGTCCAGGCCGTTCCAGACGCCGTCGCGCAGGCACTCCGCGACGACCAGATCGGCCTGACTGTAGATCCGCCGCAGCTGCTGGCCGTGGTCGGTCACGGTGTCGCCGTCGAGATAGTCCAGGGACTCCAGCACGTCGCACACCCGGTCGAAGGCGCGCGCGATGGAGGCGGTGCGCCCCTCGATGCGCCGCTGGATCGAGCGGTTGTCGGTCGCGGCGCGTTCCCGCCGGTCGGCCCACCGTAGGTGCTCGGCCAGGTCGGAGCAGCCATGGCAGGGATGCGCTCGCAGGCCGCGACGCAGCTGCGCCAGGCGCTGGTCGCCACCATGGTCGGAGTCAGACGCCGATCGCACGGAGCCGTTCGGGTGACCGGCGTCCGCGCGAGCAGGCCGTTCGTCGCCCTTCGCACCCAGCGCGTTGCGCATGGAGGACACCAGGTCTCGTCGGGCCCGGGGATCGCCGACCGCGAAGTTCCGCGGCACCCGCACCGTCGCCGCGGCCGACAACCCCTCATCGAGATCTGCCATCGGCAGCCGACGGATCTGCCGGTCCGCAGTCAGCAGCGTCGGGCTGCCGGAGGAGTGGCCCGACCCGGCGTCCCCAGGGTCCAGGACGATCGCCCACCCGCTCAGCCGACCCCGCGGTACCCGGATCACGTCGCCGCGGCGCAGTAAGCCGGCCGCCGACGTGGTGTGGCTGCGCATGGCGCCGCCGCGGCCGAGCCGGCGCTCGGCAGCAGTGACCTCGTCCCGCAAGCTCAGGTACTCCTCCATGTCGCCGAGGTGGCAACCCAGCGCGTCGGTGAATCCGGCGATCGCCTCCGCCTGGCGTCGCGCCTGGCGGGCCAGGCCCACCACCGCCCGGTCGGCCTGGAACTGGGCGAAGGAGGTCTCCAGGATCTCCCGCGCGGCCTGCCGTCCGACGGTGTCGACCAGGTTGACCGCCATCGAGTACGTCGGCCGGAAACTCGACCGCAGCGGGTAGGTACGGGTCGACGCCAGCCCGGCGACGTGATCGGGGTCCAGGCCCTCCGACCATGTCACGACCGCGTGTCCCTCGATGTCGATCCCCCGCCGCCCGGCGCGCCCGGTCAGCTGGGTGTATTCCCCCGCGGTCAGGTCGGCATGGGTCTCACCGTTCCACTTGACCAGCTTCTCCAGTACCACCGACCGGGCCGGCATGTTCACACCCAGCGCGAGCGTCTCGGTCGCGAAGACCACCTTGACCAGTCCTCGCTGGAACAGCGTCTCGACGGTCTCCTTGAACGCCGGCAGCAATCCGGCGTGATGGGCAGCGATGCCACGCTCCATGGCGTCCAGCCATTCGCCGTACCGCAGCACGGCCAGGTCGGAACTCGGGATGGCCGCGGTCCGCTCCTCGGCGACCCGCCGGATCTCGTGGCGCTGTTCCGGCGTCGTCAATCGGAGCCCGGCGTGCAGGCACTGCGCGACGGCAGCGTCGCAGCCAGCCCGGCTGAAGACGAAGACGATGGCCGGCAGCAGGCCGTGGGAGTCCAGCGTCTCGATCACCGAGACGCGGCTGGGGATGCCCGCCCCTCGTGGCCGCCGGCCTCCTCTGGGCGGCCGGGGGCCGGATGACCGACCACCCTGCAGGCTGCGCTGCTGTGCCCGGGCGAAGGCCAGCAATTCAGGGTTGATCAGCACGCTCGGCTCCCCTGGCAACCCCAACACGGGTTCTCCTGCCGGGTCCACGAAGAGGTCGTGCAGCCGCCGGTCGACCAGGACGTGCTGCCACAGGGGCACCGGGCGGTGCTCGGAGACCACAACCGTGGTGTCGCCGCGGACCGTGCCCAGCCACTCGCCGAACTCCTCGGCGTTGCTCACGGTCGCCGAGAGCGAGACCACCCGGACATCGGGGGCCAGGTGGATGATGACCTCTTCCCACACGGCCCCGCGGAACCGGTCGGCGAGGTAGTGCACCTCGTCCATCACCACCCAGCCGAGCCCGGCCAGTGTCGAGGACCCGGCATAGATCATGTTGCGCAGCACCTCGGTCGTCATGACGACCACCGGTGCCTCGCCGTTGATCGAGACGTCGCCGGTGAGCAGGCCGACCGACGCGGCGCCGTGGGCTGCGACGAGCTCGGCGTACTTCTGGTTGCTCAGCGCCTTGATCGGGGTGGTGTAGAAAGCCTTGCGGCCCTCATCGAGGGCATGGAACACCGCGTACTCGCCCACCACGGTCTTGCCGGCGCCGGTCGGGGCGGCAACCAGTACGCCGTGCCCCGCTGCCACGGCACGGCACGCCGCCAGCTGGAAGTCGTCGAGGTCGAAGGGCAGGGTGGCGATGAAGCGTCCCAGCGCTGAACGCTGCTCGGCCTGGCGGTCGCGGGCAGCCGCGTACCGCTCCGCGGGACTCGGCATGTGATCAGGGTACGGGGACGCCCCGAGTCACGACGTGGTGAGTGGGACTGCGCAGGGTCACGGACGCGCCAGCATCGACACCGCACCTGGCTGCACCTCGACGGTCAGCGGCAGCGGCCCGATCCGTTCGCCGTCGGCATAGGCGATGACGGCGGGCCGCGAGTCCGTAGTGCAGATGCTGAGCCGCTTGGCCTGGCGCACTTCGACATCGGGCAGGTCGGTGTGGGTCCCCTTGTACACCTTGGGGAACAGCCGAATGAACCGCGACTTGCTGATCGGGTGGACGACGACGACGTCGAGCAGGCCGTCGGCCATGGATGCGTCCGGCGCGATCCGCATCCCGCCACCGTAGGAAGCCGCGTTGGCGATCGATACGAGTAGTGCGTCGGGCTCCCACAATTCGCCGTCGAGCTCCAGTCGGTAACTGCGGGGGCGGTAGAGCGGCAGCTCTCGGGCGATCGCCACGTTGTAGCGGGCGGGGCCCTTCGGCCAGGTCCAGAGGTTGGCCCGCTCGCTCACCGCGGCGTCGAACCCAGTGGCCATGACCCCCGCGAAGATCGACCGGGTCCGGTTGAGGTCGGTCGCCTCGGCCGGGCGGCCGGCCCCGCTGATCCCGACGATGTCGACGTCGCGGGTCGTACCGCTGCGCAGGCAGGCGTCGATGGTGTCGACGGCCGCCACCGGGTCCAGAGGCAGTCCGATCGAGCGGGCGATGTCGTTGCCGGTGCCCGCCGGGATGACACCGAGCGGCATCCGCGAGCCCGCCAGCAGGTTGACCGCCAAGTTGACGGCACCGTCGCCGCCGACGACGACGAGGGCGTCCGGCCGGTCGGCGCGCTGGGCCAGTGCCGCACCCACCGACGTGATGCACCAGGCCATGTCCGCCCGGTCATACCGGGTCACGCGGTGACCCAGCGCCTGCAGTCGGGTGGCCGCGTTCGCGCCCGTCACGGCACCCTGGCCCCGTCCCGACAGCGGGTTGACCATCAGGGCGACACGGACTCCCGGTTCGGGATTCGAGCTCATCGCCTCAACACCAGCATCGTCATCGGCACGGCGAGGAGGCTATCCGTCACGTGGCGTCGACGTGCCGGGACACCGGCTCCACAGGCGCGGCGGAGTAGTCCAGGACCGACGCCGTGTCGTCGTCGAGTTCGGGGTCCAGGCCCAGGTCGTCACCCATCCGGCGGACACGGCGACGGTCGATGAACCACGTGATGGCAACGGCCATGAAGTACAACCCGATCATGGGCACGGCAAGCGCGAACATCGAGAAGACGTCGGTGCTCGGGCTCGCGATCGCGGCGAAGACGAAGGCCACGATGACCGCCAGCCGCCAGCCCTTGAGCCAGGTCCGGGCCGACACCAGCCCCGCCATGGTCAGCGCGATCATCACCACGGGCGTGAGGAACGCGATCCCGAAGGCAAGGAAGGTTCGCGTCACGAAGCTGATGTACTGGTCGGCAGTCAGGATCGTCGACGTCCCGCTCTGCCCGATGGACACCAGGAACACGACGGCGTTGGGCAGGACGGCCCACGCGAGCACGATGCCACCCAGGAACAGCGGGACAGCAGCGGCCAGGAAACCCAGGGCGTACCAGCGTTCCTTTTTCGTCAGGCCTGGCGTGACGAAAGCCCACGCCTGATAAAGCCACATCGGACTCGCCAGGATAAGGCCCAGCCAGAGCGAGATCCGGACCCGTTGATCGATGGCACCCGTCAAGGTTGCGTAATTGAGCTGAGCGATCCGGTCGTCGTTCTTTCCCGCCTCCAGCAGAGGCGCCGTTAGCTGATCCAACACCCACGGGTAGAGAAACCACCCGGCGACAGTGCACACGAGAATGGCGACCGCTGAGATCAGGAGTCGGTTGCGCAACTCGACCAAGTGCGCCCGCAGCGCCATCCGGCCTTCGGGATCGCGGGGCTTACGGGCCATGGTGCGGGAGGCCGACCCGGGGGTCAGCGATCGCCGTCGGCGCGGACGGAGTCACCTGTCCGGTCGCGGGTACCGCGACTGTCGTTGCGATCGATGATCCGGCCCTCCAGCGCCTCGATTCGGCTGGCCTCGTCATCCTTGAGGCCGTCCTCGTCCTTGTCAGCCGGTCGCGCCGGCGCGTCGGACTTCATCTCCTTCATCTCGCTCTTGAAGATGCGCATCGAGCGTCCCAGCTGGCGCGCGGTGTTCGGCAGCCGACTCGCCCCGAAGACCAGCAGGATGACCACGAGCAGGATGATGAGCTGAGCGGGACTGTCGAAGAGACGATTTAACACGAGCTACCTCCCGAGACGGCGGACTTTCAGCGTACGCCCTGACTGTGGGGGTTCGGCGCCGACGACGCATCGGATGCCCGCACGGATGCCGCGTCCACCTCCTCGAAGAGGCGGACCCCCTTGCGGAAGACCTCGCGAGCCAGCAGGAACAACCACGCAGTACCGAATAGCGCGATGAGCAGCCAGATGACGACCCAAGCCCACACGCGGCGAGCCTACGCGGCTTGCATCGGACACGCAGCCGCCGGGTCAGGCGCTGCTGGTGGAGCCGTCGCGGACTTGGCGCGGCGCGATCCGGGTGGCCGCCGCGGCAAGCAGGTCGGCGTTCTCCAGGATGAGGCAGAAGTCCAGCAGGTCATCGGTGGTCAGGGGCGCACCGCTGCGAGTCTCCATCGCCTCGGCCGGGATCACCCAGCGCTCGGCCACGACGCCACCCGAACGCAGCAGCGCCACGATGTCCTCGGTCGCCGGCTTACGGATCTCCTCGGTGCAGGTGTGGCAGGAGAAACTGTAGAAACTGCGGGCCGGGACGGAGCAGACCACGAGGCGGACCTGTCGCGGGGTCAGCTCCACATCCCCGCACGATGGGCACGAAGCCTTGATCGTCGTCATGTAAGCCTCCATGCTTCGGCGCCGCGGTGCCTGCTGCGCAGTCCTGTCGTGCTCTCACTGTCGAGGGATGTCTCGGCAATGGCCGGAGCCGACTTGACCACGCATGCAGGCTCTCGCCCGGCCGGGTCAGTGCACGGCGATGGCCGCTGTCGCCCGGCGTGACACCGCTGCACGCAGCTGCGCCGGAGCCAGCACCTCGACCGACCCGTCGCCGCCCAGCGCCAGCCGTTCGATCCGGCCGGGAAACGCGATGCCGAGGACGGCGACGACCTCCGACTCATCGGGTGCGGTCGCGACGAGCCGGCCGTGGAAGTAATCCGCGATCCATACCGACTCCGGCCCGAGCCGGACCGTCACCTCGATGTCGGTGGCCGTGGGCAGCCCGAGTCCATCCGGCGGATCGACCGGAGCGACGGTCGTCACGGCCTGCTGGAGCAGGTCCACGGCGATGATCCGGTCGAGCCGGAAGGTGCGGCGTTCCCCCGCCTGGTGGCACCACGCCTCCAGGTAGTCCCAGCCGTCGGCGTGCAACAGCCGCCAGGGGTCCACGTCACGCTCGCTCAGCCGATCGCGGGCCGAGGACAGGTACCGCAGCCGCAGCCGGCGGCCTTGCTTCAGGGCGGTGACCACGGTCGGCGTGACATCCGGCCGGTCGTCACCGAGGAAGGTGACGGGAGTCGCCCGCTCGTGGCCCGCCAGCATCGCGGCGATGGCGCGGCGGGCACCGAGCACGGCATCGCGGTCGTGCGGCCCGGGGATCCCCGCCAGGATCTCCAGCCCGACGAGCAGCGCCACTGCCTCCTCGCCCGACAGCCGTAGCGGGCGCGCGATGGCATCGGCGTTGCCGACCGTCACCACGCCGCCGGACCAGCTGGCCTCGATCAGGTCGTCGGGCAGGTGACCCGGGGTACCGCAGACGAAGAGCAGCTGCAGGTCGGTGACGAGCTGCTCCTCGGAGACCCCGAAGTGCGCCGCCGCATCCTCGATCGGGATGCCCGGCCGGTCGAGCAGGTACGGCACCATCGCCAGCAGCCGGGACAGCCGGTCCACCGCCGTGATCGCCGGGGCGCGCGGGTGGGCCGCGGCGGCCGCCGGATTCGCGCCCCCACCCGACGCCACCGGCCGGGCCGGATCGCCGCGGTGCCGCTCGGCGGCGACATGCCACCGGCGCAGCACCGCCGAGCGCAACGGTGGCGGGCCCGCCACGACGACGTCGCCGCCGTAAGCGGCCACCTGTGAGGCCATCCACTCCACATCGGTGTAGGCGACGTCCAGGGCCTCGTACCCGGTTTGGGAATCCTCCCGCGGCGCGGCGGCAGCCTTGGCGCGCAATCGCAGCCGGGCGGCGACTCCGGGCCGCAGCCACAGCTGAGCCACCCCCTGCTCGGGGCCTGGGTGGCCCCACGGCCGGTCCAGGCTCGCCAGGGCGTGGGTCACCCGGTCGGTACTGGGCACGGCCACCGACCCCGGTGGCCCGATGCGCCGCCATGGCCCGCTCATCCGGCTCAGCCGGAACACCCGGGGTGCCTGCCGATCACGGTCGAAGCAGGCCAGGTACCAGATGCCGCGCCGCAGCGCCAAGGTCCACGGCTCCACCATGCGGGTCGCGACGCCGTCTGACGCTGCCGCGCGGTAGCCGAAGGAGACCGGGTATCGCTCCCGGGTGGCCCGGTACAGCGGGTCGAAGCCCGGCTCGGCAGCGCGGACCCGCGGCGAGATGCCCATGACGGCATCCGGGTCAGGCTCGACACCCAGGGCCTGCAGCTTCAGCAGTGCCCGGGTCGACGCCGCACTCATGGCGGCCTGGTCCCACATCCGGCTCGCCAGGCCGAACACCGCCAGCTGCGCCGGCGTCAGGTTTACATCGCCGAGCGCGTAGGCCTCCGCGTCGATCCGGTAGGCGTCCTCCACGTCCCCCCACGGATCGGTCTGCGTGGTGAGCAGGGGCACCCCGATGGCGCGCAGTTCGTCCTTGTCGCGCTCGAACATGCGGTCGAATGCGCCGTCACCGTCACATTCCGCGTACTGCGGCACCGCCAGCCGGACCTGCGACTTGCGCAGCCCACGACGCGTCGCGAGCAGCGCGATCGTCAGGTTGAGCAGCCGCTCGGTCTTCGCGGCGGTTCCCGATCCCCGCCGCGTCATCGCCCTCCCCTCGAACTGCCCTGTCCTGCCTCGGCGCCGGCTCGTGACCGGCGCCTGGATCTCAGGCAGCGAGGATATCGACGGCGAAGACCAGGGTCGAGCCGCCGGGGATGCCGTTCTGCTCCTGGTCGCCATACCCCAGATCAGGTGGCACGACGAGCAGCACCCGGCTGCCGACGGTCTGCCCCGCCAGGCCCTGGGTCCAGCCCGCGATCACGCCGGAGAGCGGGAACTGGGCCGGCTGGCCGCGCTCCCACGAGGAGTCGAAGGTGCTGCCGTCGCTCCACAGCACCCCCCAGTACTGCACGGTCAGCGTGGCGTCCGGAGTGACCTCCGGACCGTCCCCGACGATCAGCGGCTGCACCACCAGCTGGGTGGGGGGTTCGCCGCCCGGCACCGTGATGCCGGTGACCGCGCCGTCATCCGACGTCTGCACCTGCGGCAGATCCGCGGGGACGTCGGTCACGGCCTCGCCCTCGGCCTGCGTGGCGATCAGGCCGATCAGATCGACCACGTAGACCAGGGTGTCGGTGGGCGTCGTCGGCGAGCCGCTGGCATCGGCTCCCTGGCTCTGCCCCGGCGGTAGCTGGTCGACGGGCGCCAGACCGATCAGCAGCCGGTCGCCGATGGTGCGATCAGTGAGGGCAGTCAACAGGTACGGCAGCGCCGCGGTGTCGGACAGGTTGACGGTGGTCGGCCCCTGATCGTAGGAGGACTGCAGCTCGCTGCCGTCCACGCCTTTGATCACCGTGAACTGCACCTGCAGGCTGTCCTCGGCAGTGGTGGCCTCGCCGTCGCCCTCGATGAGCACCTTCGTCTGCGACTGCGCGAGCGAGAACGGGGCCTCGGGCAGCGTCACGGTCGGCTTGGAGTTGATGTCGCCGCTCACCTCGACGCCGTCCAGGGGGCCACTGGAACTTGCCTGCTCGCTCCCCGCGCACCCGGCAAGCGCAACTGCGGCGGCGACTGCCACAGCGATCCTGCTGACGACCGGGGCTACGGTGCCACGGCGACGGACGACGGACGAGTGGCGCAGGGTGGCGAGCACCGGGGCAGGCTACCCGTCACATCCCGGCAATCAGCCGGTCCACTCGCTCGTCCACCGACCGGAACGGGTCCTTGCACAGCACGGTGCGCTGCGCCTGGTCGTTGAGCTTGAGGTGGACCCAGTCCACCGTGAAGTCACGGCGGTGCTCCTGAGCGGCCTTGACGAAGTCGCCGCGCAGCTTGGCGCGGGTGGTCTGCGGCGGGATGACCGTTGCCTCGAACACCTCCAGATCCCGGCTGATCCGCTCCACGAGGCCACGCCTGGCCAGTAGGTTGTACAGCCCACGCGTACGGGAAATGTCGTGATAGGCGAGGTCCAGCCGGGCGATCCGGGGGTTGTCCAACGACAGGCCGCTACGGCTCATGTACCGCTGCAGCAGCCGCAACTTGATGACCCAGTCGATCTCTCGCTCGACCAGCGACAGGTCGTCGCCCTGGATCGCATGCAGCGCGCGTTCCCACAGGTCGACGACCTGCTTGGCGGTCCTCGCCACCCGGTCCTCGGTGGCGCCGGACATCTCCAGACCGCCGCTGTCGAGGAAGGCGCGGCAACGCTCGAAGTACTCGTTCTGGATGTCCAGCGCGGACGCGGTGCGGCCATTGGCCAATCTGACCGGGCGCCGACCGGTCAGGTCGTGACTGATCTCACGGATCGCCCGGATCGGGTTCTCCAGCGTGAGGTCCCGCATCGGCACCCCCGCCTCGATCAGACGCAGCACCAGATCCGTCGACCCGACCTTGAGCATCGTGGTGGTCTCCGACATCGACGAGTCACCGACGATGACGTGCAGGCGACGGAACCGCTCGGCGTCGGCATGCGGCTCGTCGCGCGTGTTGATGATCGGGCGCGAACGTGTGGTGGCGCTGGAGACGCCCTCCCAGATGTGATCGGCGCGCTGCGACAGGCTGTACAGCGCACCGCGCGGTGTCAGGGTCACCTTGCCGGCGCCGGCGATGAGCTGCCGGGAGACGAGGAACGGGATGAGCACGTCGGAGAGCCGGCCGAATTCGCCATGCCGGGAGACCAGGTAGTTCTCGTGGCAGCCGTATGAGTTGCCGGCCGAGTCGGTGTTGTTCTTGAACAGGAAGACCTCGCCGAAGATGCCCTCCTCGGCCAGCCGGCGTTCGGCGTCGATGGCCAGGCCTTCGAGAATCCGCTCCCCTGCCCGATCGTGCACCACCAGCTGCCGGACGTCGTCGCATTCCGGGGTCGCGTACTCCGGGTGCGAGCCGACGTCGAGGTACAGCCGGGACCCGTTGCGCAGGAAGACGTTGCTCGACCTGCCCCACGACACGACCTTGCGGAACAGGTAGCGGGCCACCTCGTCCGGACTCAGCCGGCGATGTCCCTGGAAGGCGCACGTCACCCCGAACTCCGTCTCGAGCCCGAAGATGCGCCGGTTCATGTGTTCACGGTAGTTCGTGCCCGCCATGATCCGCGGACTCCCCCGGTCAACCCAGGGCGGTCGCGATCTCGGATTTGCCCAACCGGCGGAAGGTTCGACGGGGCCGCCGCCGGTCCAGCACCGCTGCCTCGATGGTGTCGACACCGACGTCGCGGGCGTCCTCGCCCGAGCCGCGCAGCGCGGTGATCGCCACCGACAGCGCCGCCGACTGGTCCAGACCCAGCCGCCAGGACTCCGACAGTCGGGTGGTGATCGCCTCGGCGGAGGCGCCCATGGCGACGTAGCCGTGCTCCTCGGCGACCGATCCGTCGTAGGACAGGCGGTACAGCTGATCGGCCGACTGATCCATCGCCAGCTCGGCGACCACGATCTCGACCTCGTACGGCTTGGATTCCTGCGTGAACACCGCACCCAAGGTCTGGGCGTAGGCGTTGGCCAACCCACGGGCGGTGACGTCGCTCCGATCGTAGGAGTACCCCCTCAGGTCGGCGTACCGGACCCCGGCCACCCGCAGGTTCTCGAACTCGTTGTACTTGCCGACCGCGGCGAACGCGATCCGATCGTAGATCTCACTGATCTTGTGCAGCGCCGTCGAGGGGTTCTCGCTGACGAAGCAGATGCCGGTGGCGTAGGTGAGGACGACGACGGGGCGGCCGCGGGCCACGCCCTTGCGGGCGTAGTCGGCGCGGTCCTTGACCAGCTGCTCCGGAGAGACGTAGAACGGCATGCTCATGCGGAGGCTCCATCCGAGGGCTCCGTATCCGAGGGCTCCGTATCCGCAGGCTCCGGATCCGAAGGGGCGGGGTCCTGGGCGGCCTGCCGCGGCCGTTCCGGCTCTGGGGTGGCGGCCGACGCACGACCGGCAATCAGGTCGTCCACGGTCAGGGCCAGCACGTCCTGGTCGATCTCGCGGTAGCCCTGGGCATCGACCACGGCCACGACCGGCCAGATCCGGCGCACGACGTCGGGGCCACCGGTGGCGCTGTCGTCCTCCGCGGCGTCGTACAGCGCCGCTACGGCTACCGCGACCGCCTCGGCCTCGGTCAACCCGCGTCGCCACAGCTTCTTCAGCGAGCCGCGCGCGAACCAGGACCCCGAGCCGATGCCGTGGTGATCGGTCTCGACGTACCGACCACCGGTGACGTCGAAGGAGTAGATGCGCCCGGTGTTCGTCGCCACGTCGAAGCCGGCGAAGAGCGGGACGACGGCCAGGCCCTGCATGGTCATGCCCAGGTTGCCGCGGATCATCGAGGCGAGCCGGCTGGCCTTGCCCTCCAGCGACAGCGAGGTGCCCTCGATCTTCTCGTAGTGCTCCAGCTCGACCTGGAACAGCTTGATGAGCTCCAGGCCCAGCCCCGCCACCCCCGCGATGCCGATCGCCGAGAAGTGATCGGCGGGGTGGACCTTGACGATGTCGCTGTTGGCGATGACGTTGCCGGACGTGGCGCGCCGATCGCCGGCCATCAACACGCCGGACGCGGTGGACAGCGCGATGATCGTCGTCCCGTGGACCATTCCGGCATGAGGCGACATCACCGACCTGTCGTCCGCGCCGGCGCTACCCCCCGACAGCGGCGGCGCCAACACCGGCACAACGGGTGACACCCGCTGCAGGTAGTCGACGAACGACGCGGCACCTGGCGCCGCATGGGCACCGTGACCGGCTGCCCCGCCGCCACGACGATCCGGCCACTCGAAGTCTGATGTCACGGGACGCGAGCCTACTGGCCACCCTTCTGGACGAATCCCCGGACGAACTCCTCGGAGTTCTCCTCCAGCACCGAGTCGATCTCGTCGAGCAGTTCGTCGACCTCGGCACCCGTCGTCTGGGTGGCCGGCGCTGTGGGGACGGCCTCGTCCACCTCGTGGGATTCGGTGCGTCGGCTCCCGCTGCGCTGCTGATCCTGGCCTGCCACTTCGGACCTCCTCCGCGTTCGCGTCGGCTGGCACCGACCACTCCAGGGTACGCACGCGGCGCGGCCACCGGAGCATGGCGTTGCAAGCTCAGCGGGGGGTGGTCAGCGCCCGCACCAGGTCCGCTGCTGTGGCAGAGCGGTCCAGCAGGTCCCCCACATGGTCACGGGTCCCCCGCAGCGGCTCCAGCGTGGGTACCCGCTGCAGGGCGCCCCTACCAGGAATGTCGAAGATCACCGAGTCCCACGACGCGGCAGCGATCGACTCCGGGTAGCGGCGCAGGCACTGGCCCCGGAAGTAGGCCCGAGTGTCGGTGGGCGGGTCGATGACGGCCGCCTCGATCTCGGCATCGGACACCAGGCGCTCGACCGCGCCCTTGGCGACCAGCCGGTGATAGAGACCCTTCTCCGGCCGGACGTCGGACCACTGCAGGTCGATCGCCGCCAATCGGGGATGGCCCCAGGGCAGGCTCTCCCGCTGCGCGAAACCCTCCAGCAAGCGAAGCTTGGCCACCCATTCGACATCGGCATGGCAGGAGCGCGGGTCCTGCCCCAACCGGGTCAGGACGTCCTCCCAGCGGTGCAGCACCTCGCTGGTCTGCGGCCCCGGGTCGCCCGCAGCGCCGGAGGCGACGTATTTGGCGGCGGCCTCGAAATACTGCCACTGCACGTCGAGTGCGGTCAGCTGCTGACCTGACCTGGTCCGCACCAGCGTGCGCAGCGTGGGGTCGTGGCTGATCCGGTGCAGCGCCCCCACGGGTTCGGCCAGCGCCGGCAACTCCCCCAGCGCCCGGTCCTCGATCATGTCGAGGACCAGCGCCGTGGCACCCATCTTGAGGAACGTCACCGGCTCGACGAGGTTGGCGTCGCCGATGATGACGTGCAACCGCCGATAGCGGTCGGCACTGGCATGAGGTTCGTCCCGGGTGTTGATGATCGGGCGCTTGAGCGTGGTCTCCAGGCCGACCTCGACCTCGATGAAGTCCGCCCGCTGGCTGATCTGGAAGCCGGCCCCGCTGCCGTCGGCTCCGATGCTGACCCGGCCGGCGCCGGTGAAGACCTGCCGGGTGACCAGGAACGGCGTCAACCCGGTGACGATCTCCGAGAACGGAGTGGACCGGCTCATCAGGTAGTTCTCGTGGCAGCCGTATGAGGCGCCCTTGGAGTCGGTGTTGTTCTTGTAGAGCAGGATGGGAGCGAGGCCGGATGTCGCCTTCACCATGGCTGCCGCCTGCTGCATCACCCGCTCGCCGGCCTTGTCCCAGATGACGGCGTCGAGCGGGCCCGTCACCTCCGGAGAGGAGTACTCCGGGTGGGCATGGTCGACGTAGAGCCGGGCACCGTTGGTCAGGATGACGTTGGCCATCGACGGGTCATCGAGATCACCCACGGCTGCGTCCTCATCCGATGCCTCCCCGCCGCCGGACCCAACGGGCCCCGCCGAGGCCGCGATGTCGGGCCGGTCGGTCAGCTGGCTGGGATGCGCGGCGCTGCGGGTCACGTCGAAGCCCCGGGCGTCGCGCAACGGGGCCTCGTCCTCGTAATCCCACCGCGGCCGCTGGCTGCGGGCGCGCTGCGCGGCGTAGGTGTTGACGATCTGGCTGGACAGCAGCATCGGGTTGGCCGCCAGCTCCGAGGGCGACCAGACGCCGTACTCGGTCTCCAGGCCCATGACACGGCGGCCGACGCCGAGCTGGCGCGGCTCGCCCTCGGTCACAGGTACTGACCGGTGTTGGCCACCGTGTCGATGCTCCGGCCCGGCTGGGTGCCCTGCTTGCCCTGGATCAGCGTGCGGATGAACACGATCCGCTCACCCTTCTTGCCGCTGATCCGTGCCCAGTCGTCCGGGTTGGTCGTGTTGGGCAGGTCCTCGTTCTCCTTGAACTCGTCGACACAGGCCGACAGGAGGTGCTCGACCCGGATCCCCCGCTGCCCGAGGGTCAGCAGGTCCTTGATCGCGGACTTCTTCGCCCGGTCGACGATGTTCTGGATCATCGCTCCGGAGTTGAAGTCCTTGAAGTACAGGATCTCCTTGTCGCCGTTGGCGTAGGTGACCTCCAGGAACTGGTTCTCCTCGGTCTCGGAGTACATCCGCTCGACGGTGCGCTGGATCATGGCGTCCACGGTGCCCTCGCGTGAGCCGCCGTTGGCCGCGATGTCGTCGGCGTGCAGCGGCAGGTGGGGCAGCAGGTACTTGGTGAACACGTCGCGGGCGCTCTCGGCGTCCGGCCGCTCGATCTTGATCTTCACGTCGAGCCGGCCGGGCCGCAGGATGGCGGGGTCGATCATGTCCTCGCGGTTGGAGGCACCGATGACGATGACGTTCTCCAGTCGCTCGACACCGTCGATCTCGCTGAGCAGCTGGGGCACGATCGTGTTCTCGACGTCGCTGGACACGCCCGATCCCCGGGTGCGGAACAGCGACTCCATCTCGTCGAAGAACACCACCACCGGGGTGCCGTCGCCGGCCTTCTCGCGGGCGCGGGCGAAGATGAGCCGGATGTGCCGCTCGGTCTCGCCGACGTACTTGTTGAGCAGCTCCGGGCCCTTGATGTTGAGGAAGTAGGAGCGGCGCTCCTTGTGCTCGACCGCGGCGTCGGGGGCCGCGCCCTCGCCGTCGGACGGGCCGGGCGCCGCCTGCCGCTCGGCGATCATCTTGGCCAGCGAGTTGGCGACCGCCTTGGCGATCAGCGTCTTGCCACAGCCGGGGGGGCCGTACAGCAGAACGCCCTTGGGCGCCTTGAGGCCGTGCTCGGCGAACAGGTCAGGGTGCAGGAACGGCAGCTCGACCGCGTCCCGGATGGCCTCGATCTGCGACTTCAAGCCGCCGATGTCGGAATAGTCGATGTCCGGCACCTCTTCGAGGATCAGTTCCTCAACCTCTGCCTTGGGTACCCGTTCGAAGGCGAACCCATTACGGGTGTCCATCATCAGCGAGTCCCCGACGCGCAGCGGAGCGTCCAGCAGCGGCGAGGCGAGCCGCGCCACGCGCTCCTCGTCCGCGTGAGCGACGACCAGGACGCGGTCCGGCGGCATCATCTCCTTGATCGTCACGAGTTCGCCGACCCGCTCGTAACCCGCGGCGAGCACCGCGTTGAGCGCCTCGTTGAGCATGACCTCTCGGCCGGGCGACAACTCCTCCTCGGTCAGGGCAGGTGAGGCCGCCACCCGTAGCTTGCGACCGCCGGTCGAGACGTCGATGGTGCCGTCCTCGTGACGGGTCAGCACGGTGCCGTAGGAGGAGGGGGGCTGTGCCAGCCGGTCGACCTCGGCGCGCAGCGTGACGATCTGGTCGCGGGCCTCCCGCAGGGTGTCGGCTATCCGCTCGTTGTGCATCCGGACCTTGCCGACCTCGGCGCGCAACCGGGTGACCTCGTCCTGCAGGAGGCGGATCCTCACGTCGTCGCTCATGTCAACTCCTCTCGTCCGGCCGTGCCCCGGGCCCGGCGGGCTGCGAGTCCGTTATGAAGACGGTAACCCGAGGGTCGGACTCAACGGTCGGGCGCATCGTGACGTTCTGGGAAATTCTCCGCGTCGGGCTGCCCTTGCGGATCGGGCGGCGCCGGGTAGGCGCCCGGGGCGGGCCGCCGGCGCCGCAGCGGCGCCCGGACCCCGTCGGCCATCCGCCGCGCCGTGACGAGGAACCCGGTGTGGCCGACCATCCGGTGCTCGGGACGCACCGCGAGACCTTCCAGGTGCCAGCCGCGCAGCATCGTCTCCCAGGCACTCGGCTCGGTCCAGCGCCCGGATTCCCTCGCCGTCTCCACCAGGCGTGACAGCTGGGTGGCGGTCGCCACATATACCGTGAGCACGCCGCCGGGCACCAGGATCCGTTCCACCGCGGCCAGGCACTCCCAGGGAGCGAGCATGTCGAGGACCACGCGGTCCACCCGCTGCGGTGCCGCCTCGACCGGCGGCCCGTCCAGCACCTCGACCAGATCCCCGACCGTCAACAGCCAGGCCGGGTGTTCCCGCCCGAAGAAGCTGCGGACGTTGCCGGCGGCGATGGTGGCGAAGTCGGCACGGCGCTCGACGGACCACAGCACGCCGCCGTCGCCGACCGCCCGCAGCAGCGACATCGACAGCGCACCGGACCCGACCCCGGCCTCCAGCACGCGCGCGCCGGGGTGGATATCGCCCATGCCGACGATCTGGGCGGCGTCCTTGGGGTAGACCACCGCCGCGCCACGCGGCATCGAGAGCACGAAGTCGGCGAGCAACGGTCGCAGCGCCAGGTACTCCACGTCACCGGTGCTGCGCACCACACTGCCCTGTGACCGTCCGATGAGCTGATCGTGCTCGATCGAGCCACGATGGGTGTGGAACGTCCTGCCGACCATCAGGGTGATGGTGTGCAGCCGCCCTCGGGGGTCGGTGAGCTGGACCCGGTCGCCCTCGGCGAAGACCGAGGCCGGGTCGGGCTCGACGGCGTCCGTCGGACCCCGCGGCACGACGTCGGGGTCGGCGCTCATGCGCTCGACGTCCGGCCGCGGTGCCG
>CAZEYA010000018.1:0-36666 GCA_964516515.1 uncultured Kineosporiaceae bacterium | reverse complement strand
CGCCCGCGGCAGCAATGGCCGTGGGACGCCGCGAGGGCACCACTCGGGCCAGCCGCGAACTCGCCCAGGAGGAGTCCCGCCGGGCGGGCGGCGCCGGCATCTCGACTCAGTCGTGGGGCATTGCCGGGAAGATTCTCGACGTCGAGGACGAGCTGCACCGCCTGCCATGGACCGCCGCCACACGAGTCGTCGAGACCCACCCGGAGACTGCCTTCCGCGTCATGTCCACCCGCCCACCCACTGAGATCTGGCCCGGCAAGAAGACCGCGGCGGGCGTGGCTCGACGATTGGCCGCCCTGGCGGTCGACCCCGCGGTCCTCGACGACCCGGTCCTGGCCCAGGTTCCGATCGACGACGCCCTCGATGCTCTGGCGGCGGCCTGGACCGCGGCGCGGATCCTGCGCGACGAGGCTCTCGTGTTGGGCGGCCGCGACGCGCACCACGCGGTGTGGTCCGGCGGCGGCCGCGCCCCCGGCCGGGCGGTCATCTGGGTGTGACCCGCTCGCCGTACGGTCGTCACCCCGGTGTGGGCTCCCTACCGAGGCGATGCAACGGTGACTCGCGGCGACGTGATCCGCGCTCGCGCTTGATCCGGTACATCGACTCGTCGGCCTCACTGAGTACCTGATCGACGGTGGTCTGCCCGAGACCGATCCCGATCCCCACGCTGGCGGTCAAACGGATCTCACCGGTTCCGGCAATGTCGAACGGCTGACTGGCGGAGTCAGTGATCCGATGCGCCAGTGCGACGGCCTCCTGCGGGTCCGTCAGCCGCTGGACCAGAACGACGAACTCGTCCCCACCCCAACGCGAAACTATGTCGGAGGACCGGACGAGTGACCGCAATCGGTCGGCGAACTCTACGAGCAGCCGGTCACCAGCCGTGTGACCGAACGTGTCGTTGATGGGTTTGAAGTCGTCGAGATCGATGAACAGCACGCCGACCATGTGACCACTCACGTGACGCCGGTCCAGGGCGTCCTGCAGGCGATCAACCAGAAGACGGCGGTTCGCCAGGCCCGTGAGCGGGTCCCGCAGCCCCTGCAAGCGCAGCGCGGCCTCAGCACGCAGCCGACCGAGGCCGACCGACAAGACGCTGGCCGCCGACTCGGCGAACCTCTGCCGCGACTCGGCCTGATACTCGGCCGCTCCGGCCTCCGGTGCATCAGCGGCGAACATGACCCGCAGTTCGCCGGCTTGACCCAGGCCGGCGAGCGGGGCGAGGAACCAGCGTCCATCGACCCGTGGGCTCGACTCGCTCAAGGCCGTGATGCCCGTACCTGCGTCATCGACGGCCGCTGTCCACTCGACGGCGATCGCCCCTGCCTCCTCACGCAGCAGAATCGCGACGTCCCGAGCGAGGCTGTTGGCGTCAGGAGCCACTAGGGCCTTCGTCGCCAGGCGCGCCAGCAACCGATGCTGAATGGCGGTGCGGGCCGCCTCGGACTCGGCCTCTCTGCGGGCTGTGATGTCCTGGATCACGATGAGATTGGCGCTACCGACATCGTGCGAGCCCGGCAGGATCGTGCTGGTGACCTGGCACCACAGCACACGCCCCGATCGGGTAACCAGGCGGTACTCGGTGTCGGCGGGTGCGGTGGGTCCTGCGCCGGGGACGCGAGGACCCCGCCACCGCACGCGGTCCTCCTCATGCAGAAGATCGATGAACGACGTAGCCACCAGATCCTCCTCAGTGGCCCCCACCAACCGTTCCAGAGCCTGATTGACCTGGATGAAGCTGCCGTCGGTGTTCAGTCTCGCCATGGCGACGGTAGACGCCCTGAAAATCATGCGCCGCTCGTCCAGCAGGCGCACGGTCCACGCGACCAGGGACTCCTCGCCGACGACCAGCGGGTCCAACCGAGTGGACACCGTTACCAGACGCCCGTGGCCGTCGAACAACGTCATCTCGTCCTCGCCGAACGGAGTGCCCGATCGGTCCACCTGAGCCACGATCTGTGGCATTCCCAACAGCAAGGACCGGTTGGCCGCGAGCACCGCGCTGCTCTCGGCCAGTTCAGCCAGCACGCGGCCGGCGACGTCGTCTGCTGACATGCCAACCCAGCGGGCAGCCGCCCGGTTGAGTGTCACCACTCGCACCTCGGGCGTCAGAATAAAGATCATGTCGCTCACCTGCTCGAACGCGACACCCATCGTCACCGCTGCGTCGCCGTCCAAGGAAGTGGCACCTTTCATTCTCATCGCCACCCGTGAGGTCGGCAACCAGACCGACACCGAGGATGTCGCCCCGTGCATCGGCACGCTGTCTGCCGACCTTCAGCCCTGCCGACCTTCAGCCCTGCCGACCTTCGGCCCTGCCGACCCGGATCGCTGGTGTGAGCAGTGCTCAGGCATGCGGCATCCGCGCGTCGTAGCGCAGGAACGTCCGCTGCCGCAGGGCCACCACGAGGACCACGAGGACGCAGGCCAGACCGCCGCCGATCGCCGTGGTCGCCTCCGCGGTCAGCGCCGCGGCTGTCCCCAGCACCACGTCACCCAGCCGCGGGCCGCCGGCCACCACGACAACGAAGACGCCCTGCAGCCGCCCTCGCAACTCATCAGGCGTGGCCGCCTGCAGGATCGTCATCCGAAAGACGGCGCTGACCGCATCGGCTGCTCCGGCAACGACCAGACACCCGATGGCCGGCCACAGCAGCCATGACACTCCCGATTCCGGGGCACCGGGCGACGCGGCCACGACCACGCCGAAACCGCTCACCGCCGCACCCCAGACCACGATCGCGAGGACCACCGCCCGGCCCTGTGACACCACAGCACCCAACGGCCCGCTGAGCAGCCCGGCCGCCATCGAGCCGATGGCGAAGGCGGCAGTCAGGACGCCGACTGTGGTGGCACCGCCACCCAGCGCCAGCACCGCCATCGCGGGGAAGAGCACCCGGGGCATCGCCAGCACCATGGCCGCGAGGTCGAGGGTGAACGTCATCCGCACGTTGGGCCGGGTCGCCAGGAACCGGAACCCCGTGAGCACCGACTCCAGGCCGGCACGCTGCACCGGGCCGGTGGGCGCCAGCGCGGGCAACCCGACCAGGGTGAGGACGGCGCCTGCCGCCAGCACGGCGTCGGCCAGGTACGCGGCACCGAAGCCGCCTGCCGAGATCAGCAGTCCCGCTGACAACGGCCCGACAGACATGCCGGCGGTGAACGACAGGCTGGTCAGCGCGTTGGCCGCCGGCAGCAGCCGATCCGGGAGCAACCGGGGTATCGAGGCCGAGCGCGCCGGGTTGGCGATCCCGAACAGCCCGCTCTGCGCCCCGATCAGCAGGTACAGCACCCATACCCGGTCATTGCCGACCGCGGCCTGCGCCACGAAACCGACCGCCACCACCAGAGTGCCGAGCGCCGAGGCGATAATCACTGTCCGGCGGTCCATGGCGTCGACGACCGCCCCGCCGTACAGCCCCATGGCGATCAACGGCACCAGCGCGAACAACCCCACCAGGCCCACGCTGAACGTCGAACCGGTCACCTCATAGACCTGTAGGCCCACCGCCACGGCCGTCAGGTTGGCGCCGACGCCGGTCAGCAGCGCGCCGAACCACAATCGCCGGAACGGCGCAGTCTGCAGCGGCGTGAGGTCGAGCAGGAGCCGAGGCACTCGCTCAACTCTAGTCAGGCGTCACTGGAATCTCATCTGACGTCAGTCGAAGCTGGGCCCTACGGTCCGGGTCCGCTTGATCTCGTAGAACCCCGGTGTGCCGGCGACGAGCAGGGTGCCGTCCCACAGCTTGGCGGCTGCCTCGCCGCGCGGGGTGGGGGTCACGACGGGACCGAAGAAGGCGACCCCGTTGAACGACACAACCGGCGTCCCGACGTCCGCGCCCACCAGATCGATGCCCTCGGCGTGACTGGCCCGCAACTCCTCGTCGTAGTCCTCACCGGAGGCCGCCGATGCCAGGTCTGCCGGCAGACCCACCTCGGCCAGCGCCTCGGCGATGACGGCGTCGTAGTCGCCACGGCCGCCGTTGTGCACCCGGAAGCCGATCGCGTCGTAGAGCGGCTTGACGACCTCCTCGCCGTGGGCGCGGCGGGCGGCGATGACGACCCGCACCGGCCCCCAGGCCTTGCGCATCAACTCGGCGTACTGCTCGGGCAGGTCACGGCCCTCGTTGAGCACCGCAAGGCTCATCACGTGCCACCGCACGCTGACGTCGCGGACCTGCTCCACCTCCATCATCCAGCGGGAGGTCATCCAGGCCCACGGGCAGACCGGGTCGAACCAGAAGTCGGCGACGGCGAGCTGCGTTTCGGTGGTCACGTCCGGGGCGGAGGTCTGCGTCATGCAAACTCGCAACGCTCGCCAGCCCCGTCGCATTCTCCGGCGAGATGACAAGATGACCGACCATGCCGGGAACCAACCTGACCCTGGACGAGGCGCTTGAGCGTGCCGCCCTCGTCACGACGCAGGCCTATGAGGTCGACCTCGACCTGTCGGGTGCCGCCGACGGCCACGAGACGTTCGCCTCGATCACGACGCTGCGGTTCGCGACGGGCGAGCCGGGCGCGACGTTCCTCGACCTGATCGCCGCCTCGGTGGCCGAGGTCAGCATCGACGGCAGCCAGCTGGATCCCGCCGAGGTCTACGACGGCGCCCGCGTCACGCTGGCCGATCTGGCCCCGGGCGAGCACACCGTCCGCGTCGTCGCCCAATGCCGGTACATGAGCACCGGCGAGGGCCTGCACCGATTCGTGGACCCGGCCGACCAGGAGACGTACCTCTACAGCCAGTTCGAGGTGCCAGACTCGCGGCGGGTCTTCGCGGTCTTCGAGCAGCCGGACCTCAAGGCCACCTTCGCCTTCTCGGTAACCGCACCGGCGCACTGGCGGGTGTTCTCCAACTCGCCGGCACCCACCCCGGCCGGCGGGCCCACGACGGGCACCAGGCGCTGGGTGTTCTCGCCGACACCGCGACTGTCCTCCTACGTCACAGCGGTCGTCGCCGGCCCCTACGAGGGCGTCACCACCGAGCTGACCAGCCGCGACGGGCGCGTCGTCGGACTCGGCGTGTTCTGCCGCGCCTCGCTGGCCCAGTACCTGGAGGCCGAGGAGATGTTCGACCTCACCCGCCGCGGCTTCGCCTTCTACGAGGAGCAGTTCGACCTCGCCTACCCGTTCGAGAAGTACGACCAGATCTTCGTCCCGGAGTTCAACGCCGGCGCCATGGAGAACGCCGGCTGCGTCACGTTCACCGACACGTACGTGTTCCGGTCGAAGGTGCCCGAGGCCACCCGCGAGCGGCTGGCGATCACGGTGCTGCACGAGCTCGCCCACATGTGGTTCGGCGACCTGGTGACGATGCGGTGGTGGAACGACCTGTGGCTCAACGAGTCATTCGCCGAGTACGCCAGCACCCTGGCCTGCGCCGAGGCGACGAAGTGGACACAGGCGTGGACGACGTTCACGTCCGTGGAGAAGACGTGGGCCTACCGGCAGGACCAGTTGCCTACCACGCACCCGGTCATCGCCGACATCCGTGATCTCGCCGACGTCGAGGTGAACTTCGACGGCATCACCTACGCCAAGGGCGCCTCGGTGCTCAAGCAGCTCGTGCACTGGGTCGGCCGGGAGCACTTCTTCACCGGCCTGCGGGCCTACTTCAAGGCGCACGCGTGGGGCAACGCCGATTTCACCGACCTGCTGCGGGAACTGTCGGCTGCCAGTGGGCGTGACCTGACCGAATGGGTGCGCGTCTGGCTGCAGACAGCGGGCGTCACGACGCTGCGGCCGGAGATCGTCGCCACCGGCGAGGGCGGTGCGGGAGCGGTGATGAAGGAGGTGACGATCACGCAGCAGGCACCCGAGGACCACCCGCAGCTGCGCCCGCACCGCCTCGCGATCGGGCTCTACGACCTGCAGGATCCCGGCCGCGACCACGGCGACAAACCCTCGCTGGTGCGCGTCGCGCAGCTCAGCGCCGACATCGACGGCGCCTCGACCGAGATCGTCGAGCTGCGCGGCGTGCCGAGGCCGGCGCTGCTGCTGGTCAACGACGACGACCACGCCTACGCCAAGATCCGTCTCGACCCGCAGTCGGCGGTGACCGCGGTGGCCCATCTTGACGCGCTGCGCGACCCGATGCCACGACGACTGCTGTGGTCGGCGACCTGGGACGCGACCCGCGACGCCGAGCTCGGCGCCCGCCAGTTCATCGACCTGGCTCTGCGCAACATCGGCGAGGAGTCGGACTCCTCGGCCGTGCTGTCGCTGCTGTCGCAGGTGACCACGGCCGCGCGGCTGTACACCGCGGAGGCGTTGCGCCGCGAGACCTGCGATCGGGTGGCCGAGCGATGGTGGGGTCTTGCCGAGAAGGCACCGGCCGGATCAGATCTGCAGTTGCAGGCGGTGCGCGGCTTCTTCGGCTTCGCGCGCACCCCTGACCACGTGAAGCGGCTGCGTGGGCTGCTGGACGGCGAGCTGGCCCTCGACGGGCTGACCATCGACACCGACCGGCGGTGGGAACTGGTGGGTGCGATCGCCGCGACGGACGCCGACGGCTCGGCGGGCTCCGCTGGCCTGATCGACGCCGAGCTGGCCCGGGACGAGACGGCGACGGGTCAGCGGGCCGCGGCGGCGGCACGGGCGGCCCGCCCCGATCAGGCGGCCAAGGAGGCGGTGTGGCAGGCGGTGATGGGCGGTGAGCTGACCAATGCCGTGCAAGCCTCGACGATCGGCGGCTTCGGTCGCTCCCACGATCCGGAGCTGCTGGCCCCGTTCACCGTCCGGTACTTCGACGCCCTGCTGCCAGTGTGGCGCAGCCGCACCCTGGAGATGGCCGAGCAGATCGTGGTCGGGCTGTACCCGGCGACGCTGGTCACCCAGGACCTGCTCGATCGCGCAGACCGCTGGCTGGCCGGCAACCCCGACGCGCCCGCCGGGCTGCGCCGACTGGTGCTGGAGAACCGCGACGGCACCGCCCGCTCGCTGCGCGCCCAGGAGCGTGACGCGCTCAGCTGATGGCGCCCGCGCTCATCCTCCCTGCTGGCCAGCAGCGCGGAGGCATGCTGTTTGAACTCCCGCACTCCCATTCGCTTCACCAGATCAGACCACACCGGTGGTTCCTTCGTGCTAGATGCCCTCTGCCATCACCTGGGCAAGGCTGCCCGCCCGCAGCGAGGTCACCAGGTCCTCGATGAGCACGGGCTGACCCACGCCGTCGGCCATCGGCAGGCGCCAGTTGGGGTACTGGTTGCTGGTGCCGGGCTGGTTGATCGCCCGGCGGTCGCCGACCGCGTCGGGCAGCGCCACCCCCAGCAACCGCGACGGGGTCCACGTGAGCATCCGGTGCAGCGCCTCGACGGTCTGGCGTTCGGTCGGGCCTGCGGGCAACAGGCCGAGGTCGTCGAGCATGGCGAGGAACGCGCGACGATCGGCCTCGTCGATCGCTCGCTCCTCCTCCACCGGCCGGGTCAGCAACCGCAACCGGTCACGCACCTCGACGTGCTCCCCGGCCAGGTACCCGGCCGTCGGCGGCAGGTCGTGCGTGGTGACCGTGGCCAGGCACAGCTCGCGCCAGGCCTGCGGCTTCAGCGGGTGGCCGCCCTCGTCCTTCTCGAACCACAGGATCGAGGTGCCGAACATGCCGCGCTCGCCGAGGTACTCCCGCACCCACGGCTCGACATTGCCCAGGTCCTCACCGATCACCACGGCCCCGGCGCGGGTCGCCTCCAGGGCGAGGATGCCGATCAGTGCCTCGTGGTCGTAGCGGACGTACGTGCCCTGGTCCGGCGCGGCGCCGTCCGGGATCCACCACAGCCGGAACAGCCCCATGACGTGGTCGACCCGGATGCCGCCGCTGTGCCGCAGCACCGAGCGGAGCATGTCCCGGTACGGCGCGTACCCCAGATCGGCCAGCGCGTCCGGGCGCCATGGCGGCTGCGACCAGTCCTGGCCCTGCTGGTTGAAGGCATCCGGCGGCGCCCCCACGGTCACCCCGCCGGCCAGTGCGTCCTGCAGCGCCCAGGTGTCGGCACCGTCCGGGTGGACACCGACCGCGAGGTCGTGCACGATCCCCAGCGCCATGCCCGCCTCGACGGCGGCCCGCTGGGCAGCGGCGAGTTGCTCGTCGAGGATCCACTGCAGCCAGCCGTGGAACATCACCCGGTGAGCCAGTTCCTCCCGCAGGTCGGCAACCGCGGGATTGTCGGCGCGTCCAGCGTGGGCGGGCCACCGCGACGGCGGGATGCCGTAGTGCTCGCGCAGGGCACACCACGTCGCCCAGTCGAGCAGGCCGGTCCCCTCACGGTCGCGGTAGGCGTCGAAGGCAGCCTGGCGGGCGGGCGAGCGGGGCACCGCGAAGACCCGTTCCAAGGCGGCGGCCTTCGCCTCCCACACCAGGTCCCGATCGATCTGGACGTCGGCCCGGTTGAGCTCGCGCAGTTCCTCGGCGTGCCACTCGATGACGGCGCGGTCGGCCGCCGACAGATACGCGGTCTCGCGGATGTCCTCGACCCGGATGTACAGCGGGCTGACGAACCGCCGCGTGGCCGGCAGGTATGGCGAGGCCTCCACCGGCGCCACCGGCTCCGGTGCGTGCAGCGGGTTGACCAGGACGAACCCCGCCTCGTGCGAACGGCCTGACCACGTGACGATCTCCGCGAGATCGGCGAGGTCGCCATGGCCCCAGGAGTTCTCCGAGCGCACCTGGTACAGCTGCGTCATGAATCCCCACTGCCGGCGGTGCGCCAGGCCGTCGGGCAGCGGCACCCGCTGCGGGGTGACCACCAGCGCCGCGGGGATCTCCACGGCACCCGCCCTCACCTGTGACTCCTCGGGCATCTCGCCACCACCGGCCGTGGCCCCCTCGCCGGTGGTCGGCGTCACCGTGGCCACCAGCCGGTGCCAGCCCAGCGGCAGGTCGGTGGGCAGCGTGAAGACGCGCTGCTCCATGATCGTGCCGTCCACCTCGCGGGTGGTGGGCCTGCCCGCGGCGGGCGCCAGCTCCGACGCAAGTCCCGCCACGGTGCCGCGGGTCGCCGCGGCCGGCTGCTCCAGCTCGATCTCCACGGTGACGCCCGAACCGGCGGGAACGTGCACCGGCACCGAACCCGCGACGCCGTCTCGGACCACGGTCACCGTCGCGAGCATCTGTCGCCACGGACGGTTCTCGACATCGGCCAGGGCGGCGGCCACCGCCTCGTCGTCCTGCGTGTCGATGTCCAGCGCCGCCAGTACCGCGGAGATCGTGGCCGCCGACACCACGACGTGCTGCCCCTGCCAGTCCCAGAATTCGGTCGAGACCCCGTAGGCCTGGGCGAGCCGGAGGAGTTCGGCGCTTACGGGGTGGTCTGTCGCGTCCACTGTGCCGAGTGTTGCAGACAGTTCCCGTTCGTGGGCAGGTGATCGCGCCACTCCTAAGCTTGCCGGGATGATGCCGACCCCGGGCCCCTACCCGTCCGCCGAGCGCCTCGACCTGATCGACACGTTGCACGGGCTGCCCGTCGCCGACCCGTACCGCTGGCTGGAGGATGCTGCGGATCCCCGAACGCTGGCGTGGTCGGCGGCGCAGCAGGACCTGTACGGGCGGACCGCTGCGGCGTGGTCATCAACTGCGGCCTTCGCGGACCGGCTGCGTGGGCTGCTGCGGATCGGCTGGGTCGCGCCGCCGGTCTGGCGTGGTCAACGGGCATTCGTCAGCCGCCGCGACCCCGATGCCGAGCACCCGGTGCTTACCGTCCACGCGGCCGGGTCGCCCCGGGTGCTCTTCGACCCGATGGTCCTCGACCCCACCGGGGCCACCACGCTCGACTCGTGGTCGCCCAGCCGCGAGGGGGGCCTGATCGCCGTGCAACTGTCGGAAAAGGGCACCGAGGAGAGCGCACTGCGGGTCCTGGACGTGGACTCGGGCCGGATCGTCGACGGCCCGATCGACCGCACGCGCTACTCCCCCGTGGCCTGGTTGCCCCGGGACGAGACGGGTGCGGTGCGCTTCTACTACGTCCGGCGACTGGCGGCGCAGGACGTGCCGAGCGGCGAGGAGCAGTTCCACCGCCGGGTCTACCTGCACACCGTCGGCACGCCCACGGCCGACGATGTGCTGATCTTCGGCGTCGACCAGCCCATGACCACGTACTTCGGGGTGTGGACACGCACTGACGGACGTTGGCTGGTGATCTCCGCGGCGGCGGGCACCGCACCGCGCAACGACGTGTGGCTGGCGGATCTGAGCTCTTCGTCCCCGGCGGCGCCGACGCTGCGCCACGTAGTCGCCGGGCGGGACGCGCAGCAGTCGGTGTGGGTCGGGCGCGACGACCGGCTCTACGTCCTCACCGATCTCGAGGCCCCCCGAGGCAGGTTGTGCGTCGCCGATCCGATGTCACCCGAGGTCGAGCACTGGCGCGACCTGCTTGCCGAGGACGACGAGGCGGTGCTCGCCGGCGTGGCTCTGCTCGACCGTGAGCCCGGGGACACCGCTGTGCTCGGTGCGGTCCGCACCCGGCACGCCGTGTCCGAGGTTGCGCTGCACGACCGTGACGGCGGCTTCCTCCGTGACGTGACGCTGCCGGGCCTCGGCAGTGTCGGCGGCCTGCGCACTCGCCCGGACGGCGGCAGCGAGGGGTGGCTGACGTACACCGACGCCACCACACCGGCGCGGGTGCTGCGGCTGGACGTCAGCGGGGGCGAAGCCGTACTGGACGTCTGGGCGATGCCGCCGGGGCAGCCGCCCCCCGGCCCGGCCATCACCTCACAGCACGTGAGCTACACCTCGCCGGATGGCACCACGGTGCGGATGATCGTGCTCGCCCGCAGCGACCGGCTGGACGAGGCGGGGCGGCCCCACTCGCCGGCGGCCACCGTGCTGTACGGCTACGGCGGATTCGGCGTCGGTCTGGCACCTGGATACGCCGCCACGGCAACCGCCTGGGTGAGCGCCGGCGGGGTCTGGGTCGACGCCCAGTTGCGGGGCGGCGACGAGGAGGGCGAGCAGTGGCACCGCGCCGGGATGCTGGGCGCCAAGCAGAACGTCTTCGACGATTTCCTGGCCGCCGCCGCCGCCTTGGTGGCCGGCGGCTGGACCACACCGGGGCAGCTGGGGATATACGGCGGGTCCAACGGCGGGCTGCTGGTCGGTGCCGCGCTGACCCAGCGACCGGCAGCCTTCGCGGCCGTGGTGTGCTCGGCGCCGCTGCTGGACATGGTGCGGTATGAGTTGCACGGCCTAGGCGTGACCTGGAACGAGGAGTACGGAACCGCCGCTGACCCGCAGCAGCTGCGGTGGCTGCACGCGTACTCGCCCTACCACCGCGTCGTCCCGGGCACCGCCTACCCTGCCGTGCTGTTCACCGTCTTCGAGTCCGACTCGCGAGTGGACCCATTGCACGGCCGCAAGATGTGCGCGGCGCTCCAGCACGCCACGACCTCCTCGCCCGCCTCGTCGCCCGTGCTGATCCGGGCCGAGACCGACGTCGGTCACGGGCAGCGCTCGGTCTCGCGCTCGGTGGCCCTGACCGCCGAGATCCTGGCCTTCCTGGCGGCTCACACCGGTTTGGAGTGGCCGTCGTGAGCCCGCCGATGACGTCCGCGCTGGCCACCTCCTTCAGCGACCTGGCATGCGCGGCGAGCGACCCGACCGTCTGCGGCTGGCTCACCCGGCAGATCGGCAACGAGACCACCGCGCGGGTGCTCACGTTCGCCCTTGGCAAACCGCTGCTGGTTATCGGGATCATCGCCGCCGCGATCATCGTTCGATGGGTGGCGCACCGGGCGATCCGGCGGACCGTCGACCGCGTGATCACGGGCGGCGGCTTCCTCACCGGGTCACTGGACCTGCTCGACCGCGTCGACCCGATATCGGCGCAGCGGCGGAGCCAGCGCACCCGCGCGATCGGTTCGCTGCTCACCGCAACGGTGTCGGTGGTCATCTGGTCGCTCGCGGTATTGCTCGTGCTGCCCGAGATCGGTGTCCAGATCGGCGGGCTGCTGGCGGGTGCCGGCATCATCGGGCTGACGTTGGCCTTCGGCGCCCAGACGCTCATCGCGGATCTGGTATCCGGAATCTTCATGATCGCCGAGGATCAGTTCGGGGTGGGCGACGTCATCGACATGGGCGAGGCCCAGGGCGTCGTCGAGGCCGTGGGGTTGCGGACGACGCGGCTGCGGTCACTGGACGGCACCGTGTGGCATGTCCGCAACGGCGAGGTGAAACGGGTCGGCAACTCCTCGCAGGGCTGGTCGCGGGCGGTGCTCGATCTGGAGGTCGGGTACACCGAGGACATCGCCCAGGTCACGCAGGTGCTGCGCGAGCTCGGCCGGGAGCTGGCCGTGGACACCGAGTTCGGCCCGAAGATCCTGGAGGAGCCGGAGGTCTGGGGGATCGAGGCGCTCGGGAAGGGCACCGTCATCATCCGGATGATCATCAAGACCAGGCCGCTGGAGCAGTGGGCGGTCGCCCGGGAGATGCGTCGCCGGATCAAGGACGGCTTCCAGGCCGCCGGCGTCGCCATGTCCGCAGCGCTCGAAGTCCGGCTGAGCACCGAGTCACCGACGGCGGCCGGTCCCCCCGAGGGGTGAGCGCAGAGCGCGCACGAGAGACTGCAACGGTGAGTACTCCCCTCGTCCTGGTCACCGGAGCCACCGGGTACATCGGCGGGCGGCTGGTTCCGGAGCTGCTGCGGGCCGGGTACCGGGTCCGAGTGCTGACTCGGCACCCGCCTCGCCTGGAGGCGCTGCCGTGGGTCGGCCAGGTCGAAGTCGCGAAGGGCGACGTCCTGGACGGTGAGGCCGTGGCCGCGGCGACGGCCGGAGTCGACGTCGCGTACTACCTCGTGCACTCGATCGCCAGCGGCCGGAGGTTCGAGCGCACCGACCGGGCGGCCGCTCGGACGTTCGGTGGCGCCGCCCGCGAGGCCGGTGTCGGCCGGATCATCTACCTCGGCGGGCTCTACCCCAGCCACCAGGAGCTGAGTCCTCACCTGGAGTCACGCAAGGAGGTCGGTGAGATCCTGCTCGCGTCAGGCGTGCCGACCATCGTGCTGCGGGCGGCGGTCATCATCGGCTCGGGCTCGGCATCGTTCGAGATGCTGCGGTACCTCACCGAGCGACTGCCCTTCATGATCACTCCGCGGTGGGTCAGCACCCGGATCCAGCCGATCGCCGTCCGGGACGTGCTGCGCTACCTGGTCGCAACGGCCGGGTTGCCCGAAGGGGTGGTCGGCGGCTACGACGTCGGGGGACCGGAGGTGCTGACCTACCGCGAGATGATGCAGCGATACGCCCGGGTCGCGGGACTGCCCCGCAGGCTCGTGCTGCCCGTGCACGTCATGACCCCGCGGCTGAGCTCGCACTGGGTGGGCGTGGTCACGCCGATTCCCAACAGCCTGGCCCGGCCGCTGGTCGCCAGTCTGGTCAACGAGGTCATCGTCAGCGATCACCCGGTGAGCGCGATCATTCCTGACCCGCGGGAGGGTCTGCTGGGCTTCGACCGGGCCGTCGAGCTGGCACTGGCCCGGGTGCGCGAGGCCGAGGTGCTGACCCGGTGGTCCGGCACCAGCGCGCCGGGCGCCCCCAGCGACCCGCTGCCCAGCGACCCGGACTGGGCGGGTGGCTCGCTGTACACCGATGACCGGTCCCGGCTGGTCCGGGCGTCACCGCAGACGCTGTGGCGGGTGATCGAGGGCATCGGCGGCGAGAACGGCTGGTACTCCTGGCCATTGGCATGGGCGGTCCGCGGCTGGCTCGACCGGGCGGCGGGCGGGCCCGGGCTGGCGCGGGGCCGCCGCAGTCCGCTGGACCTGCTGATCGGCGACTCCGTCGACTGGTGGCGGGTGGAGGCGGTCCGCGAGCCGACCCTGCTGCGGTTGCGTGCCGAGATGCGAGTTCCCGGTGCGGCGTGGCTGGAACTGCACGTCCTGCAGGATCCGGTCGGGCGGACCATCTTTCGGCAGCGGGCGGTCTTTCATCCCCGTGGCCTGCTGGGGCATCTGTACTGGGCCGCCGTCGCCCCGTTCCACGGTGTGGTGTTCGGTGGGATGCAGCGCAACGTCGCACTGGCAGCGCAGCGTCTGGAGCGCGAGACCGTGCACGCCGAGCGCCTGGACCGCCTGGAGGATGCCCTGTTGCACGCGGAGCCCCGAGCCGCCGGCACTCGCTGAATGCCGATCCGCGCACGAGGGATAGTTCGGCGGCGGGTCGGGGTGCACTGTGGGTGTGTCGGGTGGGACGCGCCGCGAGGGGCGCGATCTTGGGGAGGGTGATGTCGGCGCTGCTGGCGCCCGACCCACCGGCACCGGTCTTTGTGCTCGTGGCCGGCGCCGTGCTCGCCGTCCTGGCGGTGACGGTCCCTTCGCTGTGGCGATGGACCCGGGCGCTGGTGACGATGGCGCACGAGGGTGGCCACGCGGTGGCGGCACTGACCGCGGGCCGGCGGCTGGCCGGCATCCGGCTGCATAGCGACACCTCCGGGCTGACGGTCTCTCGCGGGCGACCGGCGGGCGCCGGAATGGTGATGACCCTGCTGGCGGGCTACCCGGCGCCGAGTGTCATCGGTGTCCTCGCCGCGCTGGTCATCGCGTGGGGCCGCCCCTCGTTGGCGATCGCGGCGGCTGCCGCACTGCTGGTCGTCATGCTGCTGGCGATCCGCAACGTCGTCGGCTTCGTCGCTGTGCTGGTCACCGCCGCCCTCCTGGTGGGGCTGAGCGCGTACGCGCCACCGGTCACCCGGTCGTTCGTGGCTCACGCGCTGGTATGGGTGCTGCTGCTGGGCGCGGTCAGGGCAGTCGGCGACCTGCATGCCACCCGCCGCCGGATGCCCGGTCCGTCGTCGGACGCCGATCAACTGGCCAGGCTCAGTGGGGTACCGGCGCTGCTGTGGGTCGCCCTGTTCGCCCTGCTCAGCCTGGCAGGACTGGCCGCGGGCGGGTGGCTGCTGGTCGGCGTGATCGCAGGCCCACCGTCGCTGCCGGGGTGACACGGCGCAACGCCGGACACTGATGGACTAGAAGACGGAGTAGCCTCCGTCGATCGTCAGCACCGACCCGGTCATGTAGGACGAGGCGTCGCTGGCCAGGAACACGATGGCGGCGCCCAGCTCGTCCGGCTCGCCCGCCCGCTGCTGCGGGGCACCCTCGATCCAGAACCGGTGGAACCGCGGGTCGTCGACCGGTGCCATCGCGGTGCGCATGTACCCGGGCGCCAGCGCGTTGACCCGCACTCCGGACGGCGCCCATTCCGCCGCCAGGCTGCGGGTCAGGTGGTGCACGGCCGCCTTGGACGCGTTGTAGGCGGGCTGCCACTGCGGCCGGTTGACGATGTCGCCCGACATGGAGCCGATGTTGACGATGACGCCCGACCCCTGCCCCACGAGGACGGCTCCGAAGACCTGCGAGCACAGCCATACGCCGTCGACATTGACGCTCATCACCGCGCGCCACTGTTCGTCGGTGACCTCCAGGGCGGGTGTGTGGATGCAGGTGCCGGCGTTGTTGACCAGGACGTCGATGCGGCCCAGCGCAACCAGCGCGGCGTCCCGGATCCGTTCGACATCGGCCCTGACCGTCACGTCGCCCAGCGCCACGACCGCACGCCGCCCCAGCGCGCCGACCTCGGCCGCGACACCCGCCGCGGCCTGCCCGTCCCGGCCGACGATGACGAGATCGGCGCCCGCCTCGGCCAGCGCCAGCGCGAAGGTCCGCCCCAGCCCCCTCGTCGAGCCGGTGACGACGGCCACCTTGCCGTCCAGTCGCAATCGTTCGAGCACGGCTCTCCTCACATCGGGGAAGGTGGACCCAGACCTACCAGCGATCGGCTAGCCGGCCGCTCATCTCCTCGAAGACTTCCGGGGCCGTCGCGTTCTCGCCCAGCGCGTTGCTCTTGCCGCTGCCGTGGTAATCACTGGATCCGGTGACGAGCAGGTCCAGGTCCTTGGCGAGGCCGCGAAGGTTGGCCCGCGCCGAGTCGTCGTGGTCGCGGTGGTCGACCTCCAGACCGGCCAGTCCGACCATGGTCAGATCGCTGATCTGGGCGTTGGAGAGCACCCCTGGGCCGTGCGCGGAGTTGGGGTGGGCTATCACGGCCAGCCCCCCCGCCGCGGCCACTGTGGCCACCGCTGACGCCGTGCTGGGCGCGCGGTAGTGGGCGTAGTAGGGGCCCGACTCCGACAGCAGGACCGTGAACGCCTCGTCCCGGTTGCCGATGCGACCCAGCTGGATCAGCGCGTCGGCCAGGTGCGGCCTGCCTGGCGTCGCGCCCGGGGGGGTGTTGGCCGCAAGGGCTGACAGCAGCGACTCCTCGTCCAGGCCCTCACCCGCGGCGATCTTCCGGGCCATCTCGGTGGCCCGGTCGGCCCGCGAGGCGACGGTGCCGGACAGCGCGGCCGCGAGGGCCGGGTCCTCGATCAGGCAGTCGCCGTAGCCGAGCAGGTGCACGCTCATCCCAGCCGTACGGGTGGAGATCTCGACGCCGGACAGCACCCTCACTGGCGTGCCCCCGGCAGCCGCCCGGGCGCCGCCCAGGCCGGCGAACGTGTCGTGGTCGGTCAGGGCGAGGACCGACAGTCCCGCGGCGGCCGCCTCGGCAACCAGCTCGGCGGGGGTGCTGCGGCCGTCCGACGCGGTGGAGTGCGTGTGCAGATCTATCGCCACAGCAGCGCAGCGTAGGTGGAAATGGTGACTGACCGGACCACGGGGCGCGCGAATGTCACCATGAGGTGGTGAAGGACGCGACGCACGGACCCGACGCCGCCGCCGACATCGAGGAGAAGGCGCAGAGCACCGAGACTCGCAGTCAGCGCCCGACGTCCGAGGCATTCAAGAAGTTCATCGCCACCGGCTGGTCGGCGCCGGACCCCACCCTGCCCGAGTTGCTGCCCGCTGCCGAGCAAGCCGTGGCGCGCCGTGCGGCGTTGTCGGCGCAGTACCCGGGGCAGCGGCTGGTGATCCCCGCCGGCGGCCACGTGGTCCGCAGCAACGACACCGACCACCGGTTCCGCCCGCATACCGCCTTCACCTACTTCACCGGCCTCGGCGTCGATCGCGAGCCGGACGCGGTCCTCGTGATGGCACCCACGGCCGATGGCCACGAGGCCCAGCTGTTCTTCCGGCCCCGCTCGCCCCGCGACAGCGAGGAGTTCTACGCCAGCGCCCGCTACGGCGAGTTGTGGATCGGCTCCCGGCAGTCCCTGGCGGAGATCGCCGCAGAGACCGGATTGGAAGCGCTGCATCTGGACGGTCTCGAAGCCGCCATCACCGGCGACCTCGCCGACGTCGAGGTCCGGATCGTGGCCGATGCCGCGACCGACCTCACCCAGCAGCTCAACGCCGCCCGGGACAAGGCCGGGACCGCCGGCGAGGAGACCGTCAAGGCCGACGAGGCGTTCGCCGCCGCGATCTCGACGATGCGGTTGGTCAAGTCCGACTGGGAGGTCGACCAGCTCCGCTCGGCCATGGCGGCGACGGCCGACGGTTTCGACGACATCATCGCCGCGTTGCCTCGCGCGATCGGTCACGAGCGGGGCGAGCGCGTCATCGAGGGCGTGTTCGCTGCCCGCGCCCGCGAGATGGGCAACGGCCAGGGCTACGACGCCATCGCCGCCTCAGGCGCCCACACCTGCACCTTGCACTGGATCCGCAACGACGGCCCGGTCCGCGACGGCGACCTGCTGCTGGTCGACGCCGGGGTCGAGGTGCAGACGCTGTACACCGCCGACATCACCCGCACGATCCCGGTCTCGGGCAGGTTCACTCCGGCCCAGCGGCGCGTGTACGAGGTGGTGCGTGAGGCCGCAGACGCGGCGATGTCCCAGATCAAGCCCGGCTCGACGCTCGCAGGAGTGCACGAGGCGGCGATGCGGGTCATCGCCGAACGGCTCGGTGAATGGGGACTGCTGCCGGTGGATGTCGAGGAGGTGATGGACCGCGAGAAGGGTGGCCAGCACCGGCGGTGGGTGGTGCACGGCACCAGCCATCACCTCGGGCTTGACGTGCACGATTGCGCGCTGGCCGACCGTGAGCTGTACATCGACGGTGAGTTGACGCCGGGAATGGTTTTCACCGTCGAGCCCGGGCTGTACTTCCGGCCCGACGACGAGCTGGTGCCGGCGGAGCTGCGCGGCATCGGCGTACGGATCGAGGACGACATCGTCGTGACGGCCGGCGGGTACGAGAACCTCTCGGGAATGCTCCCGCGGCACCCCGACGACGTCGAGGCGTGGGTGACGACGGGTCGGCGGTGAGCGGCGAGGCTGGTTGAGCGTTCAGCTGACGTCCGGGTGACGCCCTGGCGGCTTCCAGCGGAATTCGACAGGATGGGTGCATGGTCTTCACAGGTGCCGGTCGCGGGCGGGTTCCCGCCACCCCCACGCTCTTCCGCGGCGAGCAGATCGCGTCCTACCACTCCTATGCCGACGCGCAGCGCGCTGTCGACTTCCTCTCGGACGAGAAGTTCGCCGTGCAGAACGTCGCCATCGTCGGCACCGACCTGCGGATGGTCGAGCGCGTCACCGGTCGGCTGACGTACTCCCGGGTGGCGCTGGCCGGCGCGTTCTCCGGCGCCTACTTCGGGCTGTTCGTCGGGTTGCTGCTGTCGTTCTTCGGTGACACCGGACTGGTCGTCGTGCTGCCCGCGATCCTCGTCGGCGCGGGCTTCGGGATGCTCTTCGGCGTCATCTCCTACGCCTTCACCGGGGGCCGCCGCGACTTCACCTCCGCCAGCCAGATCGTGGCCAATCAGTACGCCGTGCTGTGCAACGCCGAGGTAGCCAACGAGGCCCGGTCCGTGCTGGCGCGCATGCCCGGGGGCAACTCCGTGCCGAACCAGCTCTAGGGCGCCCCGGCGCTCGTCGGCTCCCCCGGCACCGGCGGCAGCCCGGCGAGCACCATCGGGTCACCCAGCGCGGCGGCCACGGACCGGGCGCTGACACCGTTGGAGTCGGTGGCGGCGGGGTCGGCGCCCGCCTCGATCAGCAGCGTGACGATCTCCGGGTCGGCGACGAGCACGGCGACCAGGAGCGGCGGCTGCCTACCCGGTGGCGCCAGGCCGGGGTTGGCGCCCGCCGCCAGCAACGCCGTCACCGCGGCGGCGCAACGGGCCGACACGGCGGCGGTCAGCGGGGTGTACTCGAAGCCGGGGACCACCACGTCGGGTGGCCCGCCCGCTGCCAGGCCCCCGCGCAGCTGGTCGGTGTCGCCGGTCACGGCACCCTCCAGCACGTCCGCCCCGGCGCCGCGCAGTGCGCCTCGCGCCAGCTCCGCGTTCAGCGCGTTCACCACCATTGGTTCGTAGGCGACGAACCAGCCGCAGCCGCGCTCATCGAGGCCCAGCGGGGCGGCGCGCCCGCTCGACGGCGGCACCCGACTCGACGTGGCGGACGAGGACTTCCCGGCTGCGGCGGTCGGACCCGATGACGATTGGTCGGTGGTCGGCAACACCGGACGTGCCAGCAGCACCGCGGCGACCGCCCCGATCAGCAGCAGGCCGAGACCGAACAGCGTGGACCGGCGCGACATGACTCCATGATGCGGCCGCGTCGACTTGCCCTGGCGCGCTCCGGCAGGGTACTCACGCAACGTGGCTGGTCTCGGAACCCGGGTCTTTGCTGCCAGGCTGGCCGGATTGCCGGCCTTCGACCCGCTCGGTGATCAGGTGGGCAGGGTTCGTGACGTCGTGGCGGTGGTGGCGATCAACCGCGCCCGAGCCGTCGGACTGGTCGTCGAGGTCCCGGGCCGACGCCGCGTCTTCGTCCCGATGACCAGGATCACCTCGATGGAACCGGGTCAGGTGATCACCACCGGCCTGGTCAACATCCGCCGCTTCGAGCAGCGCTCGACCGAGACGCTGGTACTCGCCGATGTCCTGGACCGCCGGGTGGCGATGCTGGACGGCTCCGGCGAGGTGGTCATCGAGGACGTCGCCATGGAGTCCGGCCGCGGCAACGACTGGCTGCTGACCAAGCTGTTCGTCCGCCGGGTGCCCTCCGGCCGCACCTCGCTGCGCCGCCGGGGCGAGACCCTGCTGATCGACATCAATGCCGTGCCGGGGCTGGGCCCGACCGGCAGCCCGCAGGGCGCTGCCAACCTGCTCGCGGCCTTCGACGAGCTCAAGCCCGCCGACCTCGCCGAAGTGCTGCACGCGATGACACCCAAGCGGCGCCGTGAGGTCGCTCAAGCCCTCGATGACGAGAAGCTGGCCGACGTCCTGGAGGAGCTGCCGGAGGCCGACCAGGTCGACATCCTCACCACCCTGCAGGGCAAACGCGCCGCCGACGTCCTGGAGGCGATGGAGCCGGACGATGCCGCCGACCTGCTCTCAGAGCTGCCGGAGGCGACCGCGCACCGGCTGCTGGAAGCGATGGAGCCGGGCGAGGCGGCCGACATCCGCCGACTCCTCGCCTACGACGAGGACACCGCCGGCGGCATGATGACGACCGAGCCGGTCATCCTGCCGCCCGAAGCGACCGTGGCCGAGGCGCTCGCGCGGGTGCGTCGGGCCGAACTCTCCCCCGCGACAGCGGCCGCGGTCTTCGTGTGCCGGCCGCCGCTGGAGACCCCGACCGGCCGGTTCCTCGGGGTGGCGCACGTGCAACGGCTGCTGCGAGAACCACCGCACAGCGCGGTGGGAAACGCCGTCGACCGCCACCTCGAACCACTGCCGACCGACGCCCTGCTGCCCCACGTCACCCGCTTCCTGGCCACCTACAACCTGGTCTCGGCGCCCGTCATCGACGTCGGTGGCCGCCTGGTCGGGGTCGTGACCGTCGACGACGTACTGGACCACCTGCTCCCCGACGACTGGCGGCTGCACGACGACCCGGGTGTGTTGCGGCGCCGGGCCCGGCGAACCGTCGACTCCGCGTTCGGTGCGCTGGCCACCACCACGGCGGGTGGCCTTGTCCGGCGCCGTGACGGCGACGACGGACCATCGTCGGGCGACGGCACCGGCACCGGGGAGCGGCCGCAGTGAGCGATCTCCGGCGGGCCGCCGCGCGCCCGGCGGACCTCGCCACCCCCCGCGAGAAGGGCCGCCGGGTCACGGTCCGGAAACGGGTGGACCCCGAAGCGTTCGGCCGACTGGCGGAGCGGTTCGCGCGGTTCATGGGCACCGGCAGGTTCCTGGTCTACATGACGGCTTTCGTGCTGGTGTGGCTGGTGTGGAACACCTTCGCCCCCAGCATCGTGCAGTTCGACCCGCGCGAACTCAACTACACGCTCCTCACCCTCATCCTGTCGCTGCAGGCTTCCTACGCCGCGCCGTTGATCCTGCTGGCGCAGAACCGGCAGACCGACCGGGACCGGGTGGCTGCAGCCCAGGACCGAGCCGCCCGGGAGCGGGCACACGCCGACACCGAGTTCCTCACCCGGGAGGTAGCCGCCCTGAAGATCACGCTGCGCGACGTCGCCACCCGGGACTTCATCCGCTCGGAACTGCGGGATCTGCTCGAGGAGCTACAGCGGGAGCCAGGCCACGCCGACACCTAGACGGTGGCAGATCCAGCGAGTGGTCAGGGGGCGCATGCCGTCGGCGGCAGCACGCGCCGCCGGCTGGGTGACGTCCTGGTGGCCAGTGGCCTGATCACGGACGAACAATTGGCACAGGCGCTGACCGCGCAGCGCGAGACGCCGGGCCGTCGCCGGCGGCTCGGTCAGGTGCTGATCGATCTGGGGATCGCCAGCGAGCAGGACATCGCGATCAGCCTCGCCGACTCCCTCGGGTTGCCGACGGTCGATCTGAGCAAGGTGAGCGTCGCGGGTGACGTCGCTCGTCGGCTGCCCCAATCTCTGGCCGAACGGCACGGCATGTGTGTCCTGGAGTTCACCGAGGACGGCAAGGCGGTCCTCGCGATGGCCGATCCCACCAATGTCGTCGCCCTCGATGACGCCCGCGCCATGCTGCGCTGTGACGTGATGACGGTGGTCGGCGTGGACTCGCAGATCCGCGAGCAACTGCGCCGTGCCTTCTCGTTGAGCGCGGACAGCGCGGGTGTCTTCGCCATCACCGATCGGATGCAGGCCGAGGAGGTCCCCGAGCTCGACACCGCCCGCGCCCTGGACGATGCGCCCACGGTGCAACTGGTCAACCGGATCCTGACCGAGGCCGTCCAGCTGCGTGCCAGCGACATCCACATCGAGACCCAGCGAGACTCGCTGCGGATCCGGCTGCGGATCGACGGCATCCTGCGCGACGTCCTCGTGGCGCCCAAGGGCGCCGCCGGATCCGTGGTCAGCCGCATCAAGATCATCTCTGGTCTCGACATCGCCGAGCGGCGCAATCCGCAGGACGGCCGCAGCCGGATCACCGTGGGTGAGCGCCACATCGACACCCGGGTCTCGACGCTGCCCAGCCTGCACGGCGAGAAGGTCGTCATCCGGTTGCTCACGCGAAGCGACGCCCTGCCGTCGCTGGCAGGGTTGGGCTTCGAGCCGGATCAGCTGGCGTCCTTCCGCGCCGCCCTCGCGCTGCCGCAAGGCCTGGTCCTCATCACCGGCCCCACAGGTTCCGGCAAGACCAACACGCTCTACGCGGGCATCAACGAGATCTTGGACCCGGAGAAGAACATCGTCACCCTGGAGGACCCGGTCGAGGTGCAGCTGCCCGGCATCACGCAGGTCCAGGTGCACAACCGCAGTGGAATGACCTTCCAGGCCGGGTTGCGCAGCGTGTTGCGGCAGGACCCCGACATCGTGCTGGTTGGCGAGGTGCGCGACACGGAGACCACCGAGCTGGCGCTCAAGGCGGCGATGACCGGGCACCTCGTGCTGACCACGCTGCACACCAACTCCGCCGTCGCCGCGCTGACCCGCCTGATCGACATGGGCGCCGACGCGTTCCTGGTCGCCAGCTCGCTCGTGCTCGCGGTGGCCCAGCGCCTGGTCCGCAAGCCCTGTCCGGGGTGCGCCTGCCCGACGGCACCCGACGCCGTCACCCTCGACCTGCTGGGGCTGTCCACACGCGACCTCGCTGACGCGGCCCCCGTGGCGGGCACCGGCTGCGGCGAGTGCGGCGGCACGGGGTACCTGGGGCGCACCGCGGTGTATGAGGTCCTCGAGGTCGATCCCGCGATGCGCAAGGTGCTGCTCAAGGACCCCAGTGAGACAGCGGTCGGCGCGCAGGCCAAGAGCAACGGGATGCAGACACTGCGAGCCTCGGCGATGCGCAAGGCGATGGCGGGCGAGACCACGTTCGCGGAAGTGCTGCGGGTCACCGGTGGGGACCGTCGTGAGGGCCACGGCTGCCCGGCCTGCGAACGGCCGGTCGAGGCGTCGATGCTCGCTTGCCCCTGGTGCGCGACCAGCCTCGAGGGATCCCAGTGCACGTCCTGTCGAAAGCCACTGGACGAGGGCTGGGCGCTGTGCCCGTGGTGCCGCACCCCCCGGGAGTCCGCGGTGACCGCGCCCATGGCCGGTGCTCCTACTATGAGGCAGTGGCAACCTCCGCAGGAAGCACTGCAGCCGACCTGATCCGGACCGCGCTGGCCGGGGTTCAGGACCCCGAGATCCGCCGCCCGATCACTGACCTCGGCATGGTCAAGGACGTCCGGGTCGACGCCGACGGCGTGGCGGACGTCGCGCTGTTCCTCACTGTCGCCGGCTGCCCGATGAAGGACACCCTGACGCGGGACGTGACCGCCGCCACCCTCGCGGTGCCCGGGGTCAGTTCGGTTCGCGTCGAGCTGGACGTGATGAGTGCCGAGCAACGCGAGCAGTTGCGGCGCTCGCTGCGTGGCGACTCCCCCGAGCCGGTGATCCCGTTCGCCCAGGCGGGCTCGCGGACCCGGGTCTACGCGGTGGCCTCCGGCAAGGGCGGTGTCGGCAAGAGCAGTATCACCGTCAACCTCGCTGTGGCGATGGCGGCCGCCGGGGTGTCGGTCGGCATCGTCGACGCCGACGTGTACGGGTTCTCGGTACCACGGATGATGGGTGTCGACCGCCCGCCGACGCGGGTCGACGACATGATCCTGCCTCCCGTGGCGCACGGCGTGCGGGTCATCTCGATCGGCATGTTCGTACCGGGCAACCAGCCGGTGGTCTGGCGCGGCCCGATGCTGCACCGGGCGTTGCAGCAGTTCCTCGCCGACGTGTTCTGGGGCGACCTGGACGTGTTGCTGCTCGACCTGCCGCCGGGTACCGGGGACATCGCCATCAGCGTCGGCCAACTGCTGCCCTCCTCCGAACTGCTGCTGGTCACCACACCGCAACTGGCAGCTGCCGAGGTCGCCGAGCGGGCGGGCGCCGTGGCCGCACAGACCCGGCAGCGGGTCGCCGGGATCATCGAGAACATGTCCTGGCTCGACCTTCCTGACGGCTCCCGACTGGAGGTGTTCGGCACTGGTGGCGGGGCCGCGGTGGCGGCGTCGCTGGGCCGGATCCTCGGCACCGACGTGCCGCTGCTCGGTCAGGTGCCGCTGGACGTCAGAGTTCGGGAGGGCGGTGACATGGGATTGCCCGCGGTGCTGGCCGATCCCGATTCGCCGGGCGCGGCGGAGTTGCGGCGGATCGCCGCGGGCTTGTCGACCCGCCCGGTCGGACTCCTCGGACGGCGGCTGGACCTCAGCGTCTCCCGCTGACCGTCGCCGCGGGCGACGCCGCGTCAGGTGGCGTCGTCGTCGTACGTGGCGGCGGGCGGGGCCGGAGCGGCCGCAGCTGACCAGGTCGTCGGAGCGGGACTCGGCGCCGGGGTGCCGTCGAGGACCGCAGGGCGGGCCGTGCGGGCGGGTCGGGGTGCCGCCACGGTCCGGCCCGGGGTGGTGGGCTTGCGCGTCGTCGTGCCGGACGTCGCATCCTTGACCATGGAAGGCGCCCGGCGTTTCAGGTCGGCGTCGGGCTTGGCGGTCGACATCCGGGCCGACACCGGCTTCACGGGCGGGTCGTCATCGTCTTCCCACGCCTCGCTGAGCGCATTGCGAACGATCTGGCGCGGGTGGTATCGACGTGGGTCGTACTTCTTCCAGTCGACGTCGTCGAACTCTGGACCCAGCTCGGTACGGACCTGCTCCCGCGCGCCGAGGGCGAAGTCGCGCGCCCGGCGGATCAGGCGCGCCAGGCCCTGAGCGTAGTCGGGCAGCCGGTTGGGCCCGACCAGGGCCAGGGCCAGCACGGCCAGCACGACCCATTCGAGCCCATTGATCGACACCTGCAACGCTCCTGTTCCACCCGGGTCGCCGGGCCTGCGGTCAGCCTATCCCTGCGCCATGCTGCCGATCACCCCTATGTCGCCTGATCAGCCGCTCTCGTCGAGGGTGACCGTGATCTCGCTGACCTCACCATCGCGGCGCACCGTCAGCTCGACACTGTCGCCGGGCTGCCGGGCTCGGATGGAGACGATGAGTTCGTCCGGCTGGGTGACCGGGCGGCCGTCGATGGCCAGCACCACGTCACCCGCCCGGATGCCCGCGTCGTCGGCCGGACCGCCCGGGGTGATCGGCGGTGTGCCCTGCGAGGACTCCTCGGCGATCTTCACGCCTTCCCCGGTGTACTGCTGGTCGAGCAGGATCCCGACGACCGGGTAGGTCGCCCGCCCGGTCTCGATCAGCTGGGTGGCGGTGCGCTGGGCCTGGTTGCTGGGGATCGCGAACCCCAGTCCGACGTTGCCGTTTCCCGAGCCCGGGATCCGGGCGATCGCGGAGTTGATACCGATCACCCGGCCGTCGAGGCTGACCAGCGGGCCGCCGGAGTTGCCCGGGTTGATCGCCGCGTCGGTCTGGATGGCGTTGATGAACGCGGGCTGACCCTCACCGCCACCGGCCGCGACCGGGCGGTTCAGCGCGCTGACGATGCCGGTGGTGACGGTGGACGCGAGCCCGAGCGGAGCACCGATCGCCACGACGGGCTGTCCCACCACGACCTCGTCGGAGTCGCCGAGTTCGAGCACCGGCAGCCCGGAGCGGTCCACGCGGAGCACCGCCAGGTCGTAGTCGGAATTGCGGCCGACCACCTCTGCTTGCGACTGGCTGCCGCCGGAGAAGACCACCGTGATCTCACCGCCGTCGGCGGCGTCGGCGATGACGTGGTTGTTGGTCAGGATGAGCCCGTCGCCGTCGATGACGAAGCCCGACCCGGACCCCTGTCCGGTGGCCGACGTCGTCTCGACGGAGACGACGCTGGGCAGCACCTGCGCGGCGATCCGGGCCACCGCCCCGGCATCCTCGGGCGGCAGATCCGGCGCCGGGATGGCAGGCTGGCCGCCGGGTCCGGAGGCGTCGAATACCGGCTGCTGGTCCTGACGGTCGGTGATCACCCGATCGGCGGCGACGACCCCGACGCCGCCCGCGACGCCGGCGAGCAAACCCGCGAGTAGTCCTGCGACGATGCCCGACCTCACACCACCGGCGGGCCGAGGCGGGGCGGAATGTGAGGCCTGGCGCTGCTGGTAGGAGTACGACTGATCCTGGTAGGTCTGGTCACGATAGGGATCGCGATACGGCGGCTCGGAGTAGGCCTGCTGCTGCTCGCGGCCGAGAGAGTCCACCGACGTGGCCCAGGGATCGACGACCTGAGTCGCGCCCTGTGGCGCCTCTTGATTCCGCCAGGCCGACGCGTCCGGAGACGATGGCCAGGCTTGTGGCTGGGTGGGAGGAACGCCGCCCGTTGCCGATGGTGTCGCCGGGCGGGCGTACGGGTCGAAGGTCATCGACCCGTCGTGCCGGTCGCGGCGATTCCGGACAGTCCCAGGTAAAACATCGAGAACGGCGCGGGGGTCCCCGAGGCCGGCACCGGGGACCCACTGAATCGGGCTGGGACGTACACCGCGTCAGCAGGCCGGGAGTCGATCGCGGTGGGCAGCGCCGATCGGCCTGCCGGGTAGGACCCCTCCTGGTCCGCACCCAGCACGCCGAGCCCGACCACCGCCGCTGCCGCCACCGTCGTGGTGGTCACCATGACGGCGCCCACGACGCGTCCCGTCCGGCGCCAACCGGTCGGGAAGCCGAGGTCGTGGTCACGCTTCATCGGGGGCAGCAGACCAGGATGTGATGAAGCAGGGGTCGCCGCGACCACCCGAAGGGATGCCAGCAGATCGCTGGAGGGCGCCGGTGCCGAAGCCCCTCGCATCCGCTCGCGGACACCCCGTTCCGCGGCCACTGCTGACGTGCACATCGAGCAGCGCATCAGGTGTCCTCGCCACCGATCGGCCTCGCACACCATCAGCTCTCCGTCGACGAACGCACTGAGCCGCCTGCCACTCAGATGAGCGTCGAGCACTCCACTCATAGGCTCGCCAGCGTCGCAGGTCGCGGCTTGGCACGCAACGGCTCGCGATGGGCCAGGGAGCGCCGAAGCCGAGCCCGGGCGCGGTGGATCCGGGACCGCACCGTGCCGAGCTTGATGCCCAGAACCTCGCCCACCTCTTCGTACGACAGACCCTCGATGTCGCAGAGCACCACCGCGGCGCGGAAGTCCGGGGGCAACTCGCTGAGCGCTTGCTGCACGTCGTCGGTGAGGTTGCGGAACTCATACGCCCGCTCGGGCCCCGGGTCGTCGCCGGGCAGCCGCTCGGCGGCGTCCTCGGCAAGGGCATCGGTGCGCTGGCGCTGCTTGCGACGGGCGCCGTCGAGGAACATGTTGACGGTGATCCGGTGCAGCCAGCCCTCGAAGGTGCCCGGCTTGTATGTCGACAGTGACTTGAACACCCGGACGAAGACCTCCTGCGTGAGGTCCTCGGCGTCGTGGCGGTTGCCGGTCAAGCGGTACGCGAGGCGGAAGACCCGGGCAGAGTGCTGCTCGACGATCTCCTCCCACGACGGCGGCACCCACTCCGGCTCCGGCTCGGGGAACGGCGCTGCGCTCATCGATCCCGCGGCGGCCTCGGGTGGGGCGATAGCGGTATCGGTATCGGTATCGGTACTCATGTCCGTCCTCCTGTCTGCCTCGCGAATCCGGTGTATCTACGGCATCGTCCTCGCGGAGCCTGACAATCACCTGAACGCCGGATCACGGCCCGACGTTCCCTGAATATGACAACCCTGTGTCGGCTATACGTCACAGCGGTGCCCGCTGGATTCATGGCGGGCGGGGCAACCTCGTTCGGGGGGCAGACTGGGCGCTGCCGCCGTCACCGGGCGGCGGTGGACGAGAAGGGAACAACCGTCATCAGCGCATCGAAGTCGGCAAGCTGGTCCTACACCGAGGACTTCCTCGACGAGCCCGAGGAGATCGACCTCTCGCGTGCCCGAGCGCAGGAACTGGGGTGCCGAGCTGTTTCCCCGGGAACCGGGGCGCTGCTGCGAATGCTGTCACGCACCGTCGGGGTGAAGACCGCGGTGGAGGTCGGCACCGGGGCGGGCGTGTCGGGTCTCTACCTGCTTGCCGGACTTCCCGCGTCGGCCGTGCTGACGACCATCGACATCGAGGCCGAGCACCTGGCAGCCGCCAGGGCAGCCTTCGCCGAGGCCGACCACCGGCCCAACCACGTACGGGTCATCCACGGCGACGCCCGGGACGTGCTTCCCCGGCTGGCCGAGGCGACCTACGACCTCGTGGTGCTGGACCTCGACCGGCCGGAGACCGCCCTGGAACTGGCCGACGCCGCCACGGCGCTCCTGCGCCCACACGGCTTACTGGTGGTGCTCGACGCCCTGCACTTCGACCGGGTGCCGGATCCCGCCCGCCGCGACCCCGGCACCGTCGCTGCCCGCGACCTGTTGCACCTGCTCAGCGACAGCGGTCGATTCGACATCTCGCTGGTTCCGACCGGCGACGGGGTCCTGCTTGCGGCTCCGCTGCCCTCGCGCCGGGACTGACCGCCTGCTAGCGGGCGTCGCTGGGCTGGCTCGTCGCGGCCGGCTGCGGTACCGCGGACTTCAGCGCGTTGCCGAGTTCGGTGGCCTCGTCTGGTGACATCTCCACCACCAGTCGACCCCCGCCCTCCAGTGGCACGCGCATGACGATCCCACGGCCCTCCTTGGTGACCTCCAACGGACCATCACCCGTCCGGGGCTTCATCGCGGCCATCAATCCACTTCCTCTCTGGTGATCTCCCGACCATTATCCCCTGTCCGCACCACGACCGCGTGACCGCGGGGGTCAGCGACCACCGATGAGCCCCGCCCGCCGGCCGCGGCGCGGGCCGGACAGCCCTGGAGATGGTCGTTGACCAGACCGCAGGCCTGCATGGCGGCGTATGCCGTCGTCGGTCCGACGAAGCCGAAGCCGGCGGCCCGCAGCGCCTTGGCGAGCGCCCGGCCGGCCGACGTGGTGACGGGGACGTCGGCAGGGGTACGAGGCGGTTGCACGGCGGAGGTCGCGTCCGCGAAGGACCAGACCAGCGCATCCAGGCCGCCCGAGGTGCGCAACTGCCGAACCGCGCGGGCGTTGCCGATGACGGCGAGGATCTTGCTGCGGTTGCGGACGATGCCGGGATCGGCCAGCAACCGCTCGACGTCCGCGGCGTCGAACTCCGCCACAGCATCGGCCTCGAAGCCGGCGAAGGCTCGCCGGAAACCCTCCCGCTTGCGCAGGATGGTCAACCACGACAGGCCGGACTGGAAGGCCTCCAGGCTGAACCGCTCGAACAGGGCGGTCTCGCCGTGCACCGCACGTCCCCACTCGTCGTTGTGATACGCGATGTAGTCGTGACCGACCGCCCACGGGCACCGGCCACTGCCTTGATCGGTGCTGTCGTCACCAGGCTTGGCCATCTCGGGCGAGGATCCGTCACCCGGCGGCCGCGGCGGCCGCGCGTTCGGCGAGGAGTTCGCGGCCCATGGCGCGGATCGAGGCGGCGAAGGCCCGTCGGCCGGCAGCGGCTATCACGCCCCCGAACCACCGGGTCAGCCACGTCGGCGCAACGCCGATGTCCTCCTGCCACACCACCAGCGTGCGGTCGTGGCTGACCGCCGCCACATCGAACGCTGCCGTGCCAGTGATCACCCGACCGAGCTTGCGCAGCGCGCAACGGCCGGGCCGCCCAGCACCCGGCGGCAGCCACTCGGTGACCTCCATGGGGTCGTCGAAGCCGAACCGGCCCACCGCGGAACGTCCGACGAATCGTGCTCCGACCCCGTCGGGGCGGGCGGTCAGCGTGGTGACCGTCGTCAGCGGGATCCACCGGGAATGGGCGGGCCAGTCCACCAGGCGCTGCCACACGTCGGCGACAGGTGCTGCCACCTCGACCGTGGCGACGAACGAGGTCATGCCGGTGTCGTAGGCCGAGCGGGCTCCTCGCCTGGCGGGTCGGTCGCGACACTGGTGGCGCTCGTGGCTGCGGCAGCGTGCTGCGTGTCGGCACGTGCCTCGTCGGTGGCGTACCAGGACTGCGGCCGCCAGTCAGGCACCGCGTCCAGCTCGTCGTCGGCGCCGACGCCCAGCAGCTGGCCACGCAACCGCGCAATCTCGGCGTCCCGGGCAGTGAGGGCGTCCCGCGCCCCGTCCAGCACCTCGTCGACCTGGTCCATCCGGTAGCCGCGGAACGCCAGGCCGAACCGGGCACGGTCCAGATCGGCGGGTTCGGCGACCGGGGCGTCCAGCGGCGGCGGCACGTCCGGTGTCGCCACCGGCAGTCCCCCTCGGATGTAACCGACGGTGGTGGCCACGGCGAGACCGACCACGGCAACGAGCAACAGGACGAGGGCGAGAGTCGTCACGGGCGTGATGGTCCCACGTCCAGCTGGTCGGGTGCTCCCGTGACGCTCACCATGGCAGGGCGGTCTCTTACCTCGATCAGCCGGGTGCGCGGCGACCAGGCGCCCCCGGCAGCGTGATCGAACTGCACCAGGGGAACGTCGCGGGCCGCCTCGCGCCGACCGCGCCTGGCCAGGATTGCCAGCAGGATCTCAGTGGCGGTCTCCCCCAGGCTCAGCAGGTCGCGGTGGCGGTGCTTGCGCACCCCGACGTCGACCTGCGCCAAACAGTCCAGGCCGAAGGTGTCGACGATATCGAGCAGCAGCCCGATCTCCACGGCGTACCCCGAGGCGAACGGCACCTGCTGCAGGATCGAGCGCCGCGCCGCGTACTCCCCGCCGAGCGGCTGGATGATCCCGGCCAGTTCCGGCGCCAGCACGGCCACCGCAGGTCGGGCCAGCAGTTCGGTGACGCGGCCACCGCCGGCCCGGGCGCCGCTGTCATCAGACTGACTCCCCACCCCGATCCGCAGCGGGCGATCGTAGAACGCCTTGACGAACCCGACCCCGGGCCGGGTCAGCAACGGCCCCAGCAGGCCCACGACGAGCGCCTGGTCGACGTCGACCAGGTCGGCGTCGGCGTAGACCAGGAGGTCGGCGTCCGTGGCGGCCAGTGCCCGCCACATCACCTCGCCCTTGCCAGGTCTCGCGGGCACGTGAGGCAACACGGCGTCGCGCCCGACCACTCGTGCCCCCGCTGCGGCGGCCACCTCGGCGGTGGAGTCCCGTGAGCCGGAGTCCATGACGATGATCTCGTCCACCAGCGGCCGATCGCCAAGGGTCAATGGCCGGAAGGCCGCCACCACACCTGCCACCGTCGCCTCCTCGTCGAGCGCCGGCAGCACCACGGCGACCCGCGACGTGCCCTTGACGGCGACGAGGTCGGAGGCCGACCACGGCGGTCGGTGCCACGTGGCGCGCTCGTACCACTGCTCGATCCGCTCGGGCAGCGGCGACGGCACCCGCTCGGCCGTCATGCCAGCCCCCGCACCGCTCGCCGTGGCGGCATGTCGCCCCGGACAGCGGCCACCACGTCGAGTGCCTGGCGGGTCGCGAGGACGTCGTGGCAGCGGAACACGCGCGCCCCCAACCACGCCGCGACGCTCGTGGCGGCGAGTGTGCCCGCCAGCCGCTGTGCCGGATCGACGCCGAGCACCTCGCCGATGAAGTCCTTACGTGACAGCGCCATCAGGACCGGAAACCCCAGGGCGGCGATCGCGTCGGTACGGCGCACCAGGGCGAGGGAATGCCAGGTGTTCTTGCCGAAGTCGTGCGTGGGGTCGACCAGGACGGCCGCCGGGTCCACGCCGGCCTCCACCGCGCCGGCCGCACCGGCGGCCAGCGTGGTGATCACGTCGTCGACGACGCCCTCGGCGTGCTCGCCGTAGGTGACCCGGTGCGGTCGGGTGCGTGGCACGGCGCCGCCGGTGTGCGAGACCACGTAACCGGCCGACCTCGCGACGGCCACCTGCAGCAGTTCCGGGTCGTGGCCGGCCCAGGTGTCGTTGACCAGGCCCGCCCCCGCCGCGCAGGCGGCGTCGGCGACCTCGGCCCGCCAGGTGTCGATGCTGACCACGACGTGGGGGTGCCGCGAGCGGACCGCGGCGACGAACGGCACCACCCGTTCGGTCTCCTCGACGGCATCGACGCCCGCCCCCGGGCCGGCCTTGACTCCACCGATGTCGATGATCTCCGCGCCGGCTGCCACGGCCTCGTCGAGGGACGCCAGCGCCACCTCGTCGTCGAGTTGGCGCGCCCCGGCGTAGAACGAGTCGGGTGTGCGATTGATGACGGCCATGACGACACTCGCCGTGGTGCCGAAGTCGCGCCCTGCCAGCCGCAGCCGGGGCCGGTCGGTCATTCGGCCGCCCGGCTGGCTCGGGCCTCGACCATGATGCTGACGGCTTCGGTGACGCTGTCGGTGACGTGCAGCAGGCCGAGGTCCGCCTCGCCGATCTTGCCGGCCGGGCCGAGCACATCGGTCAGCCACGTCAGCAGTCCAGACCAGAAGGCGGTGTCGAGCAGCACGATGGGGAAGGCGGTGACCTTCTTGGTCTGCACCAGGGTCAGTGCTTCGAAGAGCTCGTCCATCGTGCCGAAGCCACCGGGCAGCACGACGAATCCCTGGGAGTACTTGACGAACATCGTCTTGCGGGCGAAGAAGTACCGGAAGTTGACTGCCAGGTCGACCCATTCGTTGACGCCCTGCTCGTGCGGCAGCTCGATACCGAGGCCAACCGAGGTTCCGCCTGCTTCCAGGGCGCCGCGGTTGGCCGCCGCCATCGCGCCCGGGCCACCACCGGTGATGACGGCGAAGCCGGCCTCGGCCAGGGCGCGGCCGCAGGACTGTGCCATCTGCAGTTCGGGATGCCCCTCGGGCGTGCGGGCGGAGCCGAAGACCGCGATGGCGGGTCCCAGTTCCGCCAGCGCGCCGAACCCCTCGACGAACTCCGACTGGATCCGCAGCACCCGCCAGGGGTCGGTGTGCACCCAGTCGGTGCGCTGCCGGCTGTCCAGCAACCGGGCGTCGGTGGTCTCCTCGGGAACCATCCGACCCCGCAGCATGATCGGGCCGCTGCGGTAGTCCGGGCCGTGGCCCGCGCGGTGCTCAGCCACGGGTGGCCCACAGCCAGCCGCCCAGGATGTCGGCGGCCTGTCGCACCTGGTCCAGCGGCACCCGTTCGTCGTCGGCGTGGGCCAGGTTCGGATCGCCCGGGCCGAAGTTGACAGCGGGCACGCCCAACTGCGAGAAGCGGGCCACGTCGGTCCAGCCCAGCTTGGCCGTCGGCGGTAGGCCGGTGGCGGCTGCCACGGCGGTGGCGAACCCGGCGGCTGCCGGCGAGTCGAGGCCGGGCCGGGCGCCGGCGGCCGCGTCGAGAAGCTGGATGTCGCTGCCGGTGACCCCGGCCGGCGCCAGCACCGTCCGCACCGTGGCCAGGGCGTCCTCGACGGTGTGGTCCGGGGCGAAGCGGTGGTTGATGGTCAGCGTGCACCGGTCGGGCACCACGTTGGTGGCGTTGCCGCCGTGGGTGATCCCGACCACCTGCAGACCCTCCCGGTACTCCAGCCCGTCGACCACCGGGCGACGCGGCTGGTGGTCGCGGACCGCCGCGATCACGGTTGCGGCATTGTGGACGGCATTGTCGGCCAGCCAGGCCCGCGCCGTATGTCCGGCTCGACCCCGCAGGGTGACCGTCACCGTCAACGATCCCTGGCAGCCGCCCTCGACCCGGTTGCCGGTGGGCTCGCCGAGAATGGCCAGGTCCGCGGCCAGCCAGTCGCGGCGGGTGCTGGCCAGCCGGGTCAGGCCGTTGCGGTCCGCCGCCACCTCCTCGTTGTCATAGAACACGTACGTCGTGTCGAGCGCCGGTTCGGTGACGGTGGCGGCCAGATGCAACGCGACGGCCACGCCACCGAGCATGTCCACGGCCCCGCGCCCCCACAGCACGCCGTCGTCGACCGTTGGCTGCAGCGGCCCCATGGCAGGCTGTGGCACGGTGTCGACGTGCCCGGCGAGCACGACCCGGGCGCTGCGGTGCAGGTCGGTGCGGGCCAGGACGCAGTTGCCGTCACGCAGCACGTCCAAGTGGGGGAACGTGCGAAGTGCGGCCTCGACCGCGTCGGCGATCCGGTCCTCCTCGCCGGACACCGAGCCGATGCGCAGCAGCGCGAGGACGAGGTCGGCGACGTCGGTCACCGGTAGCGGCACGGGTGGGGCTGTGATGTGGGGAGCGGTGGTCACTGGCCCACCGTAAGAGGTTGCCTACGCTGGCGCGCATGCCTCGTCCAGCTTCAGGTCTCGCATTGGTCACCGTCACCGGCCCCGAAGGATCTGACGGTGCCGTGCTGGACGCCTGGTTCCCGGCGCCGGCCCTGACCACCCAGCCCACCACGACGCCGGACCTGGCGCCGTTGGCGACGCCGGACGCCGCCCGGGGAGTCCACCGTGAGGTCAGGACCGTCGCCATCGACCTCGATACTCCGCCCGCGGACGCCGTCGATGCGTACCTGCGGCTGCACCTGCTGTCCCACCGGTTGGTCCAGCCGCGACAGCTGGCCATGGACGGCATCTTCGGTGTGCTGCCGAACGTCGTCTGGACCGACGCCGGGCCGTGCGCCGTCGAGGGCTTCGAGCAGACCCGGCTGCGCCTGCTGGCTTCGGGCCGGTCCCGGGTCGCCGTGTTCGGGGTGGACAAGTTCCCCCGGATGCTCGACTACGTCGTGCCGTCCGGGGTGCGGGTGGCCGACGCCGACCGGGTGCGCCTGGGTGCCCACCTGGCACCGGGCACGACGGTGATGCACGAGGGCTTCGTCAACTTCAACGCGGGGACGTTGGGGGCGTCGATGGTCGAGGGGCGGATCTCGGCCGGTGTCGTGGTCGGCGACGGGTCGGACGTCGGTGGTGGCGCGTCGATCATGGGCACGCTGTCCGGTGGTGGCACGGAGGTCATCCGGATCGGCTGTCGCTGCCTGCTGGGCGCCAACTCGGGGGTGGGTATCAGCCTGGGGGACGACTGTGTCGTCGAGGCCGGGCTGTACGTCACCGGCGGTACCGTCGTCACCGTGACCGCCCCGCAGGAACGCACCGTCAAGGCCCGCGAGCTGTCCGGTGCCGACGGGTTGCTCTTCCGGCGGCACTCAATCACCGGCCGCGTCGAGGCCGTCCCCCGCGCGGTCGGCGCGGCGGGAGTCCAGCTCAACGCCGCACTCCACACGGCGTAAGAGCCACGCCGTGGGCCGCGGAAACGGCTGGACCGCTCACCCCCCGTTGGCGTCGGCCGCCGAATCAGCCGCGTCCCGCGCTGCTCCGGCCGCGCTGCGGCTGGAGGTCGCGGACGCCGGCAGGTTATGGCGCCGGGCCGTCCGCGGCGTGATCGGCGCCGCCCGAGCCAAGGAGCAGATGGGGCTCGCCGACCTGCTCTCCCAGCACCTGCGCGGCTCGGCTGACGAGCTGGGCGAGATGGACGTCGTCGAGGAGCAGTGGGCGGCCTACGAGCACGTCAACGTGCAGAACGCCCTCGACTCGTGGGTGAGCGAACCGCAGCGCAGCCACAACCTGGTGGGGATCATCGGCTACCAGCACCGCCCCTTCGGGCTCGCGGAGCTGCTGGACAGAGGTAGTGGACACTCCGACCCGTTCGGCACCAGACCAGGCAGGGCATCGCGGGTCAACCGCGCCAGTGGTCCCGACGGCGCGGTCATGGCCTGCCTGATGTGCGCGCTCTACTTGGTCAGCGAGGGCGACGATCGGGCGGCGTTGTTGCTGCGCGGGCCCGATCCTCAGTCCGGTAAGGATGACGTCAGCCTGCATGTGGTCGCCGCCGACGCGGGCTTCACCGATCGCGTGATCGGCGAACTGCGCCGTCGGACCATCGACGGGAACGTCTTCCGCGGGCAGGTCCTCTCCTTCAGTGCCGACATCTTCGGCCGGGGACAGGCCCTCATGACCTTCCATCGCCGGCAGCGCCTGGAACCCGAGCAGCTGATCCTTCCCAATGACGTGCTCGAGCTGGTCGAGCGGCAGGTGGTGGGTGTGGCGCGGCACGCGGAGCGGCTGCGGCAGGCGGGCCAACATCTCAAGCGTGGGGTGTTGCTCTACGGCCCACCGGGGGTCGGCAAGACCCACACGGTCCGCTATCTGGTGGGACGACTGGAAGGCACGACTGTGATCCTGCTGAGCGGTGACTCACTGCACCTGGTCGCCGAGGCGTGCTCGGTCGCGCGCTCCCTGCAGCCGGCCATGATCGTGGTCGAGGACGTGGACCTCATCGCCGAGGAGCGCGGTCATCACGCCGGCCAGAACCCGATGCTGTTCCAGCTGCTCAACGAGATGGACGGTCTCGGTGAGGACGTCGACGTGGTCTTCCTGCTGACCACCAATCGGGCGGACCTGCTGGAGCCGGCACTGGCTGCGCGGCCGGGGCGCGTCGACCAGGCCATCGAGCTCGCGCTGCCGGACCCTCAAGCCCGCCGTCGGCTCTTCGAACTGTATACCGACGGCCTCGACATCGACACCAGTGGCATCGAAGAGGTGCTGCAGCGGACTGAAGGCGTAACCGCCTCGTTCCTGAAGGAGCTCATCCGGCGTTCCGCGCTGCTGGCCGCCGAGC
>CAZEYA010000017.1:11622-37861 GCA_964516515.1 uncultured Kineosporiaceae bacterium | reverse complement strand
GCGAGGGATTCGGCCGGGGGCGGGGGGTGGTCGGCTTCGACTGTTCCGGGCTGACCCGCTACGCCTACGCCCAAGCCGGGATCACGCTGCCGCGGGTCAGCGCCGATCAGTTCCGGGTCGGGACCCGGCTGCCGCGCGAGGCGGGGATCGCGGCACTGATGCCTGGCGACCTGGTGTTCTTCGCGTTCAACCCGGTGACCGGCGCCGGAGTGCACCACGTCGGGATCTACGTCGGCGGCGGGCAGATGGTCAACGCGCCGCGCACCGGGACGACGGTCCGGGTCGAGCCGCTGTGGCTGGACAGCTACGCCGGCGGGGTGCGGCTGACGGCTGGGGAGTCGCCGTGAAGCCGGCCGGGCCGATGGCGCTGCTGGCCGCGGCCGCCGCGCTCGCCGTCGTGGGGGTCGGGCTACTGGTGCCCGCGAGGGATTCCGCTGGCGAGGTGACCTCGCCAGCCGTGACGGATGCGGCTGCGGGCTCACCCACCGCGTCGACGCTGGTCACGACCGCCGCATCGGTGAGCCCGGCACCTGCCCCGGCGTCACCCCCCGATCGGCTGGCCGGACCGGTGACCGACGACGAGGTCGCGCGGGCCTTCATCCAGGCGGTGCCCGCCGCCGAGGGCATCGACCCGGCGGTGTCCGCAGCGCTGATCCAGGCCGCATCAGACGGCCTGATCGGCTGGTACGGCGAAGCGGGCTGGCGCGACATCCGGATGCAGGCAGCCGTTGTCACGGCCGCCGACGCTGCGGCCGCCGACGCTGCGGCCAGCGAGGCAGCGGCCGCCTCGGTGACCGCCCTGTGGTCGGGCGAGCACCCCGTCCTCGGCGGCAGCGATCGCAGGCTGGCCACCGTCACCCTGGACGCCGGCCCCGCACCCGGACCCGCCTGGATCGTCCGGACCGTCGAAGGAGGACCCGCTGATGGCTAGCTGCTCGTGCTGCGGCGATCCGGAACCGGGCGAGTTCCGGCTCATCACCATGCTCGTCATCGGCCTGGCCCTGACCGGCGTGGCCGTGCTGGTGTGGCCTTTCGTCGGCGACGTCGCCGGTGACGTGCTCACCTGGCTGCGGCAGCAGGATCTCATCGTGCCCGCCGAGGACGCGGCGCTGCGCCTGCCCGGAGACATCGGGTTGAGCTGGCGGACCCTGGCAGTCGGGTTCGCCGTCATCGTCGTGCTGGGCTGGCTGTTGAGCCAGCTATTGCGGGCTCTGGGCCTGTCCAGCAAGTGACGGTGACTGCGCAACAGTCACGTGCGACCCTGCACAAAGGGCAGGTTTGATCCTGCACAAAGGTCAAGTTTGCGTCTGCACGATGGTAGTGTAGGGCTGTGGTGTACCTCCCTCGCGTGGTCGACCGCGAACTCGACCGGCTCATGGCGGACCTACCGGCCGTAGCGATCGAGGGCCCGAAGGGCGTCGGCAAGACGGCCTCGGCCATGCGCCGAGCAGTGTCGACGATCCGCTTGGACCGTACGGAGGAACTCGAGTTGCTGCGAGCCGACGACGCCAGAATGCTGCGCCGCGCAGGCCCGGTGCTCATCGATGAGTGGCAGCGCTATCCCCCGGTGTGGGATTCGGTTCGGCGTGCCGTCGATGACGGTGCAGCGCCCGGCTCGTACCTGCTCACCGGGAGCGCCATACCGGCCGAGGCACCAGCGCATTCCGGCGCCGGGCGGATCGTCAGCCTCCGCATGCGGCCGTTGTCGCTGGCCGAGCGAAACCTGGAACCACCGGTGGTGAGCTTTGCCGATCTGCTGTCGGGTGACAGACGAGCGCCTACGGGTGAGAGCCGACTGGTGCTCGCGAATTATGTCGAGGAACTCCTCGCGTCGGGATTCCCCGGGATACGGTCGCTGGCGTCGACCGTGCGGACAGATCAATTGGATGCCTATGTCGACCGGCTCGTGACGCGCGAATTCAGCGAGCAAGGAGCGGTCGTCCGTCGACCCGCGACCTTGCGGGCCTGGTTGGCCGCCTACGCGGCCGCCACGGCGACGACTGCCTCTTACACCTCGATCCTCGATGCCGCGGCGACAGGTATCGCGTCCAAGCCCGCGAAGACCACGACGAACGCCTACCGGGATGTGCTGCACCAACTGTGGCTGGTCGACCCGGTGCCTGGCTGGCTGCCGACCCGCAGGCCGCTGGCCCGGTTGACCCAGGCGCCGAAGCACCACCTGGCGGATCCGGCGCTCGCGGCGACGATCCTCGGGGTGGACGCCGACGGGCTGATGAGCGATGCCACTCTGCTCGGCCACCTGATGGAGTCCCTGATCACCCTCAGCATCCGGGTGTACGCGCAGGCCGCCGGCGCACGTGTTCATCATCTGCGGACCGCGGGCGGTGAGCACGAGGTAGATCTCATCGTCGAGCGCCGCGACCGCCGGGTGCTGGCGATCGAGGTCAAGCTGGCGCCACCGGACGATCACGATGTGCGTCATCTGCACTGGCTGCGGGACCAGCTGGGCGACGACGTGGTCGATGCGGTGGTGATCACCACTGGGCGGTACGCCTACCGCCGCCCCGACGGGATCGCAGTGGTGCCGGCTGGCTTGTTGGGACCGTGAACAGCCTGGTCACCACCCCCGGCTGCCTGACGCCTACCCGCCGCTGGAGTGACCAGGGAACAGGTGGGCCGACGGGTCCAGGGTGACGGCGATGTTGTTGACCGCGGTGGCCGCCTCGCCGAAGCCGGTGGCGATCAGCTTGACCTTGCCCGGGTACGTCGCGACGTCGCCCGCGGCGTAGACGCGCTCCCGCGAGGTCTGCATCGTGGTGTCGACGGCGATGTCCCGCTTGACCAGATCCAGCCCCCACTCGCGGATCGGGCCGAGGTCGGCGTTGAAGCCGAGCGCCGCCACGACCGCCTGCGCGGGCAGCTTGTCGATCACACCGTCGCTGTCGCGGATCTGAACCTGGGTGACGTGGTCGTCACCGTCGATGGCGACCACCTCGCACCCGGTTCGCATCACGACCGACGACGCGCGGACCTCTTCCACGGTGCCGGCATGCGCCCGGAACTTGTCGCGACGGTGGACCAGCGTCACCGACCGCGCGATCGGACACAGTGTCAGCGCCCAGTCGAAGGCGGAGTCCCCGCCGCCCACGATCACGACATCCTTCATCGCGAGGTGTGCGGGGGACGTCACGAAGTGCATCAGACCCCGGCCCAGCCACTCGCCACCGGCCGGCAGCGGCTTCGGCGTGAACTCCCCGATCCCCGCCGTGACCAGCACTGCGCCTGCCTCGACCGCGGCGCCGTCGGCCATGGTGACCCGCCAGCCGGGCTCGCCGTCGAACCGCTCGGACAGGGCCCGCGCCTGCCGACCCAGCAGGTAACGCGGCGCCCACCGGGAGGCCTGCTCGACCAGCGCAGCCACCAGTTCCCGCCCGAGCACCGCGGGGAAGCCGGCGACGTCGAAGATCAGCTTCTCCGGGTACATCGCCGTGACCTGCCCGCCTGCTTCGGGCAGCGAATCGACCAGCGCCACCCGCAACCCACGAAACCCTGCGTAGTACGCCGCGTACAACCCCACTGGCCCTGCGCCGATGACCAGTAGGTCCGTCACTGCCACCTCGGTTTCCACCACGGACACAACTGTGCCAGAGGCACTTGCCCGCGCATGATCGGCCACCTCGGCGCTACGGTCGGGGGGTGTTGTTGTCGGATCGTGACATTCGGGCCGCTATCGCCGCGGCCGAGATCACTCTCGACCCCTTCGACGCCGACATGGTGCAACCCAGCAGCGTCGACGTCCGGCTCGACCGGTGGTTCCGGCTCTTCGACAACCACAAGTACGGTCACATCGACCCCGCCGTCGAGCAGCCGGAGCTGACCAGGCTGGTCGAGGTCGAGGCGGGCGAATCATTCCTGCTGCATCCCGGTGAGTTCGTGCTCGGCTCGACATACGAGACTGTGGGCCTCGGCTCCGCGTTGGCCGCCAGGTTGGAGGGCAAGTCCAGCCTGGGTCGGCTCGGCCTGCTCACCCACTCCACCGCGGGGTTCATCGACCCCGGCTTCTGCGGTCACGTCACCCTCGAACTGAGTAACGTCGCGACGTTGCCGATCGCGCTGTGGCCGGGGATGAAGATCGGCCAGCTGTGCTTCTTCCGGCTGTCCAGCCCGGCCGAGCACCCCTACGGCTCCGGCCCCTATGGCAACCGGTACCAGGGCCAGCGTGGGCCTACAGCGAGCCGGTCATGGCAGAACTTCCACCGGGTCACGGTCTGAGGTGCCGGGTCTACGGCGGCGCAACGCGCCCGACAAGTACGAATACCTGCGCGACCGTCACGTGCTGGTCGTGCCGACGACCGTGGACCCGTTCGACGTCGACGCCCTGGTCCGGACCTGGTTCCCGGCCGCCGACCTGGGATCGACCGGGCGGGCGGAACTTTTGGGCGCCGGCGTGCTCAGTGGCCCCGTCAGCCTGTCCATGGAGGACGCCGTCGCGGCGGATGTGGCCACGCCGTGGACTGTGGTCTACGACCTCCAGGTGCGTCCCGACCGGGAACGACGTCCCCCCTCGCGGCGACCGGATGGCCTGCACCGCGCCTTCCCTGCCGGATTGCCCAGGGGTGCTGAGCTGCTGGGCCTGGAGTTCCTGCTCGGTGCGGCGCGACGGCTGAGTGGTGGCGTGCGGCCGGCGGGCGCAGCGGAGATGCTGCTGCCTGATCCGGCGAGCGCGATCGACTTCAGGGTCGTCTCGCCTCGTTGGGTTCGGCCGGCCGACGTCGCGACGATCGCCTCACAGGAGGGGGGAGAGGACGTCGCGATCCTGTCCGAGGGCCACCTCATCGGATCGGCGGCGGTCTCGCATCCGGACGGGGCTCCGTTCGAGGTCAGACTGGGGCTTGGCCCGGCGGGCGGGGTATCGGTGGTGGCGCGTGTGGCTCGGACGCCGGAGCCCGCGGTCGCAGGTGAGTCCTTCGCGACGGCGCCGACGGCGATCTACGACATCCGATGGCAGGCGCCGGACCCCTCGTGGCGGTTCGCCGAGAGCCTGGAGGGCGTAGCCCTGGCGTGTCGCGAGCGGGCCCGGGAGCCGATCGAGTCCATCACCCGGACACTCGCCGAGCTGGGTGGGGGCACCGTCCTGGACGCCGACGGCTTTCTCATCGATCGTTATCTGCTGTGATGTTGGCATCCGATCGGGCGTAGTTGAGGGCAATCGGGGGACTCGTCACCGTATGGCGCACATGTCCGCGCCATGGTGAGGCCGGTTCGTGTTGACTGATCCGGTGACCTCTTCGGCGCCCACTTCGGCGGTCGGTGTGGCTCGTCAGGCGATCTTCGATCGCGATGGCCGGATCTTCGGCTACGAGATGCTCTTCCGGATGCCACCGGCCAGTCAGGCGCCGGTGATGACCACCGAGGCGCAGCATGAGCGCGCCACCGCAGAGGTGGTGCGCGCCATGGTGCTGCGGCAGGCCACGGCGGGCGGCGACCGCGATGCCCTGCTCTTCGTCAACTTCCCGCGCGCGTTCCTGGTGGGTGACCTACCGCTGCTGCTGCCCCCGGACCGGCTGGTCGTGGAGGTATTGGAGCACGTGGTGCCGGACGACGAGTTGATCGGCGGGGTCCGCAAGCTGCGGCGTCGCGGGTACCGGTTGGCGGTGGACGACTGGGGCGGCGAGGACGGCCGAGACCAGCTGATCGCCGAGTGCCAATTCGTGAAGATCGACCTCGGGCTGGTCGAGCCGGGGGCGCTCGGGGACCTGGTGGCCGGGGTGAACCGACGGTGGCCGCAGGTCAGCGTGGTCGTGGAGCGGTTGGAGACGGCGGCCGACGTGGCGCTGGCCCGCGATTGCGGCGCCGACCTGTTCCAGGGCTTCCACCTCGACGCCCCGGAGTACCAGCCGACACCCCTGCCCTGACTCCCCCCTCCCCAACGCCGTTCGTGGACAAATGGCGACTGTTGGGTCTCCGCTGGTCGCCGTTAGTGGACAAATGGCTGCTGTTGGGTCTCCCCTGGTCGCCGTTCGTGGACAAATGGCGACTGGGGGGAGGGCGAGGGTCAGGAGCGGGAGGAGCTGGCGGGCGGGTCGTCCGGCTCGGCGGGCTGACCGCGGCGGACGGCGGCGAGCAGCAGCTGAGAGACGTCCAGCACCTGCAAGCTCTCCGGCGCGGTCCCGTCGGCCTGCTTCGCCGCCACCCCGTCCGACAGCATGATCCGGCAGAACGGGCAGGCGATCGCGATCGCGCCCGCCTTGGTGGCTACCGCCTCCTCGGTACGGTTGGCGTTGATCCGCGACCCGATGGTCTCCTCCATCCACATCCGGGCACCGCCGCCGCCGCAGCAGAACGACTCCTCGCTGTTGCGGGGCATCTCCCGCAACGTCAGGCCGGAGGCCGCGATCAGCTCGCGCGGCGGGGTGTAGACGCCGTTGTGCCGGCCGAGATAGCACGGATCGTGATAGGTCACGTTCGTCAGCGCCTGAGCGTCACGCCCGACCGGCGCCACCGGCACCAGCCGCCCGTTGCGCACCAGCCGGTTGAGCAACTGGGTGTGGTGCAGCACCTCCAGCCGCAGCCCGAGCTGCGGGTACTCGTTGGCGATCGTGTTGAAGCAGTGCGCGCAGGTCACGACGACGTGGCGGGCGCGGGCCTCGCGCAGCGTCTCGACGTTGGCCGACGCCAGCTGCTGGAACAAGAACTCGTTGCCGGCCCGGCGTGCCGGGTCCCCGGTGCAGGTCTCGCCGTCACCAAGCACGGCGAAGCTGACCCCTGCGGCGTACAGCAGCTCCGCGACGGCCCGGGTGGTCTGCTTCGCCTGGTCGTCGTATGCCCCCGCGCAGCCGACCCACAGCAGGTAGTCGACCTCGGCCAGCGTGGCCACGCCCCCGTCGTCGTCACCGACGACGCTGATCTCGAACGGCAGGTCCTTGGCCCAATCCAGCCGCGCCCGGGGTGACATCCCCCAGGGGTTGCCCTTGGTGTCGAGGTTCTTGAACAGCCCGCCCAGCTGCGAGGGGAACGCTGACTCCAGCAACACCTGGTGGCGCCGCATGTCGACGATGTGGTCGACGTGCTCGATGTCGACCGGGCACTGCTCGACGCACGCCCCGCAGGTGGTGCACGACCACAGCACGTCCGGGTCGATGATGCCGGCCAGCGACAACACGTCGTCGTGCGGCGAAGGGGCCGCCGTCGGGCCTGCACCGTAACCGCCTGGGGCGGGACCGACCAACGGTCGCAGCACGGCCGCACCATGGCTCGTGCCGTCCGGGTCGGTGCCGCTTGCCTGGGCAACGGACTGCTTGATGAACGGGTCCTTGACCAGTGTGGGAGCCACCTCGAACGCGTGGTCACGCAACGCCGTGATCAGCAGCTTCGGGCTCAGTGGCTTGTCGGTGTGCCAAGCCGGGCATTGGCTCTGGCAACGCCCGCACTCGGTGCACGTGGTGAAGTCGAGCAGCCCCTTCCACGAGAAGTCGGTGATGACGCCGACGCCGAGTGTGGCGTCCTCCGGCATCTCCTCCAGCAGTTCAAGGTCGACCGGCTTTCCCTCGAACGTCATGGGCCGCAGCGCTCCAAGAGCGGTACCACCGGCGGCGTCACGCTTGAACAGGATGTTGAACGGCGCGGTGAACCGGTGCCACGCGACCCCCATCGATGCGTTCAACCCGACGACGACGAACCACGCCATCGAGACTGCGATCTTGAAGGCGGCGATGATGGCGACCGCGACCTCCAGCCCGGCGACACCGGCCCCGTCGAGTCCCGCACCGATGAAGGAGCTCAGCGGGTAGTGCCACCGCGAGGCGTACTCGGTGGCCAGCGCCGAGTCGATGGCGTACTCGACCGACCGGATCGCGAGGATGCACACCGCGACGACAAGGATGGTCGCCTCGACGTAGTACGCCTGCCAGCTGGTCGACCCGAAGAACCGGGATCGGCGCGAGGGCAGCTGGAGCCGGCTCACCTGGCGCACGATGATGAGGGTCAGGATCGCCAGCAGGGTCGCCGTCGCGATGATCTCGACGAACCACTCGTACGGCGGCCAACGCCCGATGACCGGCAGCGCGAAGCGCGGGTCCACCAGCTGCCCGTAGGCCGTGACCAGCGTCCCGATCAGCGTGACGAATCCGATCATCACCAGCCAGTGCGCGACCCCCGGTACCGACCACCGCAGCATCCGGGTGTGCCCGAGGACCTCGGTGACGGTGTTCTCCAACCGGCTCCACGGCCGCCGGGTCCGCGTCCGGTCCGCCGTGCCCAGCCACAGCAACGTCATGATCCGCCCGATCCCGGCGGCGAAGGCGCCGAGGCCGATCAGCGTGGCCACCAAGGCGACCGCCAGTGCCAGGTACCCGGCTGTGCCCGCCGAGCTCTCGGTCGTTCCCGCGAGCGTCACCCCAACTCCTTCCCCGTCAGTGAGGAGATAACGCTACCCCGTGGGGTTACCAGACCAACGCAGTGAGCCACACCACCAGCCGGCCGAGCAGCGGGACCGCCGCGATCAGCATGCCGAGCACGATCAGCGCGGCGACGATCCGGACGATCGGTGCGGGCCGACCGGGTTGCGAACCGGCGCGCATCAGCCGAAACATCAGGCGTGCTTCGAGACTTTGCGCAGCAGCGCCTTGGGCAACCGGCCGCCGTTTCGCTGGGCGTAGAGCCTGGCCGCCTGCCGGGTGGCGAACACCCGGGCGAGGTTGAGCAGGGCACCCGCCACCACGGCATAGACGATGGCCTGGCCCAGCCCGGTCTCGGGGTTCTCGGGCGCATCGGGCGGATGGTGCCCGGTCGCCGCCTGCCACCCCGTGGACAGCGCCCGCTGCGCGACGGCAGCCCCGACCAGCGTCGCGAGCGACGCCATGACCTTCCACATCAGCCCCAGCATCCTCGCAGCGTGCCCGCCTTGTGGGCTCCGGGCAAACCCACACCTCCACAGCACCCGGTCGAGGCGGTCATACTCAGGGCTTGTGGTGATCCCGCGAGGTCGAGGCGCGAGCCGGGCGCTGTGGGACGTGACGTCGCGGGCCGGCGCGCGGGCCGCCCTCCTCATGGCCCTGGTGACCGCTCTCGTCCTACTCGGGGTACCCGCAGCCCACCCCGCCACCGCCAATCCCGGCACCGTGATCGCCGGTGGTGCCGGTCGCGGCTCCGGACCGGGTCAGCTGGCCAGACCCGAGCAACTGGCGCTGGACCCCCAACAGCGGCTGGCCATCGCCGACTCGTTCAACAATCGAGCCGTCCGCTGGGTTCCCGCGACCGGCACGAGTGGAGCGGCGACGGTCCTCGGCGGTGGTGCGCTCGGCGGCCTCGGCCCCTACCCGGCGGGCGTGGCCGTCGACGCCGCCGGACGGGTCTTCGTCGCCGACACCTTCAATCATCGAGTGGTGCGCTTCGACCCCGGCGCCGCTGCCGGCGTGGTGGTCGCCGGCGGTCCCGGCACCGGTGATGCCAACGCCGGCCCGGACCCGGATCGCCTGAACAATCCGACCCAGCTCGCGCTGACCGCCGACGGCAACCTCTACATCACCGACACCGCCAACGACCGGGTCTTGCGGTGGCCGCCGGGTGCGACCCAGGGTCTGGTGGTCGCCGGTGGCCAGGGCAGGGGGACGAGGCTCGGGCAGCTCGCGCTGCCGGTCGGGCTCGCTGTCGATGGGGCCGGGAACCTGTGGGTCGGCGATACGCAGAACCACCGGGTCCTCCGCTACGACGTCGCGACGGGTCAGCCGGCCGTGGCCGCCGGCGGTACCGGGGCCGGCGCAGGTTCCGGCCAGCTGTCCGGCCCCACGGGTCTCGCCGTGGCCGCCGACGGCACCCTCTTCGTCGCCGACACCCAGAACCACCGGGTGATGCGGTGGTCGCCAGGGGCGCGCAGCGGCCAGGTCGTCGCCGGGGGCCGCGGCGACGGCGGTGCCGCGAATCAACTCGACCTGCCGGTGGACGTGGCGCTGGACGCCACCGGTGGGTTGCTGGTCTCCGATCGTGACAACGACCGGGTGCTTCGCGTGGCCGCCGGCGGCGTCAACGCCGTGGCGATCGAACCGCCCAGCCCCCCCGGGCCAACCGCGGATCCGGCCGCCGTCGTTCCGACGCTCACGCCCACGGTCGCCGCACCGTATGTGACCCCCGACGCGCCGTTCTACGCGCTCGACCCGCAGGTCGTCGCGTCGATCATCGCCGCGAACGGCGGCTTCGCGATTCCGCTGACCCCCTCGCCGACGCCGCCGCTGACGGGTAACGCCGTGCCGCAGCCGCTCGTCGCACAGGGGTTCCCGACCAGCACCGCGCCGACGACCCCGTGGTCCCGCCCGCTCGCCGCCCCTCGTGGGCCGTCGGGTCTGCCCCTGACCGGTGTGGAGCTGCTGCAGCTGCTGGTGCTCGGTGGCGGCTTGATCGTGGGCGGGATCGTCGTCGTGCGCCGGACGGGTCTCGGACGCCGCCGCCGCTGACCGGACGGCGCTGACCGACGGTCGCCATATCCGAGCCCCGTCCGCCATATCCGAGCCCCGTCCGATCCCGCACCGCAGCGCACCCACATTTCGGCTGCCCGACATGATCCGTTCACCCGCGGCCGGGGTCGACCATGTGTACTGGTCCCATGGTCCAGCCTACGGCGTTGCCGCCCGCTGCCCTCACCCCCGCCGCTCTGCACGAATTCGCCGCCCGCGCCCCGCTGGGCCGGCGCACCTTCCTCGTTGGTTCCGCCTCGACCGCGACGCTGGCCGGTCTGTCACTGGCCGGTGCCGGTAGCGCGGTCGCCGACACCGGCATTCGCGGGCCGGGCCTCGCCGACCCCTTCACGCTGGGCGTTGCCTCCGGCGACCCGCTGCCCGACTCGGTGATCATCTGGACCCGACTGGCGCCCGATCCGGCGGCGCCGGGCGCGGGGGTGCCCGAACGCGGGGTCCGCGTCCAGTGGCAGGTGCGGGACGGCACGAAGGTGGTCCAGGACGGCTCCGTCCGCACCGACGCGGCGCTGGGCCATTCGGTGCACGTCGACGTCTGCGGGCTTCGGCCCGATCGCGAATACACCTACCGCTTCCGGGCCGGCGGCCACGTCAGCCCGGTCGGGCGCACCCGGACCGCGCCCCGGCGCAACTCCTCGCCTGACGTCCGCACCTTCGCCGTCGTCAACTGCCAGGACTGGCAGAACGGCTACTGGGCCGGCTACGCGGCGCTCGCCGCCGAGCACGTCGACGCGATCGTCCACCTCGGCGACTACATCTACGAGTACGACCCCAACCCGACCGCGGTGCGTCAGCACAACCCCTCGCAGACCGCGGGGCTGGATCAACTGGTGACGCTCGGCGACTATCGGGCACGGCACGCGCTCTACCGCAGCGATCCGGCGCTGCAGGCCGCGCACGCCAGCGCGCCGTGGATCGTGGTGTGGGACGACCACGAGACCGAGAACAACTACGCCGGGCTGATCGACGAGATCGACGACACCGGTGACCGGTTCCAGGCGCCCGACGTGTTCGCCCGGCAGCGCGCCGCCGCCTACCAGGCGTACTACGAGTTCATGCCGATCCGGGCGCGGTATTCCCTCGGCTCGCCGGATCTGCGAATCTACCGGCGCTTCGACTTCGGCCGGCTCGCGCGGCTGCACATGCTCGACACCCGGCAGTACCGCACCGACCAGCCGGGTGGGTTCCCGGGGGACTTCGGCACTGTCGAGGCCGGCGCGGCCAACTCCGCGGGCACCCTGACCGGAGCAGAGCAGGAGGCGTGGCTGGTCGACGGTCTGGAGACCTCGCGTGCCACCTGGGACATCATCGGGCAGCAGACCCAGCTGGCCCGGACGCTGTTCCTCAACCCCATCCCGCCCAACGTGCCCCCCGTGCTGGCCAACCTCGACCAGTGGGACGGTTACGTGCCGGCCCGGCAGCGGCTCATCGACGTCCTCGCCGCCCCCACGCTGGGCCGTCGCGGCGGCGCGACCAATCCCGTCGTGCTCACCGGCGACATCCACTCGACCTGGGTCAGCGACATCAAGCAGTCCTTCGATGACCCGGCGTCGGCCACAGTCGCGACCGAGTTCGTCGCGCCGTCGGTCTCGAGCGACTTCCCGGTGGCGTTCGTGCCGGTGGTGCTCGCCTCGAACGCTCGGTTGAACCCGCATGTGAAGTACTTCGACGGCATCGGGCACGGGTACCTCAAGCTCACGGTGACGCCGGATACGTTCACCACGGAGGTCAGGACCACGGCGGTCCTCACCGACCCGGCCGCGCCGCTGAGCACGACGTCGACCTGGGTGGTGCAGGCAGGGACACCCGGCGCACAGCCGGGCTGATCAGGGGGTCGGAGTGGCCTCTGCGGCGTCGGCCGCAGCGTCGATACGGGCACCGAGCGAGGCTAGGACGAGTCCCGCCAGGGCAGACGGCTCGCGGGCGTCTACGGCCTCGGACGGCCCCCAGCCGGCGGCGGCATCGGTGATCCGCGTCAGCGAGTCCAGGTCCGCATCCGGGCCGAAGGCGACGGCGATTAGCCCCAACGGTCGCTCGGGGTCGGCGCCGGCCTGCAGTTCGGCCTCGAGCTGCTCCAGCGTCAGTCCGGCCGAGTCCTCGTTCTTGCCGTCCGTGATCACTGCCACGGTGGTGACGACCTCAGGATCCCAGCTCTGCTGGGCCGACTGCATCGCGGCAAGCGTGACGTCGTAGAGCGAGGTGCCGCCGGGTTGGAGGATGCCGGACAGCTGCGAGATCGACCCCTGCAGGAGTTCCCGCTGGGTGGTATCTGCGGCGGGAGAGTCCAGCCGCTGCAGCGGGGAGACCACGCGGTAGTCCTGGGTGCCCTCCAGTTCCGAGGCGAAGACCCACATCCCCACCCGCGTCGAGTCCGGCAGCAGCGGCAGGGCTCCCGCGAGCGCCTGCGAGGCGATGTCGGCGCGCGACAAGCCTCCTCCCGCGTCGGCGAGCATCGAGGTCGAGATGTCCACGACGACCAGGATCTGCGACGGCCTCGAGAGGATCGCCAGTTCGGTCGTCAGCGCCGTCAGGACCTCCAGCGGCAGCGCGACCTCGTCCGTTTGCGCCCTCGGTGGCTTCAGGCCGAGTTCCATGGCCGCGGTGCGGCCCGCATCCGACGTCAGCGCGTTCACGAAGGCGTCCAGTCCGGCCTGGACGTCCGTGGCCCGTTCCCGCTGCGAGACGATGATCGGATAGTCAAGCATCGGTGCGGGCCCCGCCGGGATGACCTCCACCAGTCCGCCGCCGTCGCCCCCCAGGCTGCGTCGAAGGTCCGCCTCGCCGCTGATGACCAGCGGCGCATCGGGGTCCGACGGCTCGATGGCGGCGAGGCCCTGCTTCGGCGAGATGACCCGGCCCCGCTGCTGGTTCAGCGCGGTGGCCACCGTGATCTCGCGTACCGCGGCCGGGTCGGCCGACGCTTCGCTGCGGGCCGCGGCGAGGGCCAGCAGCGAGGGCGCGTGCTCGCGTGGGTCCGGGACGGCGAGTGAGCGCTGCGAGGTCAGTGCCTGCGCCCAGGAGGGCGGGCTGGTGGTCCAGCCGGCCGAATCCGCCGCCGCCGTGCTCGTCGCGATGACGACGGGGGACTGACCGACGCTGCCCGCCGCCTCGACGGCGGCACCGCCGGCCAAGGCCTGGGTGAGCCAGACGCTGGAATCGGGGATCCATACATCCGGCGCTGTGGTTGCGCCCCCGACCATCGCTTGCAGCACGCCGGTCGGATTACTGTCAATTGCCCGCAGGCGGACGCAACCCGTGGCCCAGGTCAAGGGAATGCCATCGGCAATCGACTTCATGGCGGGCAGGATCTCTGCCGTCACCGCGACAGCTAATTCCGTCGTTGTACCGCAGCGGTCCGCAGTCGTGGTGAGGTCGGGAGCGGCGGCTTCGGCCTCGACGTCCGGCCTGTTCTGCAACAGATAGACCACGGCCGACCCGGCCAACAGCAGCACTGCCAGTCCGGCCATCAGGACGAGCAACCGCCCTCGTCGTCGAGGGCGGGCGGCGTGGGCCACTCGCTTCGGCGTCGCGTCGACGCCAGGACCCTTCGCCTGGGGCGAGTCATCCGCCGAAGGCGGCACGGCGTGGCGCGGCACGCCGACAGAGTGTCATTTGGGAGGGGTTGAGGGCTAGTGTTCGGTTCCCTCGAATGCCTGGTTCTGCGCCGATGAATACGCTCCGTTGGACACGTCACCACAGTTGGTTGCCATCACGTGACGCGAGGAGAACGCTATGTCGAAAGTTCGAGTACTGGTCGGAACACGCAAGGGCGCCTTCGTGCTGAGTGCGGACGGCGCGCGCCGGGAGTGGGACGTGAGCGGTCCCCATTTCGGTGGCTGGGAGATCTACCACGTCAAGGGCTCACCGTCGAACCCAGAGCGGATCTGGGCCTCGCAGTCCGGTGGCTGGTTCGGCCAGCTGATCCAGCGCTCAGAGGACGGCGGCCGGACGTGGCAACCGGTCGGCAACGAATTCATCTACGACGGTGTCCCCGGCACGCACCAGTGGTACGACGGCACGCCCCACCCGTGGGAGTTCGCTCGGGTGTGGCATCTGGAACCGTCGCGTCACGACCCGGACACGGTCTACGCGGGGGTCGAGGACGCCGCGATGTTCCGTTCGATCGACGGTGGCGCGAGCTGGCACGAGCTGTCCGGCCTGCGCGGTCACGGCTCGGGTCCACACTGGCAGCCGGGCGCCGGCGGCATGTGCCTGCACACGATCCTGCAGCACCCCACCGACCCGGCCCGGCTGACGGTGGCGATCTCGGCAGCGGGCGCGTTCCGCAGCGACGACACCGGGAAGACCTGGACACCGATCAATCGCGGCCTGCATTCCGACGGCATCCCCGACGAGACGGCCGAGGTGGGCCACTGCGTGCACAACCTGGCGTCGCACCCGTCTCGTCCCGAGACGCTGTTCATGCAGAAGCACTGGGACGTGATGCGCAGCGACGACGGGGGCGGATCGTGGACCGAGATCAGCGGCGACCTGCCGACCGACTTCGGCTTCCCGATCGCGGTCCACGCCCACGAGGCCGACACGGTCTACGTGGTGCCGATCACGAGCGATTCGCTGCACTACCCGCCGGACGGCGCGTTGCGGGTGTACCGCAGCCGGGTCGGCGGGAACGAGTGGGAGCCGCTGACCGCCGGCCTGCCGCAGCGGGACTGCTACGTCAACGTGCTGCGGGATGCGATGGCGGTGGATTCCCTCGACGAGTGCGGGATCTACGTCGGGACCACGGGCGGTCAGGTGTACGCCTCCGCCGACGCCGGCGACTCGTGGGCGCCGATCGTTCGGGACCTGCCGGCCGTGCTGTCGGTAGAGGTCCAGACACTGCCGTGAGCGAGCCGACGGCCGTCCGTGATTCGGCGGTGCGGGTGCGGCTGCCCGCTCACCTGCGCGCACTGGCCGGGGTGGACGGCGAGGTCACGCTGGACCTCGCCGCTCCCGTCTCGGCGGGGTCGGTGCTGGACGGGCTGCAGGCGCGCTACCCGATGCTCCGGGGGACGATGCGCGACCAGAGCACCGGTCGGCGTCGGCCCTTCGTCCGGTTCTTCGCCTGCAGCCGCGACCTGTCCCACGATCCGATGGATGCGCCGCTACCGGCCGAGGTGGCGTCCGGCACCGAGCCGTTCCTTGTCGTCGGCGCCATGGCCGGCGGCTGACGCCCGCGTCACTGAGTCATAGGGTCGGCGCCGCGGGCGGCGGTACCTACTACTTGGCAAGACCAGGTACTAGGTACACACTAGTTCCGTGTCCGAGACCCAGATCCTCAAGGGCGTCCTTTCGATGCTCCTGCTCGGCGTCCTGACCATCGAGGAGGGCTACGGCTATGCCGTCGTCGTCCGGCTTCGCGAGCTGGGGCTTGTCGGGATCAACGAGGGAACTGTCTACCCCGCCCTCACCCGGTTGGAGTCGCAGGGATTCCTCTCGTCACGCCTGGTGACCTCCACTGTCGGGCCCGCCCGCAAGTACTACGCCGTCACCCCCGCGGGCGTCGAGGAGCTTGCGAGGCTCCGATCCATCTGGACCGTCGTCCAGTCCGCCGTCGACCGGGTGTCGAGCGTGGACGCCCGACCCCTCGAAGGGACCCAGCGATGAGTACCGACGTCCCCCCGACGCCCCCCAAGGTGAGCGCAGGATCTCCCCCACTCGCCAGGTTGGCCTGGCTGTCCGGTGCGAGCATCGCGACCGCCCTTACCAGCGTGTTCTGCTTGGGGCAAGGACTCAGGCTTGACCGAGGCGATGGGACCCTCGCGGTGGGCTTCGCGGTCGGGTCTTGGATACAGACGGCTGTGGCCGTCTGGATCGGCGTGTTCCTCGTCGGTATCCGGCCCTGGCGGTTGGTCCGTTCCCCTGACTCGCCTGGACCGCACACCCAGTATCGGGCGTCCCTGGGCAGCCGCGACGGGATGCGCGTCTGGTGGGCCATGATGCGCTACGACTTCTGGCTCGAGTGGCACGACACCCCACGCGGCACCCGGGCACCGGCCCGGCGAGAACTGCTGGCCAACCTACAAGCCGCCGCTGACCAGACATCGGTGGCGCGGGCGGTCGCGGACCTCGGCGACATGCGCGTGCTAGCGGCCGAGACCGCCGCGGGTTTGCGCACCCGACCCACCGCACGCCTGAATCTGGGAGTTGTGGTGGCCCTCGCCACCTTCCTCGTGCTCTTGTTCATGTGGTCGTTCACTCTGCTCGGCTTCGCGGATGGCGCAATGGCCACGGCAGGCTCTGGCAGGGCCAGCGCCCAGATGTTTCCGTGGGCGACGACGGTGACTGTCGAGTGGGGGGACGACGGGTTCTCCGTAGACAGCCAGATGCCGTGGATTCTCGGGGTGCTTCCCCTGCTGTTCTTCGTTGTCGTGGGCCAGCCGTGGCGACTGGTGACACGCCGCCGCTGACTCTCCGCTCGACACGCCGCTCCGCACAGCGGGTATGCCGCACATCGTGCAAGGCGCGCTGCCCGCGCCTTGCCCGAATGTTGGATCTGGGCCCCGGTGATGCGCCGAACCCGCGCTACGCCTGCCGTTGGGCAGGCCTCACCGCACGACGCGGCCCGCGGCGAGGCGGATGACGTGATCGGCCACGTCGAGGACCCGGTCGTCGTGGGTGGCGACGACGACGGCGGTCCCGGCGGCCCGGGCCAGGTCCACGGCGGCCAGCACCCGGGTCACGTTGTCGTCGTCCTGGTGGCCGGTCGGTTCGTCGAGCACGGCCAGGCGAGGCCGTAGCGACAGCGCCCTGGCGATGCCCGCGCGCTGCTGTTCGCCGAGGGATGTCAGCCTGGCGGGTCGGGCCGCGAGGGCCGCCAGACCGAGCGTCTCCAGCAGGCCGGCCAAGGGCGGCGTGCCGCGGATCAGGCACGGCAGAAAAGCGTTCTCCGCGACGGTGAACTCCGGTGCCAGACCGAGCCGCTGTGGCAGGAACGACACCGCGGCCCAGTTGTCGACTCGGTGGGCGGCCACCGGGCCGTCATGATCCGACCGGATGCTCACGGTGCCCGACGTGGGCTGCTCCAGACCCGATATCAGGTGGCACAGGGTGGACTTGCCCGACCCCGAGCGCCCCGCGAGGGCAAGCACGTGCCCTGGCGCGAGCGCGAAGGTCACGCCGTGCAGCACCGTGGCCGCGGAGGAGCCGCTGCCATACCGGTGGTGCACGTCCTCGACACCGAGCACCGCCGTCGCTGCCAACGCCGATGTCCCCATCCTCGTCATGCTGACGCCCACGGTGAATGGGCGTCGGGCCGTGGGCCATCCGGCGGCAGTGGCCGCAACCTCACCTCTGCGTCCAGCAGCTCGACGATCGCGCGCCCTGTCGGGAACATCGCGAGCGCGGCGGGGGGCAGTTGCAGCCTTCCCGTGGAGTCGATCGCGGCGCCGGCCGGGCCGTCGCCTCGCTGGTCGCTGGACAGCACCCCGTGGCGCAGGTGCAGTTCGCGGTGGGCGGCGGCTACGACCCGCGCATCGTGGGTGGCCAGCAGGATGCAGCTGCCCGCAGCGGCGCAGCGGCGCAGCTCGGCGAGGACCAGCTCGGCCGAGACGTCGTCCAGCTCGGCCGTGGGCTCGTCGGCGATGAGGATCGCCGGGGTCCCCATGACCGCGGCGGCCACCGCCAGCCGCTGCTGTTCCCCGCCCGACAACTCGGCCGTCCGGGCGCCCGCGCGGTCTGCCAGCCCTACCCGTTCCAGTCCGTCCATCGCCGCTGTGCCGGCCGTGCCGGGCCGTCGCAACTCCGCGACCTGCGTGACCATGTCCCGGGCCGAGAGGTGCCGGTAGAGGCTGTGGGTGGGGCGCTGGGCGACCCACGCCACGCTACGGCGGCGCAGCCGACGCAGCGCCCCCGGCCCCAGCGTCGAAACGTCTCCTCCCAGCAGCCACAGCTCCCCGCCGCTCTGACGTTCCTGCAGCGCGAGGATCCCGAGCAGGCTCGACTTCCCGCTGCCGGACGGGCCGGTGACGGCAGTGACGCTTCCGGCCGTGAAGGAAGCCTCGACTCCTCGCAGGGCGTGCGTCTCCCCGCTCGCCGCGGGGTAGATCTTCACGAGGCGCTCGCATCGGATCGGGGGGCCGCTCACGGCGTCAGTCCGCGTCACGCAGCACCGCTCCGTCTGACCCGGCCCGTGACCGCACGGCGGCCGCGGTCACGGCACCTGCGGCCATCACCGTAGCCGCCACGGCCATCACCAGATAGGAACGCAGATCCGACTGTAGGTCGAGCGCGGGCGCCAGCCGCGGTGCCGGATCGAGCAGCCTCGCTCCGAGCGGGGCCAGCGCTGTGACGGCGATCACCGCCAGAACGATGCCCAGCAGCACCAGCGCGAGCAGTTCCAGGGTGCGCGCCCGGCCCGGCCCGGCGCTGCCGAGCCCGACCCTGGCCAGCAGGACATCGGTCGCCCTCGACTCCGCCGCCCGGCGGTCGGCGTGCAGGCACACGGCGACCAGTGCCATCGCGGCGATGCCGAAGGCGATGGCCAACTGGTAGTCGCCGCCGGTGCGTGCGACGACGAACTCCGGCCGTTCCTCGACGAGGGCGGCGGAGACGATGTCCTCGGTCCCGACCCCGGCCGTCGACAGCAACGACGCCAGTTCTCCCGCTCCGCCGGAGCTCCACACCTTGCTCGCCGCGAAAGCTGGGGAGGAGTCGCGGAACCGGGGATCGAGCATGCCGAGGCTGCTGAGGTACCCGTCGGCGGGCACGATGACCATCGGCACTCTGCTGTCGTAACCCGGGAACGTGGCTGCGACCGCGACGACGCGCGCCCGGAACGGTCCCATGGTCGTGCTTGCGGTGAACTCGTTGCCCACAGCAGCGTTCCGCGTGGCGACGAGGACTACGGGGAACACACCTGTGGTGCTCTCACTCGGCCGGCTCGCGGCCGCAGCTTCTTCGGCTTCTCCCAGCACCCGTAGCGCCTCGCGAGCCTGGTGCAATGACGGGCCGGTGCCCCAGTCTGCGGCGGTCTCGAAGGATCGCGGATCGAGGATCAGGAGGTCGACATCGGCCACCTCCGCCGGAATCAGGGCGGTTTCGCGCCACACCACGGTTGATCCTTCCGGTAATGGCGGCTGTCGCCGCGGCGGCAGGTCCTGGGGTTCGGGCGGTGGCTGATCTGGCGCCGTCACGGGCAGTTCCGGCGCCTGCGGGTCCAGCAGCCACGAGGCCTCGATCGGCGAGGTTGCCGCGGCGCCGGCGCTGGTGGCGACCTTGTCCGCGATCGCTTGGTCGACGGCCGCCTCCGACGCGAGGGTGTATCCCAGAATTCCCAGGCTCGCCGTCAGCAGCGTCACGATCACGACGCTGCCTGCGGCGGTCGCGGCACGCCTGATGGCCAGCGACCTCACAGCCGCGCCCCGCGATCGGATGCGCGAACCGACTGCACCGTGCAACAGGCGGAACGCCACCATCACCACCGTGCCGCCGACGGCACCCACGCTGGCGACCGCCAGCAGGGGGACGGCCAGATTCAGACCCACGGGCGCCAGCAGGTCCGCCGGGCGGCTGTAGAGGCCCGCGAGAGCTGTTCCCAAGGCCACGAGCAGAGCGAACTCCCACGGCACGCGCACCCTCCTGGCAGCCGCGGGGTCCGGTCGCGCCGCCAGCGCTGCCGTCAACCCGTAGACGGCCACCACCAGGACCAGTGCGGCCCCGGTGGCCACTGCCGCCTGCTGGACCGCCGATCCGAACACGTCCCGACTCGTCTGTCCCGGCGGCCCGACGCCGGTGACGATGCCCCACGCGGCGCCGGCGCCGATCACCAGCCCGAGCACCGCGGGCGGCAGCGCCCCGAGTCCGTACCGCAGCGCGACCATGGCGGCCGGCTGGCCCAGGGCGGCGTCCAGTCGCAACTCCAGCCTACGGTCGCGCGCATTGAGCAGAGCAACTGCCAACACGGCCGCGAACGCCACGGCCAGGCCGGCGATCGTCACGGTCGTGGCCCTGTCGGTGATCGCCGCTGACAGCACGCCGGCCTCCTCCACAAGGCTCGGTAGTCCGGTGACAAGCTGCCAGCGCCGCGGGTCCTGCGCTGTGGTCACGCTGTTCTCACGCTGGGCGATCTCCTGGCGCAGGCCCTCGAGGCCATCGGCGATCGTCCGGGCCTCGGCTAGGGAGAGATCCGGATCGCCGACGTCGCTGTCGATGAACTTCAACATCGTGTCCCCGACGGTGGCTGCCAGCTCCTCGGCGAACGCGAGATCGGTGACGACGAGTGGGGCGACCTCGGTTCCGAACTCCAGGTTGCGGGGGAGCTCGTCGCGCCAGTACGACCAGTAGTCGGACCCGTCGAGGTCGGTGGGGATCCTACCGTCGGGACCGACCTCGTAAACCCCGACGACGGTGACGTCGGATACCACCCTTCCGTCCGGGGTCTCTACGCCGGACTGCACCACATCCCCCACATCGACGCCGAGCTCGCTGGCCAGCGGGGCCGGCAACCACACGCCGGGCTCGGCAGGGCTGGATGCAGAGGGGCTGCTGCCCGCGGTGATCTCCCCGGCCATGGCGAGCACGTCGGCCGGTTTCGGAACACCCACGACCCGAGCTCCGGCGACCGTGCCGCCTGCGACGACGAGACCCGTGATGGGGGCGAATCTGGGACTGAGCTCCAGGCCGAATGATCGGGACAGCTGTCTGACCGGGCGTGGCCCCGCCACATCGCTCAGCGATTCGGCCCACCGCTCGGTGTCGCTCGGCCCATCGGGGGACACATCCGAACGGGAACCACTGATCCGCACTGACGGGCCCTGGGACGTCTTCGCGTCTGCGGGCACCGCCGCGAGAATTCGGGAGAATGTAGCGTTGGCTGCCGCCTCGGCGAACAGTGGGGGCGCTGTTGCCCCCAGCGCGACCCCGGCGAAGCCGGCCACGATCAGGGCTCCCGACAGGCCGCCGCGCAGGGTACGCAGCGGGGCCGCCCGCAGCAGCGGCGCGCGTGTCATGGCTCGACCCCAATTCGGAAGGAGGTGGCGATTCGGCACACGAGAGCGTCGGGCGGAACCGGACTCACCCTCGTGTAGTCGTCGGACTTCTTGTTACAGGGTGACCTGGTTGACACCTTGACCCCCAAATTCAGCTGAGAACCGACAAGACCCACCATGGTGAAGGACAGACGGACACGCGCCCGCGGCAGCAGACCCTCGCGTTCGTCTCAGCACAAGCCGTCCAGGCAGGTCAACGCCGAGACCTGCCGCAGGTCGTAGGACGCATCGTCCCCTGTCTTCACGCGACCGTACAAGGTGCAGTGCCCTTCAGCGCAGTGCGTCGAGCCGGCGCTTCAGAAGTGTGGTCCCATCGCCTACCTGAGCGCTAGCGACTCAATTTTGACTTGACAGCGCTGGGCTCAAGGCGCACTCTTGCCCTCGAGCATTCATCAGTCCCAGGAGGAACCAACATGGCCCGTGCAGTCGGGATCGACCTCGGCACGACCAACTCGGTCGTCGCAGTCCTCGAAGGTGGCGAGCCCAGCGTCGTCGCCAACGCCGAGGGGGGTCGCACCACGCCCAGTGTCGTCGCGTTCGCCAAGAACGGCGACGTGCTGGTCGGCGAGATCGCCAAGCGCCAGGCGGTGACCAATGTCGACCGCACCATCCGCTCGGTCAAGCGCCACATGGGCACCACGTGGACGGCCGACATCGACGCCAAGGCGTACACCGCGCAGGAGATCAGCGCCCGCGTGCTGCAGAAGCTCAAGCGCGACGCCGAGTCCTACCTGGGCGACACGGTGACCGACGCCGTCATCACCGTCCCGGCGTACTTCAACGACGCGCAGCGCCAGGCCACCAAGGAGGCCGGGGAGATCGCGGGCCTCAACGTGCTCCGCATCATCAACGAGCCCACCGCCGCAGCGCTCGCCTACGGCCTGGACAAGGGCAAGGAGGACGAGCTCATCCTCGTCTTCGACCTTGGTGGCGGCACGTTCGACGTCTCGCTGCTCGAGGTCGGCAAGGACGAGGACGGCTTCTCGACCATCCAGGTCCGCTCCACCTCCGGTGACAATCACCTCGGCGGTGACGACTGGGACGACGCGATCGTCAATCACCTGCTCAACAAGGTCAAGATGTCCACCGGCGTCGACCTCGCCAAGGACAAGATCGCGATGCAGCGGCTCCGCGAGGCCGCCGAGCAGGCCAAGAAGGAGCTGTCCAGCTCCACCTCCACCTCGATCTCCCTGCAGTACCTGTCGATGACTGAGAACGGCCCGGTCCACCTCGACGAGCAGCTGACCCGCGCCCAGTTCGAGCAGATGACCGCCTCCCTGCTGGAGCGGACCAAGCAGCCGTTCCGGCAGGTGATCTCCGACGCCGGCATCAAGGTCTCCGAGATCGACCACATCGTGCTGGTCGGCGGCTCGACCCGGATGCCCGCCGTGACCGAGGTCGTGCGCGAGCTGACCGGTGGCAAGGAGCCGAACAAGGGCGTCAACCCCGACGAGGTCGTCGCCGTCGGTGCCGCACTGCAGGCAGGCGTGCTCAAGGGCGACCGCAAGGACGTCCTGCTGATCGACGTCACCCCTCTCTCGCTCGGTATCGAGACCAAGGGCGGGCTGATGACCAAGCTCATCGAGCGCAACACGGCCATTCCGACCAAGCGCAGCGAGGTCTTCACCACCGCCGATGACAACCAGCCGTCGGTGCTGATACAGGTCTTCCAGGGCGAGCGAGAACTCGCCCAGCACAACAAGCCGCTGGGCACCTTCGAGCTGACCGGCATCGCGCCGGCGCCACGCGGCGTGCCGCAGATCGAGGTCACCTTCGACATCGACGCCAACGGCATCGTGCACGTGTCGGCCAAGGACCGGGGCACCGGCAAGGAGCAGTCGATGACGATCTCGGGCGGCTCGGCGCTGCCCAAGGACGAGATCGACCGGATGGTCCGCGAGGCCGAGGCCCACGCCGAGGAGGACCGTGCCCGGCGCGAGGAGGCCGAGACCCGCAACACCGGAGAGCAGCTCGTCTACCAGACGCAGAAGTTCCTCAAGGACAGCGAGGACAAGATCCCGGCTGACTCCCGCGGTGACGTTGACGAGGCGATGTCCGAACTGACCGGAGCGCTGGGCGGCAGTGATGTGGCCGCGATGAAGGCCGCCATCGAGAAGGTCAACGCCGCCAGTCAGGCGCTCGGCGCCGCGATGTACGCGGCGACGTCGGCCAACGAGGCCGGCGGCGCCACGGATGGGTCGGCCGCGGGCGGCTCCACCGCGTCGGACGAGGATGTCGTCGAGGCCGAGGTCGTGGACGAGGACGACCGCAAGTGAACGATCCTCGCCACGCTGAGCAGCCCGAGGTGGCGCAGCCGGTGGACGAGGAGACGGACGTGGCCGGGCAGGACCCGGCCGCATCGTCCTCGCCGGTCGAAGACGCCACCGCCGGCCTGCTGACCTCTGGCGACCTGCTGACGGACACCTTGACGCTGGCCGAAACCCGGCTGGCCGACCTGCAACGCGAGCGGGCCGAGTTCGTCAACTTCCGCCGTCGGGCCGAGCGTGACATCGCCGCGGCCCGCTCGGCCGGGGTGGCCGGCATCGTCGAGGCCCTGCTGCCGGTGCTCGACGACATCAGTCTCGCCCGGGCACATGGCGACCTGAACGGTACACCGTTCGCCTCCATCGCCGAGAAGCTGGACGCCACCCTGGCCCGCTTCGGCGTCGAGGTCTTCGGCGAGGTCGGCGACGCCTTCGACCCGTCCGTTCACGAGGCGCTGCTGCACGAGGCGCTACCCGAGGCGCACGCCGGTTCTGAGGTCGCGGTGACCACCCGAGTTCTCCAGCCGGGCTATCGTCTGGGCGAGCGCGTGTTACGCCCCGCCCGGGTCGCCGTCGCGGACCCAGGCTGAGTCGCAGACCCAGCCTGACAGGACGACTGCTCGCCATCGAGCTGGTTGAGGCGGCGCTGCAGTCAAGAACCAGCTCCGACGTGCCGATGGCCGGGGGGTGAGCGTTGCGGAACTGACGAGTTCGGTGCAGGTGGGGCGCCAGGGCATCTACGACCGCGACCGCCAGGTGGTGGCGTACGAGATGCTGTTCCGGCCGATGAAAGCAGGCTTCGGGCTGGCCACGGAGGCGGATCACGAACGCGCCACGTCCCAGGTCATCAGTTCGATCTTCGGTGACTTCGGTGTCGCTGACATCGCCGACAGCCGCTCGCTGTTCATCAATGTCACCCGGGCGTTCATCGTCGGCGATCTGCCGCTGCCGGACAGCCCCGACCAGGTCGTCGTCGAGATCGTCAAGCACGTCGGCGTCGACGACCAGATCCTCGCGGGTGTCAAGAGATTGAAGGCGTTGGGTTTCCGGATCGCCGTGGACGACTGGGTCGGCGAGCCCGAGCGCGACAACCTGCTCGTGGACTGTGACCTCGTGAAGATCAATCTGGCCCGCACCGAGCTGTTGCGACTGGCCGGGCTGGTGCGCCATGCCACGGCACTCAACCCCGCCGCCGCCATCGTCGTCGAGCGGATCGAGGACGCCGAAGCTTTCGAGGCCGCCCACGCTCTCGGCGTGGCGATGTTCCAGGGCCACTACCTGCAGCGGCCGCTGGTGATGGTGGCCCCACAGCTGTCGCCGTCTGAGGTCATCTGCCTGCGCGTCCTCGGCCTGCTGGCCGCGGACGAGGTGAAGACCGACCAGGTTCATGCCGTCGTCTCCGGTGACCCGGGCCTGGCCATCCGAGTGTTGCGCACCGCGAGCAGTGCGGCCGCGGCAGGCCGCCCCGTCTCGTCGTTGCGGCAGGCGCTTGCGCTGATCGGGCCGAGAATGCTGAGTTCGTGGGTGGTGCTGATGCTGGTCGGCGGCACCGGCCGGGTGCCGCACGATCAGGTCGTCACCATGCTGGCCCGCGCCGGGGCCTGCAGCACGCTGGCCCCCCACGCCTCCAACGTCGCCTACACCGCGGGTCTGTTGTCCGGCGTGACCGAGATCCTCGGCGTCTCGACCGAGGACACCATCCGCACCACGGGTATCGGGCCCGAGGTCGCCGATGCCCTGCTGTCCGGTGGGGGGACGGTGGGCACGGCCCTGCGCGCGGTCATGGCGCACGAGCGGCACAACCCACAGGCCGTCGTTGCCAACGGCTTCACGCCCTACCAGGTGTCGCTGGCGTACCTCGAGGCCGTGCGCAGCGGTAACGCGATGACCAGTGCCATCTATTCCTGATCGCCCGCAGCCTCCCAGACTTGACAGAGATGGACGCAACCTTGCACTCTGTTGCGTGTTATGACTGGTCAGGACTGGCTCGAGAAGGACTTCTACGCCGTGCTCGGTGTGGAGAAGTCGGCCGATGACGCTGCCATCAAGAAGGCGTACCGGAAGCTGGCCCGGAAGCACCATCCGGACGCCAACGCCGGTGACGCCGCCTCCGAGCTGAGGTTCAAGGACATCGGTGAGGCGTATGCGGTCCTCAGCGACCCCGAGCAGCGGCAGCGCTACGACGCCATCCGTGCCATGGGTAGCGGCGCGAGGTTCACATCCGGCGCGCCGGGTGGCGCGGGCGGTGCGGGCTTCGACGACCTGCTCTCCAACCTGTTCGGCAGCGGCGCGGGCGGCGAGTCCGGCCGTGGCGGTCAACGGGTCCGGTTCACCTCTCCCGGCGCGGGCGCCGACTACGAGGACCTGCTCAGCGAGATGCTGCGTGGCGCGGGCGGCGGTACCGGCACGGGTGGGTTCGGTGCGGCGCGGGGAAGCAAGGGCCGCGACATCGAGACCACTGTCAAGATCGGAATGCGGCAGGCGCTCGCCGGGACACAGGTACGGCTGGGAGTGAACGAACCGGGTGCGGCCCAGCGCACGGTGACCGCTCGGGTGCCGG
>CAZEYA010000017.1:0-11522 GCA_964516515.1 uncultured Kineosporiaceae bacterium | reverse complement strand
GGTGCCGGGCCGGCGGGCGCCGGAGACGTCGTGGTCGCCATCGAGGTCGAAGCGGATCCCGTCTTCAGCTGGGACGGCACCGCGCTGCGGACGACCGCCCCGATCACGTTCGCCGAGGCGGCGTTGGGTGCCGACATCGACGTGCCGACGTTGGACGGTGTGGCACGGCTGCGGGTTCCCGCCGGCACGCCCAGTGCCCGCAGCTTCCGGCTGCGTGGTCGCGGACCCGTGATCAAGGGCGCGCCCGCCGACCTCCTCGTCACGGTTCACGTGATCGTGCCGCAACGGCTCAGCGGCGAGGCCAAGGCGGCGGTCGAGGCGCTGCGGCAGCTCGATGAGGGCAGCGACCCTCGTGCCGAACTGCTGGCTGCTGCAGCCGCCGGTCGTGGGGCGGGCCGGGAGAGCGCATGAGCGGGCGGAGGTTCTACGTCATCTCGGTGGCGGCCGAACTGGCCGGGATGCACCCGCAGACACTTCGGCAGTACGACCGCGAGGGGCTGGTGCAGCCGGTCCGGACCCAGGGCGGCGGGCGGCGTTACACCGACGAGAACGTCCAGCAGCTGCTAGAGGTGCAGCGGCTGAGCCAGCAGGAGGGCTTGAACTTGGCGGGCATCCGCCGCATTCTCACGCTGCAGGCCGAGGTCGTGGAGCTGCTGCGGCGCAACGAGCAGTTGCGACACGAGAACGACGCGTTGCGGCAGGCCAGGGGCCGAGTGTTCGCGGCCGGACCGGCCGGTGAGATCGTCACGGTGGCGCAGGGCCGCCGACCGCAGCGCCGCCAGTCCTCGACGGCCCTGGTGGTGTGGCGGCCTTCCTCCTGAGCCGGGTCGCTGCCGACCCCGCCGTCAAGATCACCGATAGCGAGCCGATGTGGTGACCATCCGACCTTGCAATCGCGCTTTCGGCTCGCAACCGGCGATCATGGGTGGCTGAGCGGAAGCCAGGCGGCCAATTGCGCCAGGAACTCTTCGGGGTGGCCGAACGCGTGGGCGTCGACCTGCAGCACGTCCCATCCGGCGGCCCGGATGCGGTTGTGGCGAACCAGATCGCGCGAGTGCTGCCGGCGTTCGAGGTGGACCTGCCCGTCGTACTCCAGGCCGACCCGGTGCTCGGGCCAGCCGAGGTCCAGCCGGGCCATGACCCGGCCGGCCAGCTCGACCGGACACTGCACCGTCGGCTCCTCGAAGCCGTGTCGGATCACCAGCAGCCGAAGCAGCGTCTCGCGCGGTGACCCGACCCCATCCCGGGCGGCTCGCAGCAGGCGGCGGGCCTGCGGCAGGCCGTGGCGGCCGGACATCAACCTGGCGACCCGCTTGGCTTCGGCGACCCTCACCCCGGAACCGGCAAGGAACGCCTCGACGGTGGCCAGACGCTCGTCGTCGGGCATCCGCGCGGTCCCGATGCCGCGAGCCAGGTCCACCACAGTCCTAGCCGGGGTGCTGGCGCTGCCGAGGGCAGTGGTCATCACGTCACGGGGCTCGATGACGCCCCGATGCGAAACCACCTCTGGCCGGGGCTTGAGTACACGTGCCGGGTCGACTCCGACGTGGACGACATCACCTTCGCCGGCAAGCGTCACACCGTGGGCGAACGCCGCGCTGGGCCCGAGCAGCACGGGGTCGGGACCCAGCCGCTGCCGCATCGCCTGGATCGCCCACCCGTACGAGGCCTCATGGTCGTCGGCCAGGTAGACGCCGTGCATCAGCCGCCGGAACCTGGGCCCGCGCAGCGTGCTGCGGTCCACGTGCAGAGCAGCGACATCGGCCCGGAACGGTCCTCGATGGAGCGCGCTGGGTACCCTTCTGGTCACGCGACGACGGTGTGTGGCGAGCTTCGACCCGCGCATCTGCTCGACCCGCGCACTGTGGACCCGCGCCCAGGCCCGGCCTGTGGACTGCGCCGGGGCCGCTGACTCCTGCGTCGGACTTGACGCCCGATCGGGCCGGGGGCAATCTTGAGTCACATCGACTCACATTGGGGTATGACCTGTGGATCTGAAGCTCACCACTCGTGGCCAGGAAGCCCTGGGCGCGGCCATCCAGGCCGCCGGGCGGGCCGGGCACCCGACCGTCGAACCGGCTCACCTGCTCGCTGCGTTGCTCACCGACCGGGCCGGGGTCCCCGCGGCCCTGCTGAGCGCCGTCAGTGCCGATCCGGCAGCTATCGCGGCCACCACGACGGCCGCCCTGACGGCCATGCCGTCGGCGTCCGGTGGGACCGTTACCGAGTCCCGGGCCTCCCGCGCCCTCACCACGGCACTGTCGAGTGCCGGTGACGAGGCGCGCGCCCTCGACGACAGCTTCATCTCCACCGAGCACCTCCTCATCGGCCTGGCTGCCGACAAGGGCGCCACCGGTCAGGTGCTGCGTGCCGCTGGTGCCACCCGCGACGTCCTGTTGGCTGCGCTGCCGCGGGTGCGGGGGTCGGCCAAGGTCACGTCCGAGGACCCCGAGGGCACGTACAACGCTCTCGACAAGTACGGCCGCGACCTGACCGCCGACGCGCGCGAGGGCAGGCTCGACCCGGTGATCGGCCGCGACGCCGAGATCCGCCGGGTGATCCAGGTGCTGTCGCGCCGCACCAAGAACAACCCGGTGCTGATCGGCGAACCGGGCGTCGGCAAGACCGCCGTCGTGGAGGGCCTGGCTCAACGGATCGTCGCGGGCGACGTGCCGCAGTCGCTGCGCGACAAGCGCCTGGTCAGTCTGGACCTGGCGGCGATGGTGGCGGGCGCGAAGTACCGCGGCGAGTTCGAGGAGCGGCTCAAGGCCGTCCTCGCCGACATCGAGGCCGCCGAGGGCCAGATAGTCACCTTCATCGACGAGTTGCACACCGTCGTCGGCGCCGGCGCGTCCGAGGGCGCGATGGACGCCGGCAACATGCTCAAGCCGCTGCTCGCCCGCGGCGCGCTGCGACTGGTGGGCGCCACGACTCTGGACGAGTACCGACAGCGCATCGAGAAGGACCCGGCTCTGGAGCGGCGCTTCCAACAGGTCTTCGTGGGCGAGCCCAGCATCGAGGACACCATCGGCATACTGCGCGGCCTCAAGGAACGCTACGAGGCGCACCACAAGGTCGCGGTGTCCGACGCCGCGCTGGTGGCCGCGGCCACGCTGTCGGCGCGCTACATCCCCGGGCGCAAGCTCCCCGACAAGGCGATCGACCTCGTCGACGAGTCGGCGTCCCGGCTGCGGATGGAGATCGACTCCTCCCCGGTCGAGATCGACGAGCTTCGTCGCGCGGTCGACCGGTTGCGCATGGAAGAGCTCGCGCTGAGCAAGGAGGACGACGCGGCCAGCCGCGACCGGCTGGAGCGGCTGCGCGCCGACCTCGCCGATCGCACCGAGCAGCTGACGGCGCTGACCGCCCGGTGGGAGGCCGAACGCGCCGGGCTCAACCGGGTCGGTGAGCTCAAGGCCCGGATCGAGGAACTACGGGCGCATGCCGATCGGGCCCAGCGTGACGGCGACCTCGAGACCGCGTCCCGGCTGCTGTACGGCGACATCCCGACCGCCGAGAAGGAGTTGGCCGGCACCGTCGACGAGCCGGCCGGCCGTGGCCAGGTCCTGGCTGCTGACGCCCCGGCTCCCATGGTCAGCGAGCAGGTCGGCCCCGACGACATCGCCGAGGTGGTCGCCGCCTGGACGGGTATCCCCGTCGGGCGATTGCTGGAGGGGCAGACCGAGAAGCTGCTGCGGATGGAGGAGGTCATCGGCCGTCGTCTCATCGGCCAGCGCGACGCCGTCCGTGCGGTCTCCGACGCCGTGCGACGTGCCCGAGCGGGCATCTCCGATCCCGACCGGCCGACCGGGTCGTTCCTCTTCCTCGGTCCCACCGGCGTCGGCAAGACCGAGTTGGCCAAGGCGCTCGCTGATTTCCTCTTCGATGACGAGCGCGCCATGGTCCGCATCGACATGAGCGAGTACGGCGAGAAGCACTCGGTCGCTCGTCTCGTCGGTGCGCCCCCCGGCTATGTCGGGTACGAGTCGGGTGGCCAACTCACCGAGGCGGTCCGGCGCCGGCCGTATTCGGTGATCCTGTTCGACGAGGTCGAGAAGGCCCATCCGGAGGTGTTCGATGTGCTGTTGCAGGTGCTGGACGACGGTCGGCTGACCGATGGGCAGGGCCGGACGGTCGATTTCCGCAACGTCATCCTGGTGATGACGTCGAACCTCGGGTCGCAATTCCTCATCGACCCGAACCTGAGCGACCAGGCCCGCCACGAGGCCGTGATGAGCGCCGTCCGGGTGGCGTTCAAGCCCGAGTTCATCAACCGGCTCGACGACATCATCGTCTTTGACGCGCTCGGCCTGGAGGACCTGGCTCGCATCGTCGACTTGCACGTCGCTGCGCTGGCAGCCCGGTTGACCGAGCGGCGGCTGACCCTGAGCGTCACCGATGCCGCTCGCGAGTGGCTGGGCCTGACCGGCTACGACCCGGCTTACGGCGCCCGCCCGCTGCGACGTCTGGTGCAGCGCGAGATCGGCGACCGGCTGGCCACGGGGTTGCTGTCCGGTGAGATCCGCGACGGCGACACCGTCACGGTCGATGCGGTCCAGGGTGGTGGGGGGCTGACGGTCACCAGCGGTTGAGCGCCGGCGCACGTGCCCCGGCGGACGGCCCCCTAGCTGCCGAGGACGGTGTGGGTGCCGGGACCGGCCGGGTCGTAGGCCATGCACTGCACCAGCCGGTCGTCGCTGAGCACCCAGCCCTGCCGGGTGGGTACCAGCACCCAGAAGTCCCACAGCTCGGGATCGGCGCCGTTCTGCTCGACGACGTTGCCGCCGATCTCCCGGCAGCGGGCCTGCGCCTCCTCGGCGATGATGGGGTCGCCCGGCCATTCCCGGTCGGCGAGCTCGAACACCGCGACGAGCTGATTGTCGTGAGGTTGGGCGCACCTCACCACCTCGGCCACCGAGAACGGCCCCGGGCCCGCGGGCAGATCCTGGAAGCAGTCCCCGACGACCAGGTCCTCGATCGGCTGGAGCGTGCCCGTGACGGCCTGACGTTCCCGGGTCGATCCCCCGGCCTGGACTCGGTCACCGGCGTCAGTCGTGACGCTGCCGAACGGCGATCGCACCAACAGGTCGCCGCGCCAGATCAGTGCCGTCGCCGCCACGCCGAGAGCGACCACCGCAGCCAGCGAGGCGACCTGCCATCGCGCCGAGCGGGTGCCCTCGGTGGTTCGCGACCGGTCCTGCCGGTGTCGCCCACCAGGGGGCTGGTCGACCTCCACTGCGGAGGCTTCGGCGTACGCAGTGCCGGGGTCGTCGAATTCCTCGTGGAACTCGTCGTTGTCTTCGCCGCCGGAATAGTCTTGATACGTGTGATCGCGCGCCGCTTCCGCGATGACCTCGCCCGCCGGCTCGCGCTGCCGCGGAATGAAGGCCGTATCGGGAATGTCGAACTCGGCGACCATTGGCGTCTCGATAAGGTCCAGAGCGGGCGTCTCGGTGGTCGTTTCCACGATCTCTATCGCGTCCGCAACGGCCGGTGCCGCCGTCAGGTCGATGCTTCGTGGCCGCAGGAACTCCGACGGCACGGTGACCGGCCGGTTGATGGCCACCGACCAGATGGGGCGCCGCACGATGACCGGGGTCTCGGCCTCGGGCGGACGCAACGCCAACTCGGCCCGCAGCCGCCGCGGCGTCGCAGTCTTGGTCAAGGCGTGGCGGCCGCGAGTCGCGGGGACCGGGGGCGACGTCGTCGGCGCACCCGCCTCGTCGTGCGTAGTCGTCACTCGCGCAGATTAGCTGGGCGGCCCCATGAAATCGACGACCACCGGCGCATGATCCGATGGCGCCTTGCCTTTGCGCTGCTCTCGTTCGATATGCGCGGCGGTAACCCTGTCGGCCACGACCGGCGACCCGAGTGCGAAATCGATCCGCATGCCCTCTTTCCGGGGGAATCGGAGTTGTTGGTAATCCCAGTACGTATACACGCCTGGGCCGGGCGCATGAGGCCGGACCAGGTCGCGGAACCCGGCGGCCTCGACTGCGGCGAACGCTGCTCGCTCCGCCGGCGAGGTGTGTGTCTTGTCGGCAAAGAACGCCGGGTCCCACACGTCGTCATCCGTCGGGGCGATGTTGAAGTCGCCGCAGAGCACGATGGGCGCCGCAGGATCGGCCGCCAGCCAGCCGCGGCCGACGCTCGCCAGCGCCGCGAGCCAGCCGAGCTTGTACTCGTAGTGCGGGTCACCGAGCGCCCGGCCGTTGGGGACGTACAGGCTCCACACCCGCACTCCACCACATGTCGCGCCGAGTGCCCGGGCCTCCGCGCGGGGCGGGTCCCCCCACCGCGGCATGCCGTCGAAACCGGCGGCGGCGTCGCTGATGCCGACACGGGATGCGATGGCGACCCCGTTCCACTGGTCGAGGCCGTGGTGTACGACCTCGTAGCCGGCTTCGTGGAAGGCCATGCCCGGGAACGTCGCGTCGCCGACCTTCGTCTCCTGCATCGCCAGGACGTCGACGTCGGCCGCCTGGATCCAGGTCAGGACCCGATCGAGCCGCATCCGCAGGGAATTGACGTTCCAGGTAGCCAGCCGCACCCCGGCACCGTAGCCGCCCGTCTCAGGCGGCGCGCACCACGTACGTCTTGGCCAGGATGTCGCCGAGGCGCTGCCGGTCCGGTCGGGTGTTCATGATGATGAAGCCGACCAGGCCGAACAGGATGCCGTCGACGATGAGCAGTACCCAGCGGATCAGCAGCGGGCCGACGCCCGGCTTGTTCCCCGCTGCGTCCACGATCTTGATCTTGGTGAGGATCATCGCGAGTGTCTGGCCGTTGCTCAGCAGCGGAACTCCGACGAAGACCAGTGCACTGAGCAGCACGCCGCCGACATTGGCCAAGGGATTGACGGCGAACAGGCCGTTGTCGTCGCCGATCGAGGTGATGGCACCGAGCGCTCCGCCCGCGATCCCAGCGATCACGACATCGATGATGAACTGCAGCACACGTGTACCGATGGGGCCAGCCGGGAAACCAGCGCGAGTGGAGCCACATTGCTCATAAACGCAACGGTAGTGGTTCGGCGTGCCTGCCGACACCCCCGATAGCCTGCCCGCATGTCGCGCCCGACCGCACTCGTCACAGGCGGCACCGCCGGCCTCGGCCTCGCCTTCGCCCGGGCGCTTGCCGACTCAGGCCACGACCTCGTGCTCGTGGCTCGGGACGAGACGCGTCTGGCCGCGGTCTCGGCCGAGCTCTCCTCGCGTTTCGGGGTCGAGGTCGAGACGATGAGGGCCGACCTGACGCAGCGGGCGGACATGCACCAGGTCGCGGCAAGGGTGGGTGATCCCGACCGCCCGGTCGACGTGCTGGTCAACAACGCCGGCTTCGGTCTCAACCACTTCTTCGTCGGCGGCTCGCTGACCGAGGAACTGCGGCAGCTCGACATCCTCGTCACCGCTGTCCTGGTCGCCTCGCACGCCGCAGCCACGGCGATGAAGGCCCGGGGTCGGGGGGCGATCATCACGGTCTCCAGCGTGTCGGGCTTCACGGTGCAGGCCAGCTACTCATCGGCCAAGGCCTGGGCGACCAACTTCACCGAGGTACTAGCCGGCGAGCTGCGCGGTAGCGGCGTCACCGCCACCGCGCTGTGCCCGGGTTTCGTGCGCACCGAGTTCCACCACCGCGCGCGGATGAACATCAGTCGAGTGCCGCGCTGGCTGTGGCTCGATGCCGACGAGGTGGTGGCGGCGTGCCTGCGCGATGTCGCGGCTGGCCGGATCATCAGCGTTCCCGGTGCCAAGTACCGGCTCGTGGCAGGGTTGCTGCAGGCCATTCCGAGAGGACTTCGATGGTGGATCTTCTGGGGGCGACCGGGCGCGAAACGCTCGGGGGCCCGGCGCTGACGCTCGGCGACGTTCGCGACCACGACCGTGGCCACGACCGCGACCGGCTGGCGGGACTGATCCGTTCGCGCGCTGTTGTGCCCGGCCGGGTGACGCTGGCGTCGGGTCGGGAGGCGGACTACTACGTCGACCTGCGGCGGGTCACGCTCGACGGCGAGGCGGCGCCGCTGGTCGGCCGGGTGATGCTCGACCTCGTCGCAGACCTGCTGGCCGATGGCGTGAGCGCGGTAGGGGGCCTGACGATGGGAGCAGACCCCGTAGCGGCGGCGATGCTGCACGCAGCCGCCGCGGATGGTCGTCGGCTGGACGCGTTCGTTGTGCGGAAAGCCACGAAGGAGCATGGTCTGCAGCGGCGGATCGAGGGTCCCGACGTGGCCGGTCGCCGGGTGCTCGCGGTGGAGGACACCTCGACGACGGGAGGCTCGGTGCTGGCCGCGGTGGCAGCGCTGCGGGAGGCGGGCGCCGACGTGGTGGCCGTCGCCGTCCTCGTTGATCGGGGCACCGGCGCGGCCGAGCGGATCGCCGAGGCCGGTGTCGGCTATCGGGCAGCCTACGGTCTGCCGGATCTGGACCTGATCTGAGCGGCGCGCTCGATCGGGCGGCCCCGGCGACGTCCGGTGGGGAATCGATCCCGACGCTATCGAATCTCCACGAAACCCGCTGCGTTGAAGTCGCCATCGAAGGCGTACGCCTCGGTCCACCGTTGACGGCGCATCAGGGCGAAGCTCGTCGCGTCGACGAACGAGTACTCACGCTCGTCGTGGCGGGACAGCCATTCCCAGGCGTCCCTCTCGACGGAGTGTTCCGTTCGCATCACCGTTGCTCGAGGACTGTGACGAAAGGCGTCGACCGTGGCGAGGGCCGCCGCGTGCCCGCCGCGGCGGCGGGCGAACGTCCAGGTCTCGCCGAGTACGTGATTACTGGTCACAACGGCGGAGTTGTCCTTTCGCCACAGTGCAACCGCGTCATCGTGACGCGCGTCGCGCCGGGAGGTCAGCGCAATAAGGAACGAGGTGTCGACAAACCTCATCGCCCGTACACCACATCGTCGATGTCCCCGGTCTCGTAGTCGAACGCTCCAACCACGGCGTCCAGTGGGTCCACGAGATGCTGTCCAGTGTGTTGCGAGACCAGACGGCGAATGATCGCCGCCTTGGAGACCCCTTCCCGTGATGCCTCGGCGGCCAACGCCTCATCCATCTCGGCCTCGATGTAGATCTGCAATCTCTTCATCCGTCCATTCTACTCCGATGTGCTGTATACACCTCTCATCTGATGTCGGCACAACTACGGCTCCATGACCATCTGCCCGGCCGACGACGCCGCCCACGCCCGCCGGCTGAAGTACTCGACTGTCCTGTCTAGGCCGCCGCGCTCGCCCGTGGCCGCGATGCCGCCGCTCGGGCGAGGATCGCGTGGACCAGGCGGCGCCATACCGGGTCGGGCAGGATCTGGTGGAGCCGGAAGAACAGACCCGGCTTGACCGTCCACCGCAATCGGCCGCCCTGCGAGGTGGCGGCCTCGAAGATCGCGTCGGCGACGGGCTCGGGGCCGGGCAGCCGCCCCTCGAAGCGGGCGAAGAGGTCGCGGAAGCCGCTCATCTCCGGCTCGTATTCGGGGTGCTCGGCCCAGCTGATCGAGCGGCTGCCGAAGTCGGTCTTGATGCCGCCCGGCTCGATGATGCGCACCCGGACGCCGTGGCGCCTGAGCTCGAAGCGCATCGCCTCGGACATGCCTTCGACGGCCCATTTGGTGCCGTGATAAGCGGCGCCGAAGGGGAAGGCCATCCGGCCGCCGATGGAGGCGATGTTGATCACGCTTCCCCGGGTGGCGCGCAGGTGGGGCAGGCAGTGTTGGGTCATCGACATGAGCCCGAAGACGTTGGTCTCGAACTGCCGCCGCAGTGCCGACATCGGCAGTGCCTCGACCGCGCCCTGCTGGGCGTACCCGGCGTTGTTGACCAGGGCGTCGATCCTTCCGAACGCCGCGACGGTCGCCGCCACCCCAGCGGCGATCGACGCCTCGTCATTGACGTCGAGGGCGATGAGCTGAAGATCGGGTGACCCGACCAGATCGCTGGCAGCCGGGTTGCGCATGGTGGCTGCAACGCGCCAGCCGCCACGGGCGAAGCGGTCGACGGTGGCGCGACCGATGCCGGTGGACGTGCCGGTGATCAGGGCGACGGGCCGGGTGTCGTTGTCGGGCATGAGCTCCTCCGAATGACGTATGTCAACGACTGTTGACTTGGGATCGACCGTAGCGAGCTGGACAGTCTGATGTCAACACGTGTTGACTTGCATCGTGAGCCCTCGCCGCCGTGACGCCGACGCCACACGAGAGGTGATCGTCGAGGCCGCGTCCCGGGCGTTCTCCGAGCGGGGCTACGGCGGCGTGACCGTCCGGGACATCGCCACCGCGGCCGGGGTGGACCCGGCGCTGGTGGTTCGCTACTTCGGCTCGAAGGCGGCGCTGTTCGCGCTCAGCCTGGGGGCGGGCGGGCCGTTGCTGGCTGCCGCGCTCGAGGGGCCGCTGCTCGGTCTGCCACAGCGGGTGGCCGAGTTCATGGTGACCAAGCCCACTGCGAGCGCCGGTGACAACGCGCTGTCCGCGCTGGTGCTGTCGGCAGCCGATTCCGAGGGGCGCGCCCTGCTGGGTGCGCTGATCGCCGAGCACCTCGAAACGCCACTGGTCGAAAGGCTGGTCAGCTCGGGTCTGACCACCGAGGCGGCCGCCGAACGGGCACGCGCCGTCACCGCGGTGATCCTCGGCCACGCGCTGGCCACGGCGGCGCTGTCGCCACCGCATCTGCCCATTGACCGCGTGGCGGCGCTGTTGACCGCTGCGCTGGCGCCGGCTGGGGCGCCGCAGTGAGACTGCCCCGGTGAGCGAACCAGCGGCCGAGGTCGAGATCGGGGTGGGTCCCTGGCCCGGCGGGCTCACCTCGTGGCCCGCCGACGAGCGATACGACCCTGATCTGCTGCGTGACGGTGACAGCCGCAACGTCACCGACGGCTATCGGTACTGGCGGGTCGAGGCGATCGCCGCCGATCTCGCGGCCCGCGCCCATCCGTTCCACGTGGCGATAGAGAACTTCGACCATGACTTCAACATCGGCTCTGTCGTCCGGACGGCCAACGCCTGCAACGCCGCCGGGGTCCACGTCGTGGGGCGGCGGCGGTGGAACCGTCGCGGTGCCATGGTGACCGACCGCTACCTCGACGTCGGGTATCACGAGGACGTCGCGGCGCTGGTGGCCTGGGCGGACTTGGCCGGGTTGCCGTTGGTGGGCATCGACAACACCCCTGGCTCGCAGCCGTTGGAGACGTACGACCTGCCTCGCGAGGTTGTGCTGCTGTTCGGTCAGGAGGGGCCGGGATTGTCGTCGGCGGCCGTGTCCGCCTCGTCCGTCGTGCTGTCGATCGCCCAGTTCGGGTCGACCCGGTCACTGAACGTGGGGGCGGCCGCCGCGATCGCGATGCACGCGTGGGTGCGCCGCTGGGTCTTCAACCAGCCACCCGCCCGATGACCGCCGGCCTCGGCCTATGTGAGCGGCTTCCGCTACCTGGACGCCGCGCGGTCGTACGGCCGGGCGGAGGAATTCCTCGCGGGTTGGCTGGCTGAGGGAGCGGGAGCAGTCGGGCGGCGGCGATGTGGGGGGGCTATGCG
>CAZEYA010000016.1:0-38890 GCA_964516515.1 uncultured Kineosporiaceae bacterium | reverse complement strand
GGCGGCCGGAGTCAATGAGGGCGAAGACGTCGTCGTTGTCGATCATCGTCTCACCGGTGGCGACGAGAACGCCGTCCTCCTTGACCAGACGGGCCGTCCGTCCCGACGCAACGATGTGGAGGCCCTCGCCGTACCGGGAGATGTCGACCGTGGCCCCCGGGCCCAGCCCGAGGGCGCCGCGCAGCTGCTTGGGAACGACTATCCGGCCAGCCGCATCGATCGTCGTCCGCATGGCAGCGGCGTACCGTCGTTCTACCCATCTGCGGGGGCGTGTTCAGGTGACCTCAGGGGTGCGGGTGCGGAGGTAGACGCCGGAGCGAGCGCCCGTGATTCGTTGGCGTAGCCGATGGCGGCGTCGGCGGCTCAGTGGACGCTTCGATGTCAGTGGATCTGTCGCCGATGAGGAGGCAGTCGTGGCGATCGAGCCCGAGACGGTCGATCAACTCGGCGAGGAGGCACCTCCCGTATCGGTCGGGCGACGTTGGGGGTCCGTCCCAGTGATCAGGCCGCCATGCGGCGGCTGTTGTCTATCTGGTGCTGGATCACCAGGCCGTTGACGCCGAAGGCGACGGCCAGGTCCTCGACGTCGTCGTCGGTGAGGGTAGCGAGTTCGGCGCCGAGGCGTTCCCGAAGGCCGTGAACGGGCGCCAAGAGTTCGGCTGCGAAGGCGCGTTCGGCCTGTTGCAGTCCGGTACGGGCCGCCGTGAGCGCGAACGGTGATCCGGGGCTACTGGTGAGCCCGCGGTAGAGCGCGCGGGCCTGGGCGAAACGTCGACCAGTGGTCGGCTTCTTGTCAGGGACCACGAGATCGATCGCGGTCAGACGCTTTCCGACGGCCTCGATGGACCGGTAAGGGAAATTCGTTGTGGTGGCCTTGACGACCTCGTCCAACTCCAGAAGCTCGGTCAGGTTTTCGTTCAGTAGCGGCCGAAGCTGTTGCGCTGCAGCGTAGCCCTCGGCCCACGGTGCCGGACCGAACAGATGGGTCGCTATGGCCCCACGAACCACATGCTCCCACCTTTGGAGATCGGCTCGGCCTTCAGACCCTGCCCCGTCGGCGCTGGGAGCGACGTCGGCGACCCATGAAACGATATCCCCGAGATCGGCTGGTCCGGCCACGGCCAAGATGTCGTTCAGCAATTCGCCAGGGAGACTGTCCCCAGCGGAGACGAGTTCGCTTGCCAAGGGATCGGGGACGTCGTAGGGATCGATGCCCAGTCGAGCAGCTGCCAGCAGGAAATCGCGCTCCTCGATGGACGTGGATCTGATAACGGCCCATTCGTCGTGCAGCGGAGAGTGATGGATACCTGCGTCGTCCAGCCGCGACAGGGTGCCTTCGATGACTGCTGTGCTCGCCCGAACGACAGATTCCACGGAGACGACGGCGCGGCCTCCGTCCACGAATGTCAAGCGCTCGTTCCCGGAGCGCTGCCAGGTCAGGTGCATGGCGTCGCCGTCGGGCTGGAACTCAAGGTCGGGCCAGGGGAACCCGTCGCCTGTGCTCGCCAGGCGAAGGCCCGGTGCATCCGCCGTTGCCTTGACCACACGTCCCTGTGGACTCCACCAGACGTACGACAGCCCCTCGGCGAGCGGGTACGCCGACACGTGGATTGACTGCCGGAAGCTACCTGCCTCCCGGTCCTGCAGCAGTGATCGGCCGGGAATCGACCGACAGCTTAAGTCGGCACCACGTGGCACGTAGTTCCTTGGAACGAACAGAGCCGCCGTCGTCCCACTCCACCTCTATTCGCAGCGAGGCGTCAGGGGCGGTCATCGAGCCACTCCGGCCGCTCGTTCTTCGTGAAAGGATAGCCCTTGTATTCGCCGAGTTCTTGGTTCACCAGTCGTCCCTCATAGCAAACGCCGTCCTTCACGAGCCAAACATATCGGGGGAAGCGACCCTCCCATGGTCCTCCCACCTGGCCGCAGCAAATCGCGTCTTGTAGCCATTCGGTGAGAGCCGCCGGATCCTTGAACGTTGGCGGACACAAGGTCGCATCAGATCTCGGGCGCGGGCCACCGGCGAAGGACGGATAGGCCTTGTGCTCGGGGCTACCCGTATAGACCGTCTGAGAGGCGATGTCATGGTGGTCCGTACCTTCGGGAACAGACTTCTGCGCAGCATGGGCCGCCGCCTGCTGGGAGCGCGCATGTCACGAGTGTGTCACGCAGACTCGCGATACGGGTTCCATACTGGCTGCCAGAGGCGAGCGATCGTTCAGCCGTCCCATCTCACCTCACCGTCCACGATCTGCGTCGTGGGCCTCAGGCTCACTGCCCGCGCGACGGCCGTGGAGGAGTTGCAGCGCCATGTCGCTCAGCAGCGGCGCCAGTTCACCGGCGTGCGACAGGGATAGCGGCTCCAGGTCGAGGCGTCGGCTCGCGATGGGGGTCGCGGGCGGCCATCGGGAGTGGTCACGGTTCCCGGTGGAATCATCGACGGAGGCAGTGGGTTGCTGGTGCCATGACGACACGGAGACTGGGTGACGGGGGCCCCGCGGTGGGCGCGATCGGTCTGGGCTGTATGGGGATGAGCTGGGCGTACTCGGCCGGCGCTCGCGATGATGCGGCATCGGTCGCGGTCATCCAGCGGGCACTCGATCTCGGTGTGACGCTCATCGACACCGCGGACGTCTACGGGCCGTTCACCAATGAGGAGCTGGTGGGACGAGCGTTGCGAGGCCGCCGCGACGAGGCGGTCGTGGCCACCAAGGCGGGCCTGGTCGTGGCGGACGCCAACACCTACCGGATCGAGCGCGACGGCCGGCCGGAGCACCTGGCCGCGGCCTGTGACGCGTCGCTGGCCCGGCTGGGGATCGATGTCATCGACCTCTATCAGCTGCACCGACCGGACCCTTCGGTCCCGATCGAGGACAGTGTGGGAGCCCTCGCCGACCTGGTCGCCGCGGGCAAGGTCCGTCATATCGGCGTCAGCGAGGTCACCCTGGACGAGCTGGCGCGCGCCGACGCGACGCACCCGGTCGCCACGGTGCAGTCGGAGTTCTCGCTGTGGACCCGCGACCCGCTCGCCGACATCCTCCCGTGGTGCCAGGCCAACAGGGTGGCCTTCCTGCCGTTCTCGCCGTTGGGCAGAGGGTTTCTCACCGGTCGCTACCGCAGCGCCGACACCTTCGAGTCCGGTGACTTCCGCGCGTCCAATCCTCGCTTCACCGCCGAGGCAATGCAGGCCAACCTCGCCCTTGCCGACCGGGTGACCGACATCGCCGCCGGCCTCGGCCTGACCGCGGGGCAGGTGGCGCTGGCCTGGCTGCTGGCCCAAGGTGATCAGGTCATCCCCATCCCCGGCACCAAACGTGTCGCCTACCTGGAAGAGAACGCCGCGGCTGCTGCAGTGGTACTACCCGTCGAGGCGCTGGCGGCCCTCGACGACCTTCCTGAGCCCGTTGGCGCCCGGTACTGACGACAGAAGGCTCCGATCGGGAGCACCTGAGCGCCGCCGACACCACGCGATGCCCATGAGTGCCAAGACGCCACCCACCAGCGCTAGCGGCACCTCGCCGAGGATCGGCCACGCCAACAAGATCGCCAGCGGTGGAACAAGGTACTTGGTCACCCCCAATCTGTGCCCGCGTACGACGATCCGAACCCAGGACGCCCGGCACGGCGCCACCCAGCCCTGCCGGGACATGAGGACCGCGACGCCCAGCGCCAGGGACCTGCCAGCAACCGCCCCAGCGACAGCGCGGAGTGCAGCCCGCGGACCGGCGCGGCGAGGGTCATGCGTACGACCGACCTCCCACGAGCTCACCTGAGTAGGTGGCGCGCATCCCTGGACCGGGCACTCGGCCAACGGAGGGGAAAGATCGACCGCTCTCAACCGCTGGTGTAGGTCCTGCCGGTCGATCACGGCGTCGAGGAGCCGCTGGGCGAGGTCGTCGCGACGACGGGCGACCTGGCTGTCATGGCCGAGGTGATGCGAGGGGCGGGGATACTCGGCTCGTGACGGCGGGATGATCCTGGGGATCGGAGTGGACGTGGTCGGTGTCGAGCGCTTCGCGGCGGGACTGGCTGCGACACCGGGGCTGCGACGCCGACTGTTCACCGACGAGGAGCGTGACCTGCCGGTGCGGTCGCTGGCGGCTCGGTTCGCGGCCAAGGAGGCGCTGGCCAAGGCGTTGGGTGCCCCATCCGGGCTGTCGTGGCAGGACGTGACGATCCCGGCCAGCGGGGGAGCGCCCCCGGTGGCCCTGGTGTCGGGCGCGGTGGCGGCGCGGCTGGCGGAGCTGGGTGGCGGGCGGATCCTGCTGAGCATGTCGCACGACGGGGCCGTGGCGGTGGCGTCGGTAGTCGTCGAGGTGGCTGACCTGGCCGTAGGTGGCGATCGGTGATCCGCGCGTGGCCGGTGGCCGACGTGGTCGCCGCCGAGCAGGTACTGCTGTCACAGGGCCGGGATCTGATGGCGATCGCCTCCTGGGGGTTGGCCCGTCGGTGCGCCGCCGAACTGCGGCGCTCCCGCGGCCGCATCAGCGGCGCGGAGGTCCTGCTGCTCGTCGGGGCGGGCAACAACGGCGGCGATGCGCTGCATGCCGGAGCGCTGCTGCGCGCCCGCGGGGTGGCCGTGACGGCGCTGCTGGTGGCCGATCGTGCCCATCAGCCGGGTCTGGCGGCGCTGCGGGCGGCCGACGGCCGGGTGGTCCAGCTGCGCGACGACCCGGAGTCGGCGACCCACGGCCTCACCCTGCTGGCCCGGGCCGACCTGGCAATCGACGGCATCCTCGGGATCGGCGGGCGCGGGGCCCTTCGTGGGCCCGCGGCGCTACTGGCGAGCGATGGGTCGCGGCCGCGCCTGGTCGTCGCCTGCGATCTGCCCAGCGGCCTCGACGCGGACACCGGCATGATCGCGGGGCCGGTGCTGTCGGCCGACGTGACGGTCACGTTCGGCGTGGCGAAGCCCGGGCTCCTGCTGCCGCCCGGGGACGCCGTCTGCGGCGATATCGAGGTGGTCGACCTCGGGCTCGATCTCTGCGACGCAGACACCGCAGTCGCTCGATGGCAGCTCGATGACGCGGCGGCCACCTGGCCCTGGCCGCGGCGCACCGCCGACAAGTACTCGCGGGGCGTGCTGGGCGTCATGGCCGGCAGCCCGGCATACCCGGGCGCGGGGGTGCTCGCCGCCTCGGCCGCGGTGGCGGCGGGAGCGGGCATGGTCCGCTACGCCGGAGATCTCGCGGTCGCTCGCGAGGTGGTTCGGGCAGCGCCCGAGGTGGTCCCCGACCCGCTGCCCGGTACCGGCAGGGTGCAGGCGTGGCTGGTCGGGCCGGGCCTGGACCCGGCCGACCCCGCAGCGGCCGACCTCGTCAATGGCGTTCTCGACCGGCTCCGCGCCGCGCCTGACCTGCCAGCGGTCGTCGACGCCGGTGCGCTGGTCGCCGTTGCGTCGGCCGCCGCCGCCGCGACGCTGCCCAATCCGGCGCGACTGCTGCTCGTGCCCCACGCCGGCGAGCTCGCCGCCATGCTCATTGCGCTCGGCACGAGGGTCGACCGGACTGCCGTCACCGCCGAACCAGCCCGCTGGGTGCGCGCCGCGGCGACGCTGACCGGGGCGACCGTGCTTCTCAAGGGGGCCACGACACTCGTCGGCGGTGCAGCCGGCCGTGTGATCACCACCGCGAGCGGCCCGGCCTGGCTGGCAACCGCCGGGTCCGGCGACACGCTGGCAGGCATCGCCGGGGCACTGCTCGCGGCCGGTGTCGCTCCCGGGCCCGCGGCAGCCACCGCCGCTCTGGTTCACGGTCATGCCGGGCGGCTCGCCTCAGGGCGCTCGCCTGCCGACGGTCCGGTCCGTGCCGGCGCCCTCGTCGCGACGATCGCACGAGCCATTGCGGAGCTGCGGGCTATCATATGAACGGCTCCTCCTATAACATGTAGGCATGTCCACCAAGCAGGCCAAGGTCACCCGCAACGGGCAGGTCTCGCTGCCCGCCGACATCCGTCACCGCTGGAACGCCGGCTCGGTCCTCATCGTCGACCGGGGCGGGTACGCCATCGTCCGGCCGATCCCCGCCGACCTGGTCGGCGAGCTACAGGGCTCGCATGCCGGGCCCGGACCCAATACCGACGAGGCTCGCGCGGCCGAGCGCGAGGCGCAGCACGCCCGGGAGGCCACTGACGGGCAGTGACCGTCCTCGACGCCTACGCGGTCATCGCCTACCTGCGCAACGAGGCGGCGGCGGGCCAGGTCGCCTCCCTACTGCGCGGTTCCACGCTTATGACGTCGACCTCGCTGTCGGAGGTCATCGACCAGTTGGTCCGGGTGTACCAGCAGGACTCCGACGACGTCGACGCCGGACTGGCGCTGTTGAGCTTCGGTGGGATGAGTGTCGAGCCGGTGACCGAGGACCACGCGGTGCTCGCCGGGCTGCTGCGGGCCCGGCACTACTCATTCCGCCAGTTGCCGGTCACGCTCGCGGACTGCACCGCGGCCTCGGTGGCCCTGATCACCGACCTGCCACTGGCCACCAGCGACCCGCACCTGCTGGAGCTGATGGCGGCCGAGGGCGGCGACACCTACCCGCTGCCAGACAGCAAGGGCCACCTGGCGTGACCATGAGGATGGTGGAGGCGTCGCTCAGTCACGACGCCGAGCTACTGGCGGAGGCCAGGTCAGTGGCCAGCTCGACGTTCTTGACGCCCCTGATCGGCGCTGACGGATCACCCTGGGCGCCGAGCTGCTCAACGCCACCAGGGGGAGCGTCCGGGCCTGGAAGACTGGCGCCGTGACGGACATCGAACAGGGCCTGGCCGGCGCGTGGGGCGAGGCCGTCATCGATCTCGACGCCATTGCCGCCAACACGGCCGCCCTGGCGGACCGGGCGGGCGGAGCCGAGCTGATGGCGGTGGTCAAGGCGGACGCCTACGGCCACGGCCTCGTGCCCAGCGCTCGGGCCGCCCTGGCCGGCGGGGCCCGCTGGCTGGGTGTCGCCCAGCTCGACGAGGCGTTCGCGCTGCGCTCGGCCGGCATCGACGCCCCCCTGCTGGCCTGGTTGTTCCCACCGGGCGCCGACCTGGCGGCGGCGCTGACGCAGCGGGTGACGATCGGCGTCAGCAGCCCCTGGGCGCTGGACGAGGTCGCCGCCGCTGCGGTGCAGACCGGACAGGTGGCCGACATCCACCTCAAGGTCGACACCGGGCTCTCGCGCAACGGCGTCGCTGTCGACGACTGGCCGGCGCTCGCCGCCGCAGCGGCCGCCTATGAGTCCGACGGTCTGCTGAGCGTCGGCGGCATCTTCAGTCACCTCGCACTGGCCGACGATCCGACCCACCCGACGGTCGATGCGCAGGCGGGGGTCTTCGCGCATGCGCTGGAGATCGGCCAGGAGGCGGGATTGCGGCCCGCGTACCGCCACCTGGCGAACTCCGCCGCCACCCTCACTCGCTCCGATCTGCACTTCGACCTGGTCCGTCCCGGGCTGGCGGTCTACGGGCTGTCCCCGGTACCGGACCTCCTGTCCCCAGCCGCCGCAGGGTTGGTGCCCGCCATGACGCTGCGCGGCCGGCTCGCCCTGGTCAAGCGGATCCCGGCGGGTTCCGGCGTCTCCTACGGGCACGAGTACGTCACCGAGCGGGACACCGTCGTCGCGCTGGTGCCGTTGGGCTATGCGGACGGGCTGCCCCGCTCCGCAGGCGGCCGCGGCCCGGTGCTGGTGCGAACCGCGTCTGGCGATCGGCGAGTGGCTGTCGCGGGCCGGGTCTGCATGGATCAGGTGGTCGTCGATCTCGGTCCCGACGCCGTGGCGGCCGCGGGTGACGAGGTGATCCTCTGGGGTCCCGGCACCGGAGGCGAACCCACGGCGCAGGAGTGGGCCCAGGCGGCGGGCACCATCTCCTACGAGATCGTCACGAGGCTCGGCGTTCGGCTGCCCCGCCGCCACATCGGGACGGCGGGGCGAGTGAACCTGGCGCAGCAGGCCGACCTGTTGCTCGCCGACCTGCTGTGACCGGTGTCGTGACCGACGACTCGCGGCCCGCGGCCACCGTGCTGTGGCGGGGCCGCTGCGAAGGACCGGGCGACACCCGAGCCGTCGGGGCCGCCCTGGCCGATGTGCTCGCCGCCGGCGACGTGCTGGTGCTGACCGGGCGGCTGGGGGCCGGCAAGACCACCCTGGTGCAGGGCCTGGCGCGCGGCCTCGGCGTCGACGCCGACGTCACGTCGCCGACGTTCGTCCTGGCCCGGGAACTGCGAGGCGGGCGCCTGCCACTGATCCATGTCGACGCCTACCGGCTGGGCTCGGCACTGGAGCTGGACGACCTGGACCTCGACACCGATCTCGCCGATGCCCTGGTCGCGGTGGAATGGGGCGAGGGCCTGGCCGAGCGGCTGTCACCGGACCGCCTGGAGGTGCGGCTGGACCGCAGCGCGGCGGACGACTCGCGGTCGGTCGAGGTGCGAGGCGTGGGCGAGCGCTGGGCGGGGGTCCCACCGCTCGCGGTGACGGCGCCGGACCGAGGCACGCGCTGATGCTCGTCCTGGCACTGGACACCGCCGCCCCCACCACGTCGGTCGCGGTCGTGGAGTACTCAGCCCCCGATGGGGCTCTCGCAGCGGGAGGTGACCGGGAGTACGAGGTGCGCGCCCGTGTCGACATCGCCGACTCGCGGCGGCCCGCCGAGCACCTGGCCCCGGCGATCGAGCGCGCGCTCGCCGAGGCCGGCCTGACCATGCGGGACATCGACCTCATCGGGGTGGGTGTCGGGCCGGGCCCGTTCACTGGGTTGCGCGCCGGGCTGGTCAGCGCGCGGGTGCTCGGCGGTGTGCTGTCCGTGCCGGTGGTGGGCGTGGTGAGCCTGGACGCAATCGCCTTCGCCGTGTCCGCCGCCGGCAACGTGCCGGGCGAGTTCCTGGTCGCCACGGATGCCCGGCGTCGCGAGGTGTACTGGGCGGGATATGCCGCGGGCGGGCGGGTGCATGGCCCAGCAGTGTCGTCGCCCGGAGACATCGATAGGGCTGGACGCCCTGCCGTCGGCCGTGGCGCGGCGATCTATCTCGACAACCTTGGTGCACCGTTCGCGGACGTGCTCGACCCGCCCGCGTGGGCGATCGGGGTCCTGGCCGCCCGAGCTCACATCGTCGGTGATGCGATGCCGCCGGATCCGCTCTACCTGCGCCGGCCCGACGTCGCCGAGCCGGCCCCGCGCAAGCGGGTACTGGCGCGATGACGACGCACGACCCCGTCAGGGACGCAGCCATCGGCCTCGCGATCGACCGCGGCGTCGACCCCGGCGTCGATATAGCGCTGCGGCCGATGCGATGGTGGGACCTCGACCGGGTGATGGTCATCGAGCAGGCCTCGTTCCGGTTCGATGCGTGGACGCCGGAGACGTTCTGGTCGGAACTGGCCGAGCGCGACTCCCGGCGGTACCTGGTGGCCGAGGTCGCGTCGGGTGACCTCTTCGGCTACGTCGGGATCAGTGCCGTGGCGGGCGAGGCCGACGTACAGACCATCGCCACCTCACCCGCCGCGCGTGGCCTCGGCGTGGGCCGAATGCTGCTGCGAGCGGGGATCGCCGAGGCGGTCGCCGCCGGCGCCAGGCGGATCCACTTGGAGGTCAGGGCGGACAACGCCGCCGCCCTCGCGCTGTACGCCACGGCCGGGTTCCGTCGGGTGAGCCGACGCAAGGGTTATTACCACGACCCCGGCGGTGCGAGGACCGACGCCCTGGTGATGACCCTCGACCTGACCGCGACCGAACGCCCCCCTCGTCGACGGGTGCTGTCATGACCGTTGCTGACATGACGCGGGTGCTCAGCAGGCCGGGGACGTCCGCGCCGCTCGTGCTCGGCATCGAGACCTCCTGTGACGAGACCGGCGTGGGCCTGGTGCGCGGTTCGGTGCTGCTCGCCGACGCGCTGGCCAGTTCGGTCGACGAGCACGCGCGGTTCGGCGGAGTCATCCCAGAGGTGGCCAGCCGCGCCCACCTGGAAGCGATGCTGCCCACGATCGACCGGGCGTGCGCCGAGGCGGGGGTGATACTGCGCGACGTCGACGCGGTTGCCGTGACGGCCGGTCCCGGGTTGGCGGGCGCCCTGGTCGTCGGGGTGGCGGCAGCGAAGGCCCTGGCGCTCGGCCTGGGTGTTCCGCTTTACGGGGTCAATCACCTCGCCGCCCACGTCGCGGTGGACACGCTGGCCAACGGCCCGCTACCGCAGCCGGCCATCGCGCTGCTCGTCTCGGGGGGTCACTCCTCGCTGTTGCGGGTGGCCGACGTCACCGGCGATATCTCGGTGCTGGGCCGGACCATCGACGACGCCGCGGGCGAGGCGTTCGACAAGGTGGCACGGCTGCTCGGGATGGGCTTCCCCGGTGGGCCGCTCATCGACGCGGCGGCGGGCGAGGGCTCGGCGAGCGCGGTCGCCTTTCCCCGCGGCCTGACCGCCGCGCACGACCTGGTCGAGCACCGCTACGACTTCTCGTTCTCCGGCCTGAAGACCGCGGTGGCCCGCTGGGTCGAGCGGCGCGAGGCCGCTGGCGAGCCGGTGCCGGTGGCCGACGTCGCCGCCTCGTTCCAGGAGGCGGTGGTCGATGTGTTGGTGCGCAAGGCGCTGGCTGCCTGTCAGGCTGAGGGCATCGAGCACCTGCTGCTGGGCGGGGGAGTCGCCGCCAACTCAAGGCTTCGGGCGCTGGCCGTCGAGCGTGCCGCGCCGCTCGGGATCGAGGTGCGAGTACCGCCGCGGCGGCTGTGCACCGACAACGGCGCCATGGTCGCCGCGCTCGGGTCGCTGCTGGTGGCTGCCGGGCGGGCGCCGTCGCGCCTGGACCTGCCGAGTGACCCAGCCATGCCCGTCGGACTCGTCACCAGCTGAGCGGATCGCCGAAACCGGCCGAGCGGGTGGAAAGTACGTCGCCGCAAACTGTCAGGAGTGATCGACTCACGCGTCCTGTCTGTCGTCCGGCATCCGGTCGGACAGCAGAACGGAAGGTGACAGCCATGCCCGCCCACCACACACCCCGAGTCCGCCCCATCCGACGGCGAACGTCCGCCCTCGCCCTCGGACTGCTCACGACCGCTGCTCTCGTCTCGGCCGCCGGACCGGCCTCGGCGACCGAGACACGCGAGGTGACCAACCAGTACAGGACCCAGCTCGTCCAGGCGGAGCGTTCGTGCCTGAACGGGGAGGACCGGCTCAGAGACGGTGCCGCAATGGTGCGATGTGTCGGCGATCTCGCGCCGCCGGATCAGTCGTCGAGGGCCGAGATCGACATCTTCCGCCTCTTCTCCCACTGCCTCTCCATCGCCGCTGCGCCGGCCGAGGACCAGATGTACCCGTCGACGCCGCAAGACTACGAGGACAGGGTCAACGACTGCCTGGGGCTCTGACCCCGCGCCACGGTGAGCCTCTAGGACCGGAGGGCGTCGGCCGATCTGTCATCGGCTGGCGCCCGCCCGGGCGACGTCCATGTCGCCGTTTCGTCACTGATTCCCCAGGTTGGCGGACATGTAGGTGACGTTCACTCGTCCTGTGGACACCTCGCGCCGCCTTCTCCGCCTGATCGTCGTCGCTGCCGCGTTCGCTCTCAGCGCCTGCGGCGCAGCCCCGGCGGCTGTCACCGATGTCGGGCTCCTGGACGAGGTCTTGCCGGGCGCGTAACAGCTGGACGTCGACCCGGCCCCGATCGTCGCGGACACCGTGACGGGCGACTCGTTCACCGCCGCTGACGCCGGTGGGCCGGTCGTGTACTGGTTCTGGGCGCCATGGTGCGTGTGATCTGCCGCAGCGAAGCGCTCGAGGTCCGCGAGGTCCAGGCCGAGTTCGGCGACCAGGTCACCACCTTCGTGGGGTCGCCGCCCTCGGCCCGAGAGGCGACATGAACACACCAGCGGACATCGATCAGGCCCCTGGCAGCCCGCGAGACCCGAAAGAGCGGATCGTCGCCTTGGGCGAGCCCGCGGATCCCGTCGCGGTGGTGACCGCCGAGGTGCTGGGCGGCGGTGTCGTCACCATCGACCTGTCCGCCGACGGGACCGAGCAGGAGGTGGTCGTCCTCGCCGCACGCGGACCCGCCTCGGCCCTGGACGCCTCCCAGATCGCCGACGGCGACGACGTGGGGACGACCGGGGTCTTCGTCCCCTGCGCCGGCGGCCGCTCCCTGACCCTCCAGCGGTGACCCGACCGCGACGATCACGCAGTGACCCCTCCGCCCGGACTACCCGCGCAGCGGCGCCGCACACGGCGTGGCGACCGTCCTGCATCACGACAGCGACGTCGATCACATCGCGTCCGTGACCGGCCAGTGGGTTCGCCGGGTCTTCGCCCGAGGCAGAATGCATTGCGGGGAGTCACCTATCCTAGGCCGACGACGGGCGCACCGGGAGGTGGAGCTGAGCGGGACCGGACTACGCATCGACGAGTTGGCCGCGCGGGCCGGCGTCAGTGTGCGGACGGTCCGCTTCTATCACCAGCTAGGTGTGCTGCAGCGCCCCGAGGTGGTGGGGCGGATCGGGTTCTACAGGCAGGAGCACGTCGAGCGGCTGACCCTGGTGCGCCGGCTGCAGGCTCGCGGCTACTCGCTGGCCGCCATCTCCGACAGCATCGCCACTCAGGTGCCGGCGATCCTGCTCGGTGAGGTGAGCGGAACCGATCCGGCGACCGCGGTCTGGGACGGCGCCGACCCGTCGAAGCTCGATCTCGCCCAGTTGCACGAGATGGCGCCGGGGCTGATCGAGCAACCCGAGCTGGTCACCCGGATGGTCGAGCTGGGGCTGCTGGTCCCCGAGGCCGACGAGCGTTTCACGGTGCCGCAACCACCCCTGCTGCGGGCGGGACTCATCCTGGTCAGCCGCGGGGTCCCCATCCCGGTCGCGCTGGCGGAGCTGCAGAATCTCCGGCGGGACCTCGACCGGATCGGGCAGCGGTTCGCTGGGATCGTCGAACGGGACATGCTGCCCGCGCAGCCCGAGGGCGCCGACGCCACCGCGCAATTGGCGGTCGACCTACTGCGCCACGTGTGGCCGGCGGTGCTGGTGGCGGTCGGGCAGGTGCTCACGGAATCGACCCAGCACGCCGTCGTCGCGCGGCTGTCGACCGACTGAGGGAGCCGGAGCGGCGCCCGCGTCCGAAATTGTCAGGTCAGCGGCATCGAGCTGGGCGACATCGGCCTGCAGCTCCTCGATGACGATCTCGATGCCCGTCGAACCGATGACATTGGCCAACTCGGTCGCCCACGTCGGCTGGAACCCCACGGTGGGATCGACGTCGAGGGCTTGGTTGAGGGGGGCGTCGAGGATGCCGCGCAGCAGCCCGAGCCGGGTAAGCCCGAGCCCTCGGACGCAGGCGTAGGTCGCCTGCAGGGTGATACCGCCGCGGGCTGATGCCGCGGGCGTCGTCCGCGAGTCGGTGGGCCCCGCGCCGATCCGCAGCGAGCCGTCGGCGAGGGGGCGGCCCATGCCCAGCTCGGCCACTTCCGACAGGGAGGCGACGGCCAGGAGCACGACGGCGGCGTCGGCACCGGGCGACGGCTCACTCGAGGACGGTTCGGAAGGCCAGGGGTCGCGTGCGGGTGAGGGCGTCCAGCAGGTCTCGCCGGGTCAGCAGCGCCACCAAGCCCAGCGTCGCGACGACGAGCGCGGCCGCGGCCGCGGCCAGGACTCCCACCTCGAGCAGGCCGATGGTGATGGTCAGCAGCGCACCGAGTGCCAGCCCGCCACGCAGCGCCTCTCGAAGCACGATCCTCGGCAAGGAACCTGCGATGCGGCCGCCCGCCGCCCATAGCCCGGGCGTCGCGCGCAGCGTCACCGCGGCGGGCGTGGTGACCGCCGCCCACGGGACGGCCCACACCACGAACACCCCGTTGCCCCCGGCGAGCACCGCCGACAGCGGCCCGGTCGCCAACACGACCACCAGCACCACGGTGAGGCCGAGGTCGATGACCAGGGCGGCGGCGCGTCGATCCACTCCGGCCGGCACCGTGACCACCCGCGCGGGCCCGGGCACGCCGGCCACCGAGGACAGCACGACCCCCGCTGCCAGCACCAGGAGGGAGCCCAGGAAGAAGCCGCCGGCCGCCACGGGCACGGCGAGCACCGCTAGCACCATCAGGAGCTGACCCGTACCGGGGAACACCCGGCTGCCGGTCAGCGGGCCCAGCAGCACGACCACGGCGAGCACGCCCAGGCCGATGCCCCATGCCCGCACGTCGGTGGCGAAGAACCGTGGGCCGAAGCTACCGGCGACCACCGCGATGAGAATGCCGCCGACGATGCCCGCTGCGGCGGCCCGGCTGATCAAGGGGCGCCCAGCCAGCTCGGCGGGCGTCGCCCAGCGCTCGGCCATCGCTGCCGGCCCACTCGGCGCGCTCACGCCCGGCTCACGACGCCGCCGCTGCGCAGTCCGCCAGCTCGTAGCTCCCCTGTTTGACGTCGATCCTGATCCCGTCGAGCGTGATCGTGCTCGTCGTCAGGTAGGTGGCCTCGATGCCCGGCTTGCCCAGCGTGATGGTCGACGCCCCCAGTGACAGGTCGTCGGTGACGTCGTCGGTGTTCGCGCCCTTGCCGTCCACGGCGAAGCCGGGGCCGAAGGAGATCTCCCGTGCGCACAGCCCGGCCACATTGAGCCGCAGCCCCGTGATGCTCGTCGGGCCGCTCGTGGAGATCGACAGCCGCGCGGGCTCCCCGCCGGCCGTGCCCAGCAGGCTGGCCAGGTCGAACTCCTTCTCCAGCAGCAGGCCGTCGATGGTGGTCCGGCTCATGGTGATCTCGCCCACCGGCAGCTTCCCGCCGCCCGTGCCCGAGTTCTCGTCTATCGAAAGTGCCAGTTCGAAGTCGTCGCCCTGGATGCGCTGTGAGGAGATCTGGAAGTTGCCCACATTGCCGAGATACAGCGGCAACGACCAGGCCGATGACGCGGCCACGACGGTGAAGATCACGACGAGCACGGTGGCGGCAGCGAGATGGATCCTGCACCGGGACTGGACGAGCACGGTCACCTCCGGCGGTCGGGCACTGCCCACCGGCGGCCCGGGAGACCCGCCGACGGTGGCGGGGCGAAGCGGACGTTAGGGTGCGCCAGTTCCTGATGTCAAGGTGTTGCGTCACATCTCTTGACAGCGGGAGCTGTCGCGTTCAATGTGTCATCTATCACTGGCGCGTACGCCGCAGTCGCGCCGCAAGGAGGACGACGTGACGGTCTTCGAAGCCACCCGCACCGACGGCACCGAGGTGCAGTGGACCGATCGAAAGCGGCGGCTATGGCTGCTCGCGTTCATCGTTCCCACGCTGCCCGTCGGGGGCTGGTTCCTGGCCACCACCCTGAACTCCGACGTGTGGTGGTTCTGGGGCGTGATCTTCGCCTTCGGGCTGGTGCCGGTCGCCGACCTGCTCATCGGCGACGACCCCTCCAACCCGCCGGAGGAGGTGGCCCGTGCGCTGCAGGCCGACCCCTGGTACCGGTGGATCGTGCTGCTCTACCTGCCGCTGCAGTACCTGGTCTGGGGCTGGGCGGTGTGGTTCGTCATCAGTCACGAGATGTCCGCCCTGGCACTGGTCGGCCTGGCCGTCACCGTGGGCATCGTCAACGGCATCGGGATCAACGCGGCGCACGAACTCGGTCACAAGAACGAGACCCTGGAGCACTGGGCGTCGAAGCTGGCGCTGGCTCCGGCGTGGTACGGCCACTTCTTCGTCGAGCACAACTGGGGTCACCACAAGCGGGTGGCCACGCCCGAGGACCCGGCCAGCTCGCGGCTGGGGGAGGGCTTCTACCGGTTCTGGCCCCGCACCGTGTTCGGCTCGCTCGGCTCTGCGTGGGCGTTCGAGGCCAAGCGGCTGCGGCGCAAGGGCAAGCCGGTGCTGTCATGGCACAACCGCAACATCCACGCCTGGGCGTTCTCCGTCGTGCTGTGGGGCGCGGCGCTGGCCGTCGCTTTGCCAATGGGCGAGTGGCGGGTGGTGCCCTTTCTGCTGATCTCGGCCGTCATCGGGTTCACACTGCTGGAGGCCGTCAACTACGTCGAGCACTACGGGCTGCGCCGGCAGCGCACCGCCGAGGGCCACTACGAGCAGGTGCGCCCAGTGCATTCATGGAACAACAACCACGTCGTGACCAACCTGCTGCTGTTCCAGTTGCAGCGGCACTCCGATCACCACGAGAATCCCGCCCGCCGGTTCGTCGCCCTGCGCCACGTCGACGACGCCCCGCAACTGCCCGCTGGCTACGCCGCGATGATCCTCGTCGCGCTGTTCCCGCCGCTGTGGCGGAAGATCATGGATCCGCGGCTGGCCGCGCACTACGGCGACGACCTGTCGCTGGCCAACCGCGGCTGACTGTGCGCCAACGCGCTGGGCGGGATCAGTCGACGCTGCCCCGTGCCACGACCCATCGCATCGGTTGGCCCGTGACCGCCGCGATATGGTCGAAATCGCTGTCATAGTGCAGCACCGTCGCGGCGTGGTGCTCGGCGATGGCAGCGGTCAACAGGTCGAACGCGCCTACCGCGCGCAGCTGGCCACGTGCGGCGAGCCCAGCCTGCACGTCTCTGACCCTGGTTGCGATCGCGGGGTGCAACGGAAGATCGACGAACCCGAGTCGCCGCCGAGCGGCTATCGCGCGGTACTCCGAGGCGTTGCGGGCCGAGTACAACACCTGAAGGTCAATGGTCACCGTCGTGGCCAACAATCCGTCGCGCCCGAGTCTTGACAGTTCTGCCGCGATCGCGGGCGCAGCGGCGCGCGCGATGGCACTGGTGTCGACGAGGAGGAGGCCAGCTGGTATCACCGGCGAGCAGCGGCACGGATCTCCGGATCGGCCAGGTCCGGACTGCCCCAGATCAGTGGGTCCTCGAAGGCCTCGCTGCGTCGGCGACGCTCGGCCACGAAGGCGAGCGCGGCATTGACCGTCTCGACTTTGGAACCGGTGCCCAGCTCACGCGCGGCTGCTGCCAGCACGTCGTCATCGAGATCGATCGTCGTCCTGCTCATAGGGCCAGGGTAGCGAGTCGGCATCGCGTGAGGCATCAAGTGTGCCGAGCTTGGCATCACCTGTCGCGGCGCGGATCGAGCAGGAGTCAGGTTCAGACGGTGGAGCAGCGCTCGGCCGTAGCCGCCGACACCGCCGACAGGTCGGCCGAGAACTGGTAGCTCGCCGCGAACGGTGAGCCGCCGGTGCAGAGCAACGCTGTGCGGTCGAGGCCGCGGGGGGCGAACCACGACAGCGCGCCCACCCTCAGCCCGCCACCGTCCAGCGCCAGCGAGGTCACCACCAGGCTGTTCGTCTTGCCATTGTTCAGCGCGGTCAGCCAGGAACCGGTCCGGCCGTCACCGGTCGCCGGATCGAGGGCGATGATCGCCGAGACCTTGCCGCCACCGCCACCGCCCGGGCTGGCGTCGCTGTAGCTGCTGAGCCAGCCGCCGGTGGTGAAGCGGCGCAGATCCCCGGACTCCTCGCCCTGGGAGCCGGTTGCGGTGAACGCCACGTAGAGCCGGTCGCCCGACCACAGCACGCCGTATGCCCGGCCGTCGTCGTTGCTGCGCTCCAGGTCGTCGCGGCACCAGGACAGCGTGCCGTTGTCGAATCGTGCCACGCGCGGGTCCTGGTTATTGCCGCTGACCTGCTGGGTGCCCGCATAGACCGTGGCCGAGCCCAACGTCACCCGGGCCGCTCCTGAGGCCGCGACGGTCGCTTCGTCGTTGCTGCAGCTGAACGCATACATGTCCGCCGCGCGGACGTCGCTGCCCTCGCCCGAGACCGGTGGTGGCGGCGGTACTGGTGACGGTTGTGTCGGTGGCAGATCCGAAGGCGGACCTGTGGGGGGTGGTGGCGGCTGTGGGTTCTCGCCCGGCGCGGCGGCGCCGCTCGGGGCCGACGTCGGCTCCGCGATCGCCATGTCCGCCGCCGCCGCCCCGGCGCTGTCATCCGCGGTGGCATCGGTCGCTCTCGCCTCGGCTCCCGGGACCTGCAGGGCGGCCGCGGACGCTGTCGGCAGCGCTGCCAGCCGGCTGTCGTTGCCGCACGACAACGAGGTGAGCGCCGCCGCTACCAGCACGCAGCTCGCCACCCGGTGCCGTCCGGTGGTGCAGCTGGACATGGGCCCCCTTAAGCCGCGTAATGCCGGGCGAGACGATACGCCACGATCACCGAGGGACCGGTTGACAGACGATCGCGATCCGCCGGGTTCCCGACCGGGTGAGGATGACCGTCGCGGAGCGCGGCCCGCTCAGCCGCAGCGCCCGGCGCAGCTCCTCGGGCTCGATCGGGCTGCCCCGGCGCTTGACCACCACGGACCCGACCCCGTGTGAGACCAGGTAGGCCCGCAACCGCTTCAGCCCCCAGGGCAACACGGCCTCGACGCTGTAGGCCTTCGCCAGCGGCGTCGTCATGGCACCGGCCTCGGCGGTGATGTAGGCGATGGTCGGGTCGATCAGCCTGCCGCCGACGGCGACCGCCACCGCTGTCACGAGCCCGGCCCGGATCACCGCGCCGTCCGGCTCGTAGAGCACGGCACCCACCTCGCCGATGCCGACGTCGGCGGCCGGGGGGGCGTCGGTGTCGTCCACCCGGGCGAGCTCCACGACGTCCGCGCCGCCGCTGGCGACCGCAGCCGCGGGGCCGGCCGCGCCCGCCATACCCGTCGTACCCAGCACCACTGCCGAGCGCCGAACCCCTGGCACAGCGGCCGTGCCCCACCACAGCACCCCCTCCACCACGTCCCCGTCGACGCTGGTCCACTCGGCCTGCCAGCCCGCCTCGTGATCGACCAGGCCGTGATCCAGGCCGGGCGCGACCTTGACCCCTACCGCCTTCACGCCGGTCGAGGCCAGGCTGGTCGCCCATGACAGCGGCGGCAGCCATCGCTGCGGGTCGTTGATCCGGCGCCCGGCGGCGCGGCGGCCCGGGTCGGCCCAGGCGGCATCCACCGCCGAGAAACCGTCGGGGAAGTCCGTGGCGTCGGCGTGCCGCACGGTGACGTCTCCGCCGACGTGCCGCAGATTGACGGTGGCGACGGCTGCAGTCACCGGATCGAGGTCGACGGCCTCGACGCGAAGCCCGAGCCCGGCCATCGCCAGGGAGTCCGCCCCGATACCGCAACCGAGGTCCGCTACCGAGGCCACGGCGGCCTCGACGAAGCGGCGGGCGTGCCGGGCGGCGACGGGCAGCCGAGTGGCCTGCTCCAGGCCGTCGGCGGTATAGATCAGCTCTGCGGCGAACGGCCCGAACTTGGCGACCGCGGCCGCCCGTAACCGGGACTGGGTCAGTGCCGCCGCGACCAGTCCCGGGTCGTGTCCCTGGCCGCGAAGCCGTTCGCTGAGCACCATCGGGTCGACCGCGTCGTACGGCGGGAGCGACTGCAACAGGGCCCACCCGTCCGGTTCGAGGAGTGCCGAGAGCCCTGTGACGTCCACCGGCCCGATCCTTGCATCGCCGGGTGGGCGGGCCCGCCGGGTCCGGCGCCATTGGCAAGGAGCACGCCGGCGTGTCTCGCGTTGGGCCCACCTCTAGAACTCTTCACCCTCGTCGTTCTGAAGACGAAGGTCCGCTAAGGCAACTGACTAGAAGGGTGGGAGAAGCTCGTCGGCGGCGTGCGCACGAGGCGGCCTGGACGCTGCTGGCTCGTGCTTGCCTGTGCTTCCTGGTTGGATCGGGGCTGCCTCTTCTGGTGGTGACGGGTTGGGTGATGCGGATCGCCCGAACATCCACGCTGGTGGGGTGATGACTGCCTCGTGCGGGGGTGGCTTGGTGGGCGAGTGCGTGGTGGTCTCATCGGACGCTCCTGGTCGGCCGATCAGCCATTTCGGTGGGTAGGTGAGGTAGGTGTGTCCGGTTGGGGCGGTCCATTCCAGGACGGCGCCTGCCCGGTGGGTCACGCGCCACCGGGTGTGGGTCTTGAGCCGGTGATGGCGGCGGCATAGACACGCCAGATTGGCGGCCGTGGTGGCACCGGCGGGGTAGGGGATTCCGTGGTCGATGTCGCAGTACCGGGCCTTGGTTCGGCATCCCGGGAACCGGCATGTCAGGTCTCGGGCGCGGATGGTGGCGTCCAGGGTGGGTGGCGGTCGGTAGGTGGTGAACACCCGCTGGCTCGTGGTGGTGACGAGACCAGGCCCGTCGACCAACCAGCGGGTGAACCGCACCCGGGTGCCCGCGTCGGCGAGGAACCGTGACCGGTCACCGCGCTCGGTGCTGTAACGGCGGTCGGTCCTGTCGGTGTCGTCCATCGTGGGAGCTGTGCTGGTTGTGGTGCTGGTAGCACCACGGCAGGGGCACGGGGGGCCGCCGAGGAGGTCGGCGACGAACGCCGGCGGGGCGGGTCCGTGACCGTCCAACTCGGCTGGTTCAGCGCCCAGGGCATCCACGGGCGGGACCAGGTGCACCGCGACATCCATCGGCGGCAGGGCGGCACAGTGATCCGGACCGGCGGCGTCGGCACCGGCATGGTCTTTGGGCTGCATGTGCCTGTCGGCTTCTGCGTGGCCGTCGGCTTCTGGGTGACTGCAGGGGTCGGGCAGGCCCACGGGCGTTGCGAGCAGGTCGAGCATGGCGTCGGCTCGTGCCTGGTCCAGGGTCGGAACACGGGCGGGGTTGCCCTTGCCGATGACGGCCCCGCCGGCTGCGACGACCTCATCGTCGGTGTCGTGGTCCCCACCGGCGAAGCCGCCGACCTCAGTGGCCGGTTGCCGCCCGGCGGCCCGTGCGAGGTGGCGGCGGTGGTCGGCCACGGCCGTGGCGCTCTGCCACGCCCGGGCGATCCGGTCCGCGGTCCCCCGGACCCAGATCGAGGCCATCCCGTCCCCCTCGGGACGGCAGCGAGCGGAGCGCGCCTCGGTGGCCCGACGATAGGCCCGGTCGGCTGCTGCCGGGTCCGCGGCAATGACCACTCGACGCACCGCGGCTGCCACCTGGGCGGGGGTCTGCCCCCCCGCGGCAGCCAGCACCCGGGCTTCGGCCCGATCGGCGGCTTGCCCGCTGAGCACACCCACGCCCTCCGCGATCGCGTAGGCAGCGCGGGCATGAATGCGCCCCTCGGCCAGAGCCCGCAACGTCACCGGACGCCCCACCAAACTCTCCGCGTCGGCGATACGACGCCCAGCCACGCCAGTGGACACCCGCAACGCCGCAGCGACCTCATCGACGGTGGACCGCTCCACCGCCTCGGCGTCGGACCAGAAACGCCGTCCCTCCGCTACTGCGTCCCGCGCCTCGACCACCGCCTCCGCCCGCCGCATCTGCACCAACTCCGCGATCTGGCTCGCCTGCACGGCCTCCAGCATTCCGGCTATCCGGGCCGTCCCCGTCACCCCCTCGATCAGCGTCCGGAACCACAACGCCGTTAACTCCGCCGGAGACGACGCCACAGCATCAGTCTCGGCCGGGGGGTACGGCGCCGTCGTCATGGACTCATAGTACATACGTTCGATGAGTGGGGCAAGACAGTGAGCAGCCATGCCCACTACAAGCGTTGACCATGATTAGTGGAACGGCGCTGAACGCAGTAAACCTCCGAGTGCCGACCTCGCGAATACCGGTTCGGCAGGGGCAGCAGACTTGGCGGCGCGGTTGATCTAGGGAGACTGCCTTCGTGTGAGAGCGTGCGCTCAACGGGGCCGGTAGACGTCGGAGCGGTGCTCGACGAACAAAATGTACACACGGTGCTCGTCTTCGTCGATCTCGTAGATGACCCGGTAGTCCCCCCGGCGGGCGGAATGAGCACCTTCGAGTCCCAGCATCAAGGGTTTCCCCATACGGTGAGGAGCCTGAGCCAGCGGACCGCTGACGAACTCCGTCACTGCGAAGACGATCTTCCCAGGCAAGCGTGACATCGCCTTCCGGGCACCGGCGCGCCAGAAGATGTCGTAGGGATCAGTCACGAGGGGAAAACAGTGCCCGGGACTCATTCAGGGAGAGTGGGCCGACGGCCGACCCGCGAGGTTCCGCCCTGCTCTCGTCGATGCCCGCCATCGTGTGACGATCGTTGAGGATCTGCAGCGTCTCCTCCAGGGACTCCAGGTCCTCGATGGACAGCACCACCGCAGCGGGGCGGCCGCGCTTGGTGATGACCACGCGACCGTGTTCGCGCTCCACCCGATCGACCACCTCGGACAGATGATTCTTCACGTCGGCCAGCGACATGTGGTCCGAGAGCAGCGTCATGGCCATGACTATAGCTATCTGACGGGTGGTGCCGCTAGGTCGCGGCGAGTACCGCCGAGGACAGCGCCGGCCACGCCGCCGCCTACGGACAGCTGATGGCGAGGCCATCGGCCGTGACCTCGCCGTCGGCCATCACCACGGTCACCGCGCTCGACCCATCAGGCCAGTTCGCCATCGCGGCCACAGTGGCCCCGCGCTCGCCCCGAAGTGACGACACCCGGGCGGGGCTCCGGTCCACGACCAGAGCAAGGCGCGCGGCCAGCCCCCGGGTCCGAGTAGTGCCGATAGTCCCGCGACGTCCATTGGGCCGATCCTCGCACCGCCACAGCCACCCTGGTTGCGTCAGGGGAGTTACCCGATCGCGTTGCGGGGGGGCGGTGCCGACACGAGTGGAACGTCGACGTGCTCGTCCAAGCTCCGTGTTCGGCGTAGCCCCCGACCGCCTGTCACCAAGAGGACGACCCCGAAGAAGACCGCACCCACCAGTACGATCGTCGTACCGCTGGGGATGTCGAGGTGGTAGCTGAGGTTCATCCCCAGGAATCCGCAGACGCCGCCGATGCCGGTGGAGATGAATAGCATCCGATGGAAGGAATCGGTGAGCATCCGGGCGATGACGGCCGGCACGACGAGCGTCGCGGCCACCAGGGTCACGCCGATGACTGTCAGTGTCGACAGGATGGCCATCGACAGCACGAGCATGAGGAGCGCGTCCATCCGACCGACATTGACACCGCTGACGGCCGCCACATCCGGGTCGAACGTCGTGAACAGCAGGCGTCGGTACGTGAGGCCGATGACGAGCACCGTGAAGACCGTGATGCCCGCCAGAATCCACAGGTCACCCTCGGACACCCCGAGGATGCTGCCGAACAACGCCGCGTCGAAACTGGGCCCCTTGTTGCCGTAAAAGGTGAGGATCGCGACGCCGAGCGCGAAGGACGCTGTGGTGATCACTCCGATGGCCGCGTCCGCGCCGATGCCGCGCCGCCGGCTGACACGCTGGATCGCCAGTGCCGAGATCAGCCCCCACAAGCCGGCACCCAGGTAGTAGTTGACGGCGATCACTGAGCTGGCGGCGAATCCGCCGAAGATGGCATGAGAGAGCCCGTGGCCGATGTAACTCATGCCCCGCAGCACGATGAAGACACCGATCAGGCCGCATAACGTGCCCGCCAGGGTTGCCACGGCGAGGCCCTTGACGAAGAAGTCGTAGCCGAAGGGCTCCAGCAGGACAGTCATCCAGCCCGCCGCGTCGCGTACGGGTCGACGACGACGGGCATCCCGAGGTGTTGCAGCACCTCCAGGCGGGCGCCGAAGACCTGTTCGAGCACCCAGGGCCGAATCACCTCGGCTGGGGTGCCCCTGGCGAGTATTCGGGTTCGCAACGCGATCAGCTCGGGCAGGTGCGCGGCGAGGCCGTTGAGATCGTGCGTCGTCAGCACCACGGCGATGCCGTCCCGGTTCAGGTCCTCCAGCAGGTGGAGAACCTCGTGGCGGGTGGCCACGTCGACGCCGGACGTCGGTTCGTCGAGCAGCAGTAGCGCCGGCCCTCGTAGCAGCGCCCGGGCGATGAACATCCGCTGCTGCTGCCCGCCCGAGAGGTCCCGGATGTGCCGGTCGGCAAGATCGGCGATTCCCAGCCGGTCGAGGACGCCCGACACCAGCCGGCGCTCGTACGGCGAGGACCACGGGAGCAGCCGACGCGTGATCCGGCTCATCAGCACGCACTGCGAGACCGTCACCGGGAAGTTCCAATTCACGGTCTCCAGCTGGGGCACGTACCCGACGGCCGTCCGTGGCGAGCGATGAATGGTCCCGCGCTGTGGTTGGAGCTGGCCAAGCATCGCTCGCAGCAGCGTGGTCTTGCCCGAACCGGACGGGCCGAGGATGCCGATGAAGGACGACGTCTCGACCCTCATGTCGATGTCGAGGAGGACCGGACGGGCGTCGAACCCGAACGACACCCCTCGGAGGTCGACTAGCGCTTCGGTCACTGGGGATAAAGGGCTTCGTCGGGAACGACATCGGCTGGGTCCAGCGCTTCGAGCCTTGTCGCCGTCCCGCCCAAGCCCGTCACCATGGTGACGTAGTTGTAGCGCATCAGTCCGAGCCACGAGTGCTCGGGGTCACCCGGCTCGCCGGGCAGATCGTCGTCGCGAAGGGTGTCTTCATACCGGGCCCCGGACTCCGCCGCGATCTGCTCCAGTACGGGCGAGGGGAAGACCTCTGAGCCGAAGATCACCGGCACGTCGAGCTCGCGGATCTGATCGATGATCTCCGCCACTTCCTTGGGAGTGGGGTCCTCGAAGTTCGAGGGCTGCACGGCGCCGACAATGGTCCAGTCGTAGGTCTTCGCGAAGTATGCGTAGGCATCGTGGTAGGTGAGCAGTGCCCTCTCACCGGGAATGGTCTCCTGATCGGCCCGGAGCGCATCACCGAGCTCGGTGGCCTTGGCGGTGAAGGCGGCGAGGTTCTCTCGGTAGTACTCGGCATTGTCCGGGTCGGCCTCGCTGAACGCGCCCTCGATGACCTGGGCGTACTTGATGGCGTAGGTCGGGTCGGTCCACAGGTGCGGGTTCGGCTTGCCGTCCGCCTCCGGGAAGGAGAAGTCGTAGATGTAGTCGCTCTCGGGCAGCACCGTCGTGCCGATCTCGACGAACGAGGCGCCGTCCTTGAGGTTGGTCTCGGCGAGCTCCTTGGTCGGCTCCTCCAGCTTGAGTCCGTTGACGAGCACCAGGTCGGCCTCGGACAGCACAGTGCTGGCGCTGGGCGGCGGCTCGAAGGTATGGCTGTTGGTGCCCTCGGGAACGAGACCCTCGATGCGGACGCGGTCACCGCCGACGTTCGCGGCGATCGATGTGATGGGCGCCACGGTGGTGACCACCAGGAGCTCGTCGCCGACCGTTCCGGTACCGGCCGAGACATCGGGCCCCGTCTCGGATCCGGCACAGGCGCTCAGCAAGAACATGCTGGTGAGGGTGGCGACGACAGGAAGAGCTGGACCCGATGGCATGCTCGGACGCTAACCTTTTAGGGTGACGTATTGCAACCCGATCGCATGAACGAGTTCAGTGCATCTACGCGAGGCGAGTCCCGGATGGGCGACGCCCTGGCCCGGCTACGCGCTGTCGGCGACCGGGTGACCGTCGGCAAGCGCGCGATCCTCGAGGTTTTGCTCGAACGTAGTGCGCACCTCACCGCGGACGAGGTCTACGGCCGGACAGGCGAACGAGTCCACGGGATGCATAAGTCGACTGTCTACCGGACGTTGGAGTCCTTCGTCGCCCTCGGATTGGTCACCCAGGTCAGCGTCGGCCATGGCGCCGCCGTCTATCACCTGTCTGACGATTTCACTGGCCACCGCCACGCCCACGGCCGCTGCCGTAGCTGTGGAATCGTCGTGGACCTGCCTGGTGATCTGCTTGACGCTGTGGGCGATCGCACGGAACGCGAACACGGATTCATCCTCGATCGTGACAACGTGGCCCTGATGGGGCTGTGTGCCGATTGCCGCAGCAGCCGAGTGCCCTGACCGATCGTCGAGTTGCGGGCGTCGAGGTGCTGAGCGTCGATCGGCTGGTCGGGGACGGCCACTCGGATCGCTCAGCCGGCGAGCACCGCCGAGGACAGCACCGGCCATGCCGCCACCGCCCACGGCCCGAACGGTGTGTCGGCCAGCGACGCGCAGGCCAGGCCGGCGGCCCGGTCGACCCAGACGAAGCTGCCGGACTGGCCGAAGTGACCGAACGTGGCCGGCGAGTTCTCCGCCGCGGTCCAGTGCGGCCTCTTGAGGCTCCGGATCTCACAGCCCAGCCCCCAGTCGTTGTGGTCCTGCCTGCCGTACCCGGGCAGCACCCCGGACAACCCTGGGAACGCGACCGTCGAGGCCTGCGTCACGATCTCCGGCTGCAGCACGCGCGGCGCCAGCAGTTCGGCGCCGAGCCGGGCGAGGTCCTCGATCGGTCCGATCAGGCCGTGGGCGGGGGAGCCGGACAGCACCGTGGCGGACATCCCGATCGGCGCCAGCACGCGCTCGGTCAACTCCACCTCGAATGGCCGCCCTGCAGCACGGGCAACGTGTCCTGCCGCCAGCTCGTAACCGTGATTGCAGTATGTCCGCCGGGTTCCCACCGGCGAGAGCTGCTGCCCCTCGCTCGCGCCGAGACCGGCGGCGTGGGCGAGCACATGGGCCAGCGTGGACCCCGGCGGGCCGACCTGGTCCCCGAGGTCGACCACGCCGTCCGCCGCCGCGTCGAGCACGGTGAGCGCCGTGGCGATCTTGGTGACAGAGGCCCACGGATAGCAGACGCCGTCACCCGGGGAGGTGGTGGTGCTGCGGGCGGTGACGACGGCGACCGCGCTGGACCCCACGGGCCAGGTCGCGGTGAGCGCTGCGAGGTCCAGGGTCACCGTCGCAGCCTAGGCGGCGACCCGCCGTGATTAGCACTCCGGTTGACCGAGTGCCAGTTCGCTGACTAATGTCAGTACTGGCACTCGACAGGGTCGGGTGCTAACGCCACCAGGGCGCCCGGGCACCCGCGACGACGGCTCCGCCAGGTGGCAGCACACGTCATGGTTCACCCCATACACGTTCGCGGACGACCTCACGGTCGCCGCACGAGTCGCGAAAGCGAGGTCACCACGTGGCTGTCTCCATCAAGCCGCTCGAGGACCGAATCGTCGTCAAGCCGCTCGACCCCGAGCAGACGACCGCCTCCGGTCTGGTCATCCCCGACACCGCCAAGGAAAAGCCGCAGGAGGGCGAGGTCATCGCCGTCGGCCCCGGCCGCTTCGACGACGAGGGCGAGAAGCGCATCCCGCTCGACGTCAACGTCGGCAATACGGTGCTCTTCAGCAAGTACGGCGGCACCGAGGTCAAGTACAACGGCGAGGAGTACCTCATCCTCTCCGCCCGCGACGTCCTCGCGGTCATCGAACGCTGACACCTCGCCGGGCGCCTGCCCGGTGCTGACACCCGCACATCACGGCATCGACCGCCCCGGAGCCACCCCGGCCCGGGGCGGTCGGTCCGTCCGGCTCCATCAGGCTAGAAACCTTCGGAGGAACTCATGTCCAAGATGCTGGAGTTCGACGACTCCGCGCGTAAGGCGCTCGAGCGGGGCGTGGATGCCCTCGCCGACACCGTCAAGGTCACCCTCGGCCCCAAGGGCCGCAACGTCGTGCTCGCCAAGTCCTTCGGCGCCCCCGTCATCACCAACGACGGCGTGACGATCGCCCGCGAGATCGAGCTCGAAGATCGCTACGAGAACCTCGGCGCTCAACTCGCCAAGGAAGCCGCCACCAAGACCAACGACGTCGCCGGTGACGGCACCACCACGGCAACCGTGCTGGCGCAAGCGCTGGTCCGCGAGGGACTGCGCAACGTCGCCGCGGGCGCCGCACCGTCGGCCCTCAAGCGGGGGATCGACGCGGCCGTGGCCGCCGTCACCGCCCGCCTGGACGAGAACGCCCGTGAGCTCACCGAGTCCGCGGACGTCGCCAGCGTCGCCACCATCTCCGCGCAGGACCCGGCCGTGGGCGCGACCATCGCCGAGGCCTTCGACAAGGTCGGCCGCGACGGTGTCATCACCGTCGAGGAGGGCACGACGATGGGCGTCGAGCTGCAGTTCACCGAGGGCATGCAGTTCGACAAGGGCTACCTCTCGCCGTACTTCGTCACCGACGCCGAGCGGATGGAGGCCGTCATCACCGACGCCCACGTCCTGCTGCATGCGGCGAAGATCTCGACGGTGTCACAGCTGCTGCCGCTGCTGGAGAAGGTGCTGCAGACGTCGAAGCCGCTGTTCATCATCGCCGAGGACATCGAGGGCGAGGCGCTGTCCACGCTGGTGGTCAACAAGATCCGCGGCACGTTCACCTCAGTCGCGGTCAAGGCGCCCGGCTTCGGTGACCGTCGCAAGGCCACCCTGCAGGACATCGCTACCCTGACCGGCGCCCAGGTCATCTCCGAGGAGGTCGGCCTGTCGCTGGACTCCGTCGGCCTGGAGGTGCTCGGCAGCGCGCGGCGCATCGTTGTCACCAAGGACAACACGACGATCGTCGACGGCGCCGGCGACGCCAAGGCCATCGAGGACCGGATAAGCCAGATCAAGGGCGAGATCGATCGCACCGACTCCGACTGGGACCGCGAGAAGCTGCAGGAGCGGCTCGCCAAGCTCTCCGGCGGGGTCTGCGTCATCGAGGTCGGTGGCCACACCGAGGTCGAGGTCAAGGAGCGCAAGCACCGCGTCGAGGACGCAGTGTCGGCGACCCGGGCCGCGATCGAGGAAGGCATCATCGCCGGCGGTGGCACCGCGCTGGTGCACGCCGGAGCTGCCCTCGAAGGGCGGCTCGGGCTGACCGGTGACGAAGGCACCGGCGTCGACATCGTCGCCAAGGCCATTGTCCAGCCGCTGCGGTGGATCGCCGCGAACGCAGGCCACGAGGGCTTCGTCGTGGTCGACGCCGTCCAGCAGCTGCCCGTCGGTCAGGGTCTCGACGCCCAGACCGGTGAGTACGTCGACCTGATCGCGACCGGGATCATCGACCCCGTCAAGGTCACCAAGGCCGCGTTGCGCAACGCGGCCAGCATCGCCGCCATGGTGCTGACCACGGACGTCCTGATCGTGGACCAGCCGGAGAAGCAGGCCGAGAGCAACGGTCACGGACACAGCCACTGACGCGATCGGTCTTTGGCCACGCCGACCCGTAACGCAACGAACCCCCCGCAGCCAGGCTGCGGGGGGTTCGTCCGTGTGGTGGGTCGGCTCAGCCGGCGGCGCGCAGTGGCATCCGCTCGTTCTGGTAGTACGCCTCACGGTCGTCCTCGGTGAGGCCCCCCCAGACGCCGTAGGGCTCGCGCACGGTGAGGGCGTGGGCGCGGCAGGGGGTGATGACGGGGCACGATGCGCAGATCGCGAGGGCTGCAGCGTCTCGGCCACGTCGGGTGGGGCCCCGCTCACCCTCGGGATGGAAGAACAACGTCGGGTCGGCCTCGCGACACGATCCGATGAGCTGCCAGTCCCAGAGGTCCGCTACGGGGCCGGGCAACCGTGAAATCTCAGCCATGTCGATGCTCCTGTCAGCGCCCGCCATGCGGGTTGTCGTGTGGAGGGACTGCGTGGGTTGAAGCGGTTTGTTCTAGCGGACTCTACAATCGCGCCAGCACTTGTTCAAGACTTCTTCGCGACCAGTTCGCAATCGGTCCGCGATGAGTCCGCGATCAGCCCGGCGCAGCCCCGCGACGTGCAGGATCGGAGCGTTCGGCACACATACCTGCGCGTTGGGGGTGCGCCGCAGCCCGTTGGTTCGCACACTGGTGCCATGACCGGTCCGGGACACCCAGAACGCGAGCTGCCCCGAGCCACTCTCACCGTGGCGGCCGTCGCCCGCCGGCTGGGGGTGGCGCCGGCGACTCTTCGGACCTGGGACCGCCGGTACGGGCTGGGACCTTCGGGGCACCAGTCGGGCGCGCACCGCCGGTACTCGCCGTCGGACATCGCCCGCCTGTTGACAATGCGACGATTGACGCTGGAAGGCGTGGCTCCCGCCGAGGCGGCGGCGGTGGCGCGCGAGAGCGCCGCCGACGACGACGTCGCATCAGTGACTGTTCTCTCGGCACGGGTGGCCCACCGGCCCGAACCGCAGGCCCCTGGCCGTAGCGGACCGCGGAAGGCGGCGCGGTCGCCCGAGGTGCCCGGTGCGCAGGACGCCGACCGTGGATCCCAGTTGCGACTGCTCGACGCCGCGTCCAGCGAGCAGGCCGCCCGCGGCCTGTCCCGCGCCGCGACGTCGCTGGACGCCGACCAGTGCCGGCGCATCATCCGGCGCCTCCTGGACAGGGAGGGCACGGTCACGACCTGGGAGCGGGTCATCGCGCCCGTGCTGCGCCAGCTGGGTGAGAAATGGCAGGCGACCGGGGATGGCATCGAGGTCGAGCACCTGCTCAGCGAGTGTGTCGTGGACGCCCTGCGATCGGTGTCCGCGGGGGTGCGGCCGCTCAGCAGCTCGCGGCCTGTCGTGCTGGCCGGAGCCGCCCACGAGCAGCACGGCCTGCCGTTGCACGTCCTGGCCGCGGCGCTGGCCGAACAGGGGATCGCGGTTCGGTTGCTGGGGGTCCGGGTGCCTGGCGAGGCACTGGCGTCGGCCGTGCGGCGGATCGGCCCGGCAGTGGTCTTCGTGTACGCGCAGCTCGACGTCGACGACAATCGCTCGGTCGTGGAGCTCCCCCGGATGCGGCCGGCGCCGCTCGTGCTCCTCGGCGGCCCGGGCTGGAACGCCACGGTGACGCCGGCCGGTGCGGAGCGAGCGGCGGATCTGGGGACTGCGGTCACCAGGATCGAGCGCGCCCTGGGCTGGTAACGCCCCCCTCCTCAACCCGGCGACGGGCGGTGCCGATAGTCCTTTCAGCAGGCTGGGATCTCCGAGAACTCCCGGCGGGGCACGGATGCCGCGTCAAGCTGCTGGAAGGAGACGTGAAGTGGCAACAGTTCTCGTGGTTGACGACGCGCCGTTGGCGCGTGAGGGGATGCGCCGCGCCGTGGCCGGCTTGCCCGGAGTCACCAGGATCGTGGGGGCCGCCTCCGGGGAGGAAGCGATCGCCCGCTGGCCGGTCGAGCGCCCCAGCATCGTCTTGCTCGACGTCCGGATGCCCGGTCTGAGTGGGGTCGAGACGGCGCGCCGCCTACTCGGCCGGCACCCCGAGGCCAACATTGTCATGACGACGACCGGTGAGGACGCCGAAGGTCTCGCCCGGGCCGTCGCGGCCGGCGCTCGCGGATATGTCGCCAAGGACGCCTCTCGGGAGGAACTGGCCATCGCCCTCGGAGCAGCGCTGAGCGAGGCGGCCCGCCGGTCGATCCCGGCGCAGCCCCGCGGCCTGCGTGAGATGGTGCCGGTGCAGCTGACCGAGCGCGAGACCCAGGTGCTCGACGGCATGTCACGCGGCCGCAGCAACTCCGCCATCGGGCGTGAGCTGTTCCTGTCCGAAGACACCATCAAGACTCACGCTCGCCGGTTGTTCCGCAAGCTCGACGCGAGCGACCGGGCACAGGCAGTAGCCGTGGGATTCCGGATGGGCATCGTCCGCTAGCGCCGCCTCGTACCATGGCGGACGTGGCGACGAACCTCGTGATCGACGGTAGTGCCGATTCCCTGCAGGTCCACACCGCTCCTGGCATTCCGTCGGTGCTGGAACCGCCGCTGGCCCTGACCTACGACGATGTGTTGCTGCTACCTGGCTCCAGCGACGTGCTGCCGGCGCAGGTCGACACCGCCTCGCTGGTCTCGCGCCGGATCACGGTCTCGGTACCGTTGCTCAGCTCCGCGATGGACACCGTGACCGAGGCCCGGCTGGCGGTCGCGCTGGCCCGTCACGGCGGCCTCGGCGTACTGCACCGCAACCTGTCGGCCGAGGACCAAGCCGGCCAGGTGGACGTCGTCAAACGCTCGGAGGCCGGAATGGTCTCCCACCCCGTGGTGACGTCACCGACGGCGACGGTGGACGAGGTCGACGCGGTCTGCGCTCGCTACCGGATCTCCGGCCTGCCGGTGACCGACGAGACCGGTCGGCTGTTGGGCATCGTCACCAACCGGGACCTGCGCTTCGTGCCGGTGGAGCAACGCCGCTCGACAGTCGTCGACGAGGTCATGACGCGGATGCCGCTGGTCACCGGCCGGGTCGGGATCGGCCGTGAGGAGGCACTGGGCCTGCTCCGCCGGCACAAGATCGAGAAGCTGCCGCTGGTCGACGAGGCGGGCGTGCTGCGCGGCCTGGTCACCGTCAAGGACTTCGCCAAGAGTGAGAAGTATCCGCTGGCCACCAAGGACGTCCGGGGTCGGCTGCGGGTCGGGGCGGCGCTGGGTGTCGGTGACGAGGCGTACAAGCGAGCGGGCTTGCTGACCGAGGCCGGGGTCGACCTGCTCATCGTCGACACCGCGCACGGCCACTCCCGCGCGGTGATCGAGATGGTCGCCCGGCTCAAGGGCGATCCATTGTTCGCGGAGATCGACATCGTGGGTGGCAACGTGGCGACCTACGAGGGCGCTCGCGCGCTGGTCGAGGCGGGTGCGGACGGAGTCAAGGTCGGCGTCGGGCCGGGGTCGATCTGCACCACGCGAGTCGTTGCCGGGGTGGGGGTTCCACAGATCAGCGCCGTGTATGCGGCCGCCAGGGCGTGCGCACCGGCGGAAGTGCCGGTGATCGCCGACGGCGGGCTGCAGCACTCCGGCGACATCGGCAAGGCCCTGGTGGCGGGTGCGGATACCGTCATGGTCGGTTCGCTGCTGGCGGGCAGTGACGAGAGCCCCGGTGAACTGATCTTCGTCGGTGGCAAGCAGTACAAGGCCTATCGGGGGATGGGGTCGGTCGGCGCCATGGCCTCGCGGGGGCAGTCCCGCTCGTTCAGTCGCGACCGTTACTTCGCCGACGACGAGTTGAGCGACGACAAGCTGGTGCCGGAGGGCGTCGAGGGGCAGGTCCCCTACAAGGGTCCGTTGGCAGCCGTCGTCCATCAGCTGGTCGGAGGGTTGCGGGCGACCATGGGCTATGTGGGGGCCGCGGACATCGCCGAGCTCAAAGCGGTGGGCCGGTTCGTCCGGATCACTGCCGCCGGGCTGCGCGAGTCGCATGCCCATGACATCCGCATGACCAACGAGGCGCCCAACTACGGCGGTCGCTGAGCGCGCTCGCGGTCACCGGATCGTCAGGCTGTTCCGCAGCGGCGTCGGATTGCTGACGGTGTCCAGCACCGGGCAGTGGGCGTCGACGGCCGCCGCGAGTTGCCGGTACCGCTCGGGGGACTCAGGGCCCGAGATCGTCACGTCGTAGCTGATGCCCTGGAAACCAGGGCGGATGGCGTCGTCCAACCCGAAGAACCCACGCAGGTCCAGCTCGCCGCGTGTGGTCACGGAGATGTTGTCGAAGGCGATGTCCAGTTTGGTCGCCCAGAACCGGTAGGCGATCGCCTGGCAGGACCCCAGGCCCACCAGGACGGCTTCGACGGGGTTGATGGCCGTGTCACCGCCGCCGAGGGAGGCCGGCTCGTCGATGGTCAACCGATGCTGGCGGACCCCGAAGGCGACCTCGGTCACACCGACCAGCGAGGCCTCGGCGGTGAAGGTCACGTCGGCGTTGGCCCTGTCGGTTGAGATGGCGTAGGTGGTGGCATCGATGACTGCTGAGATGGACATGTGCAAGTACATCACAAAAAACACTGATTCAGTGATAAAGCGATCGACCCCCTGGGCAACAGCTCGCGATGATCACCACTAGCATCCGGCAATGGCCGCCACGCACAAGATCCTGCTCGACGAGTCGGAGATGCCGACCCGCTGGTACAACATCATCCCGGACCTGCCCTCGCCGCCTCCGCCGCCGCTGCACCCGGGCACCCACGAGCCGATAGGTCCCGAGGCGCTCGCCCCGCTGTTCCCGATGGCGCTGATCGAGCAGGAGGTCACTGCGCAGCGCTATGTCGACATCCCCGACGAGGTGCAGGACATCTACCGGCTGTGGCGGCCGTCGCCACTGTTCCGGGCACACCGCCTGGAGCAGGCGCTCGGTACCCCGGCCCGGATCTACTACAAGTACGAGGGCGTGTCGCCCGCCGGATCGCACAAGCCCAACACGGCCGTGCCGCAGGCGTTCTACAACGCGCAGGCAGGTGTGAAGAAGATCACTACCGAGACGGGCGCGGGCCAGTGGGGCACCGCACTCGCCTTCGCGTGCGCGCTGTTCGGTATCGAGTGCGAGGTGTGGCAGGTCGGCGCCAGCTATGACCAGAAGCCCTACCGGCGGATGATGATCGAGGCGTTCGGCGCCACGGTGCACCGTTCACCGAGCGCACTGACGGCTGCCGGTCGTGCGATCCTGGCCGACCGACCCGAGCACCCCGGCTCGCTCGGCATCGCGATCTCCGAAGCGGTCGAGGTGGCGGCCGGCGACCCCGAAGCCAAGTATGCGCTCGGCAGCGTTCTCAACCATGTGCTGCTGCACCAGACGATCATCGGTGAGGAGGCGCTGCTGCAACTGGCGAAAGTGGGCGAGACGCCGGACCTGCTGGTCGGCTGCACCGGTGGTGGGTCCAACTTCGCCGGGTTGGCGTTCCCGTTCCTGCGCGAGAAGCTGGCCGGCGTCATGTCGCCGGTGATCCGGGCGGTCGAACCGGCCGCCTGCCCGTCGCTGACCCGAGGCGTGTACGCCTATGACTTCGGTGACACGGCTGGGATGACCCCCTTGATGAAGATGCACACCCTGGGCCATGACTTCATCCCTGACCCCATCCATGCCGGTGGGCTGCGTTATCACGGCATGTCGCCGCTGATCTCGCACGTCTACGAGCTGGGGCTGATGGAGGCTGTCGCCAAGCCGCAGAGCGATTGCTTCGCCGCCGGCGTGCAGTTCGCCCGCACGGAAGGCATCCTGCCCGCGCCGGAGCCGACGCACGCGCTTGCCGAGTGCATCGCGGAGGCGCTGCGGTGCAAGGAGACGGGGGAGGAGAAGGTCATCCTCACCGCCCTGTGCGGTCACGGCCATTTCGACCTCGCCGCTTACGATGCCTACCTCGACGGCCGGATGACCGACGAGGCGGTCACCGACGAACGCTTCGCGGCAGCACTCGCGACCGTCCCGGCCATGTGACGGACGCGCCGCCGCGGCCCGCTGCCGGCCGACCCGGGCACCATCGATCAGGTGCCGAATGGCCATCCCGGCGTCCCGGCGGTCACACCCACGGGTCGAGGACGACCTTGCGCCAGCCCGGCTCCTTGTCGCGGAAGCGCTTGTAAGCGTCCGGCGCCTCGTCGATCGGCAGCCGGTGGGTCGTGAGGTCCATTGCGCCCAGCGGGTCTGCGGGATCGTCGAGCAGCGGCAGGATGTCGTCGATCCACCGCTTCACATTGGCCTGGCCCATCCGGATCTGGATCTGCCGGTCGAAGATCTCCATCATCGGCATCGGGCTGGCTTGGCCGCCGTAGACACCACTGATCGACACCGTGCCGCCGCGGCGCACCGAACGCAGCGCGGTGTGCAGCGCCGACAGCCGGTCGATGCCGGCGGTCTGCATGAACGGCTTGGCCACGGCGTCGGGCAGGAGCCCGGTGATCTTGTGCGCGATCGCGGCCGCAGGCGACCCGTGCGCCTCCATCCCTACGGCGTCGATGACCGTGTCGGGGCCCCGGCCGTCCATCATCTCCCGCAGCAGGGCAGGCATGTCCTCGACGTCCGTGGGGTCGATGACCTCCGCGCCGTGCTTGGCCGCGGCTTCGCGGCGGTCGGCCACCAGGTCGACGCCGATCACGCGTCCCGCACCCAGGTGCCGCCCGATCCGGCAGGCCATCAGGCCGATCGGGCCCAGGCCGAGCACGGCCAGCGTGCCGCCCTCGGGCACGTCGGCGTAGCGGACCGCCTGCCAGGCCGTCGGCAGCACGTCGGACATGAACAGGTACTTCTCGTCCGGTCCCTCGTCAGCGACCTTGATCGGGCCGAAGTGAGCCATCGGCACGCGCAGGTACTGTGCCTGACCGCCCGGGATGCTGCCGTACAGCTCGGTGTAGCCGAACAGCGCGGCGCCGGAACCATGCGGTCGGACCTGGGTGGTCTCGCACTGGCTGTACAGGCCGCGCTCGCACATCCAGCAGGCGCCGCAGGAGATGTTGAAGGGGATGACGACCCGGTCGCCGGGCGCAACGTTCGATACCGCTGAGCCCACCTGCTCGACGATGCCCATCGGCTCGTGACCGAGGATGTCGTCCTTGGCCATGAAGGGTGACAGGGGGTCGTAGAGATGCAGGTCAGATCCGCAGATCGCCGTCGACGTCACCCTGATCACTGCATCCGTCGGCTGCTGGATCGCCGGGTCGGCCATCTCCTTCACCTTGACGTCACGGACACCGTTCCACACCACTGCCTTCATGGCTGACACCGTGCGTGCCCGTGGTCGCTGCTGCCACCGCACGCGTGGCGAGGGCTAGGGTTCGGCACGTGATGGAGGTCGAGATTGGCCGAGGCAAGCGTGGTCGGCGCGCGTACTCCCTCGACGACGTGGCCGTGGTGCCGTCGCGCCGCACCCGGGATCCGGAGGTGGTGTCCACTGCCTGGCAGATCGACGCCTACCGGTTCGACCTGCCGCTGCTGGCGGCACCGATGGACTCGGTGATGAGTCCGGCGACAGCCATCGCGGTCGGGAAGCTGGGCGGGCTGGGCGTGATCGACCTCGAAGGCCTGTGGACCCGCTATGAGGACCCTGAGGCACTGCTGGCCGAGATCGCCACGCTCGATCCCGCGCTGGCGACCCCCCGGCTGCAGCAGATCTACGCTTCTCCGATTGTTCCGGAGCTGATCACAGCCCGGCTGGACGAGATGCGGGCCGCCGGGGTGACGGTGGCCGGCTCGCTGAGCCCGCAGCGCACCGCCGACCTGTGGGCGACGGTGGCCAAGGCGGGCGTGGACCTGTTCGTCATCCGGGGGACCACGGTCTCGGCCGAGCACGTCTCGGCGGCCGCCGAGCCGCTCAACCTCAAGCAGTTCATCTACGAACTGGATGTCCCCGTCATCGTCGGCGGCGCGGCGACCTACACCGCCGCCCTGCACCTGATGCGAACCGGCGCCGCCGGCGTCCTGGTCGGGTTCGGCGGCGGCGCTGCGCACACCACCCGGCTCAGCCTGGGCATCCATGCACCGATGGCAACCGCCATCGCCGACGTCGCGGCCGCCCGTCGGGACTACCTCGACGAGTCGGGCGGTCGTTACGTGCACGTCATCGCCGACGGCGGCCTGGGCCGCTCCGGCGCGGTGGTCGCGGCTGTGGCCTGTGGCGCAGATGCCGTGATGTTGGGCGCGGCGCTGGCCAGAGCGGTCGAGGCGCCCGGGCGCGGCTGGCACTGGGGCCGCGAGGCCTACCACCCGGAACTGCCGCGCGGCGAGCGGGTGCACGTCGGCACGGTCGGCAGTCTCACCGAGATCCTGCTGGGTCCGGGACGCGCGGCTGACGGCACCACCAACCTGTTCGGCGCGTTGCGCCGTGCCATGGCGACGACCGGGTATGTCGACGTCAAGGAGTTCCAGCGGGTAGAGGTCGTGGTCGCGCCGTACGCCCCCACCGCGCAGGCGGCGCCGGACGCCGTCCTCGGTCCCCAGTGACATTCCGCAGTGACATTCCGCAGTGACATTCCGCAGTGACATTCCGCAGTGACATTCCGCAGTGACATGAGGTGACGTGAGGTGAGCGGGCACCTCGTCGCGCTCGACACCGGGACGACCTCCAGCCGGTGCATCGTCTTCGACTCGCAGGCGCGTCCTGTCGCCTCGGCCCGGGCGGAGCACGACCAGATCTACCCGCGGGCGGGCTGGGTGGAGCACGACCCCGTGCAGATCCTCGGCCGGGTGCGCCACGTCATCACCGAAGCCCTGGCCCATGCGGAGCTGCGCGCAGCTGATGTGGCGGCGGTCGGCATCACCAATCAGCGCGAGACGGTGGTGGTCTGGGACCGCGCGACGGGCGAGCCGCTGGGTAACGCCATCGTCTGGCAGGACACCCGGACCGACGCCATATGTCGCGAACTCGGCGCTCTCGGGGGTGGTGCCGACCGCTACCGGCAACGCACCGGCCTGCCGCTGGCCACGTACTTCTCCGGGCCCAAGGTGCGCTGGCTGCTGGATCACTATGACGCCCGGGCACGAGCCGAGCGGGGAGAGCTGCTGTTCGGCACCGTCGACTGCTGGCTGATTTGGCACCTGACCGGGGGCGTCGACAGCGGCCGGCACGTCACCGACGTGACCAACGCCTCGCGCACGCTGCTCGCCGATGTCACCACGCTGCAGTGGGACACCGAGATCGCCGCCGAGATCGGCGTGCCGGTGGCGGTGCTGCCGGAGATCGTGCCGTCGGTGGGGGTGATCGCGACCGTTCGCGGCCTGCCTGCGCTGGAGGGCGTGCCGATCGCCGCGGTGCTGGGCGACCAGCACGCGGCAACGTTCGGCCAGGCCTGCTTTGCGCCCGGCATGGCCAAGAACACCTACGGCACCGGCAACTTCATGCTGCTCAACACGGGCACCACGCCGGTGTTCAGTACGCACGGGCTGCTGACCACTCCGGCCTATCAGGTGGCCGGTGAGCCGGCGGTGTACGCCCTGGAGGGCTCCATCGCCGTCACCGGGTCGCTGGTGCAGTGGCTGCGGGACAACCTGGGATTCATCTCCTCCGCGGCCGAGGTCGAGGAACTCGCGGCCAGCGTGAGCGATAACGGCGGCGTGTACTTCGTCCCGGCGTTCTCCGGGTTGTTCGCGCCGCGGTGGCGTTCTGACGCCCGCGGGGCGATCGTCGGCCTGACCCGCTACGCCACCAAGGCGCACATCGCGCGGGCGGCGTTGGAGGCGACCGCTTTCCAGACCCGCGAGGTACTGGATGCGATGAACGCCGACGCCGCCGTGCAGGGCCGGCCGCCATTGCGGGAACTGCGGGTCGACGGTGGCATGGTCGGCAACGAACTGCTCATGCAGTTCCAGGCCGACGTGCTGCGCGTTCCCGTGATCAGGCCTGCGGTGCCGGAGACGACGGCGTTGGGTGCCGCTCTCGGAGCAGGGCTGGCCGTCGGTCTGTTCGCCGATCTGGCAGACGTCGCCGCGGTGTGGGCGCAGGAGCGGCGCTGGGCGCCGACGATGGCTGAGGAGGACGTGGCCGAGCGCTACCGGCAATGGTGCAAGGCCGTCGACCGCACGCTGGACTGGATGGACTGAGGCCAGCTCCGCCGCCATCGTTGCGGGCCAAGCAGGGCGGCAGGGATAACGGC
>CAZEYA010000015.1:0-39497 GCA_964516515.1 uncultured Kineosporiaceae bacterium | reverse complement strand
CCAACTACAACGTCCTCATCGGCCGTGACGAGGCGGAGGTGGCGGCGCGCGCCGCGCAGTGGCGCGATCGGGTCAGCCGCTACGTCTCGGCCGCCGCCGTCGAGCGGGAGTTGAGTTCCATGGCTCCCGACCTGCCCGGGGTGGGTACGCCCGAGCAGATCGTCGAGAAGCTGCGGCCGCTGCTCAGCGCCGGGATGACCTATCCGATCCTGTACTTCCCGGAGGCCGCCTACGACACCAGTGGGATCGAGCTGTTCGAGCAGGAGGTCCTACCGGCGTTGCGCGAGCGCTGATTTGGGGTGGGCGGTCTCAGCGCTGATCGAGACGGCCCCGGAGCAGAGCCCTCATCGGGTGCGGCGCAGCAACTGTTGGTTGCTGCCCTGTAGTGGATCGCTCGCCTCGGGAGGCGCTACTGCCCGTCGAACGCTTCGCCCAGGCGCAGGAAGAGGGTCTGGCCGATGGCCTCGTCAAGGCCGTCGTTGTCGGTGACGGCGTAGGTCTCGCCGTCCTCGGTGACTGCCAACCCTTCCAACTTGTCCGGCGTCCAGACGCTCTGCGCCTGCAGCTCGGGCAGGAGGTCCAGGGCGAGGGTCTTGTCCACCGTGACCAGGTCGCCGCCGAAGGGGCGGAAGTCGGCGCCGGACAGGTCGACGGTGAAGACCTGCTTGATGGCCGGGCTGTACCTGCCGCACCTCGCGGTGCGAGCAGGCGCGGGGGGTACGGGCTGAAGAGTTGTCGACCCGGCACGATAGCGTCGACGTCCGTGGGTGCCACTGTGGCTGTCCGCGCCGAGTCCGAGCCGGGCGAGCGGCGCGTCTCTCTGGTGCCCGAAGCCGTGGCCAAGCTGACCGCGGCGGGACTCTCGGTGGTGATCCAGAGCGGTGCCGGCGCGGCGGGCCTCGCGATGTCCCCGGACGCCGCCGACGAGGCCTATCGCGTCGCCGGGGCCGACGTCACGCCCGAGATCGACCTGGGGACCGTCGACGTCCTCGCCCACGTCCGCCCGCTGCCGCCTGAGACGGTGAAGGCGCTGCGCCCGGGCGCCATGACGATCGGCTTGTGCTCACCGGCGACCGAGCTGGACACCGTGCGGGCGATGGCCACCGCAGGGGTCACCGCGATGGCGATGGAACTGATTCCGCGGATCTCCCGCGCGCAGAGCATGGACGCTTTGACCTCGCAGGCCCTGGTGTCCGGCTACGCCGCCGGACTGACCGCCGCGACCACATTGCCGCGCTTCTTCCCGCTGTTCATGACCGCCGCGGGCACCGTGCCGCCGGCCCGGGTGCTCGTCCTCGGCGCCGGGGTCGCCGGCCTCCAGGCCATCGCCACCGCCAAGCGGCTCGGTGCGGTCGTCCATGCCTACGACGTCCGAGCGGCGAGCGCGGACGAGGTGCGCTCGGTCGGCGCCACCTTCATCACCCTCGACCTGGAAGCTCTCGAAGGAGCCGGCGGCTACGCCCGCGACATGACCGCCGACCGCGCGGCGCGCCAGCGCGAGCTGCTGGCCCCGCACGTCGCGGCGGCCGATGCGCTGATCACGACCGCGGCCGTGCCCGGCCGGCGCGCCCCCCTCCTCGTCACCACCTCGATGGTGGCGGGGATGCGGCCCGGCAGCGTCGTCGTGGACCTTGCGGCCGAGACCGGCGGCAATGTCGAGGGGGTCGCCGCGGGCCGCCTCACCGAGGTCGCCGTGCCGGGCGGGACCGTGGCGCTGGTCGGCATGAAGGACGCCGCGAGCCGGGTGCCGGTCGACGCCTCCCGGCTCTACAGCGGCAACATCACCGCGCTGCTCGGTCTACTGGCATCCGACGGCGAGGTGCGGGTGGATCTCGATGACGAGGTGGTCGCCGGCGCCTGCTTGACCCACGCCGGCGAGGTGCGGCACGCCGCGACCGCGCAGGCGCTCAGCAGCGAAGGGCCGGTGACCTGATGGACGGCGTCGCGCTGCTGTCGATCTTCGTGCTGTCGATGTTCGTCGGCTTCGAGGTGGTCTCGAAGGTGTCCACGACGCTGCACACCCCGTTGATGTCCGGCGCGAACGCCATCCACGGCATCATCCTGGTCGGCGCGATCCTTGTCACCGGCAACGCCGAGTCGGTCGTCGCCCAAGCGGTCGGGTTGGTCGCCGTCGTGCTGGCGACCGCCAATCTCGTCGGCGGGTTCGTGGTGACCGACCGGATGCTGGAGATGTTCCAGTCGCGCTCGCGGCAACGCCCCCGCGGTCCGGCGAAGGCCGACGAACGATGAGCCTGCTGCCCGGCTGGGCGACCGAGGTGCTGTACCTGGCGGTGGCCGTCTGCTTCATCCTCGCGCTGAAGGGCTTGTCCTCACCACGCACTGCGCGCCGCGGCAACCTGATCGGCGCGGCGGGCGCCGCCCTCGCGCTCGTCGTCGTGTTCCTGTCCACCGACCTCGACCACATCCCGGCGATCCTGGTGGCCATCGCGATCGGCGCGGTGATCGCCGTGCCCGCATCGCGGCGGGTGCCGATGACCGGGATGCCGCAGCTGGTCGCGCTGTTCAACGGCGTCGGCGGCGGCGCGGCGGCGCTGGTCGCGCTGCTGGAACTGGTCAAGGTGTCCAGCGGCTGGGGGGTGCTGCTGGCGACCGCGTTCACTGCCTACGTGGGGGCGGTGTCCTTCGCCGGATCGCTGGTGACCTTCGCCAAGCTGCAGGAGCTGATGACCACGAGGCCGGTCATCCTGCCGGGTGCCCGCTGGTTCATGATCGCCGCCTTGGTGGGCGGTGTGGTCCTCGGAACCGTCGTGGTCGCCTCGGGCAACGTCGCCGCCGGCATCGCGCTGGCGCTGGTGGGGCTGGCGGCCGGGGTGCTGCTGGTGCTGCCGGTCGGCGGCGCAGACGTGCCGATCGTCATCTCGCTGCTCAATGCGTTCACCGGGCTGACGGTGGCGGCCGGCGGGTTCGTGCTCGGCAACACCCTGCTGCTGGTCGCGGGGACGCTGGTCGGGGCGAGCGGCTCGATCCTGACCAGGTTGATGGCGGCGGCGATGGGCCGCTCGGTGTCGGGGACCCTGTTCGGCGCGCTGGCGGGCGGGTCCACGGCGGGCTCGACGACCATGTCGAATCGGCCGGTGCGGTCGGTCTCACCCGAGGACGTCGCGATCCTGCTCGGCTACGCCACCAAGGTGGTCGTCGTGCCTGGTTACGGGTTGGCTGTCGCCCAGGCGCAGCACACGCTGCGCGAATTGGCCGAGGTGCTGGAGCGGCGCGGCGCCGAGGTGGTCTACGCCATTCATCCGGTGGCCGGCCGGATGCCGGGGCACATGAACGTGCTACTGGCCGAGGCCGACGTGCCGTACGAGGCGCTGAAGGAGGCCGACGAAGTGGCGAACGACCTCGCGACGACCGACGTCGCGCTCGTCGTCGGCGCCAACGACGTGGTCAACCCGGCCGCGCGGACGGACCCGAAGGCGCCGATCTACGGGATGCCCATCATCGACGTGGCCCAGGCCAGGCAGGTGGTCTTTCTCAAGCGCTCGATGCGGCCCGGTTTCGCAGGGATCGAGAACGAGTTGCTCCACGACCCGAAGACCTCGCTGCTGTTCGGCGACGCGAAGGAGTCGTTGAACAAGGTGCTGGCCGCGCTCAAGGGGCTGTGAGCGCCGCTCGCTCGGTGTCTGGGACGCGCGCTGCATCGGTCGCCGACCGGCGATAGCGCGAGACGAACCGGCGCAGGATGACCGGCGGGTGCACCACGGCGCTGCGCGCGGCCTCGGCCTTGAGCCGATCGGCCTCGCTCGGGTCGAAGTAGCCGGCGTGCTTGTACTCCTCGATCCTGGTGCACAGACCGACCACGTCGAGCTCGGGGTGAAACTGCGTGGCGTACGCGTTGGTGCCGATCCGGAACGCCTGCACCGGGCAGGCGGCGGACGAGGCGAGCCGCACCGCGTGCGCCGGCAGCCGGCTGATCGCCTCCTTGTGGCCGACGAAGGCCTCGAACGTGTCCGGGAGGTGGGCGAACAGCGGGTCCGCCCGGCCGTCGGGGGTCAGGGTGATCTCGACCGCACCGATCGGCTCGCTGTGGCGCCGGTCGACGACGGCGCCCTGGTGCGTGCCGAGCGCGCCGATGCCGTAGCAGGCGCCCAGGAACGGGGAATCCACGGCGACCACCCGGGCGAGCAGCCTGTCGAGGTCGCGCTCGACCCGGCGCTGGACCGCGGACTTCGTGCCCTCGTCGTCACTGGTGTTGAACGGCCCGCCGCCGAGGATGACGCCGGAGTAGTCGCCGGGATCCAGTGCTCCCAGCGGCCTGGCCTCCAGCCGCCAGCGGTGCAGCTCGGCCTCGCCCAGGCCGCCGAACGCCAGGAACGCCTCGTACTCGTTGTCGGCCGCGACATCCTCGGCTCGGGTGGCGAGCAGCAGGAACGGCCGCATGAGCCAACGGTAGCGGGTGGCGGGGTGGCGCCGTCGCGTACGTTCGCGACATGGATGTGGTCCGGGGCTGCCAGGCAGTCGCAACGGAGATCGGCGAGGACGTCAGCGGAACCGCGCCCCATGCCGTCTCGTGGCTCGGCATCGCGCGCTGGCCGCAGCTGCCGCGCGCGGTGATGGAAGCCCTCGCCGAGACGGGCGTGTCGGCCGTGGCCGTCCGACCGGTCCCGACGGACCCGCCCGCCTCGCCGATCGGGATGATCCTCGCCGGCACGCTGCCGGGCCGCACCTGGCGACGTGACGTCGCCTCGGACGACGTGGAGTCCGCGCTCGCGCGGCTGGTCGGGGACTCGGACGTGGTCGCCCGGCTGGCGGCGGGCGAGGACCCGAGGATCGGGCGGCCGAGCCGTCGCAACGCGGTCCTCGTCTGCGCCGACGGCCGCCGGGACGCCTGCTGCGGTCGCTTTGGTCCGGACGCTGCGCTGGCCGTCGCAGCCGCGCTGGCCGGGGGTAGGCGCAGCCACCGCGCGGTCGGCACCGACGTCCTGGAGTGCTCCGACCTGAGCGGGCACCGGTTCGCTCCGACCGCCGTGGTGCTGCCGTGGGGCATCACCCTCGGTGGCTTGGGGCCTGACCCGACGGCGTTGGCCGCCGCGGTGACGGACATGTTGGCTGGCCGTCCCCTGGTCGACGGGTACCGGGGCCGCTCGACGTATCCGCCACACGTCCAGGCCGCCGAGGCCGCCGCTCGTCGGCACCTTGCCGTGGTGGGGACGAACGCCGGGCCGGACGACGTCATCGTGCACGGCTCGGACCTCCTCGGCGCGCGGGTCGGGGCCACGGTCGGCGCTGGTCCGACCGCAGGCGTCGAGGACGGAAGCGTCGGGGACCGAAGCGGCGAGGACGGCGGCGGCGAGCGGCACAGCGTCCGGATGCGTCACAGTGGCGGGCGGACGATCCGCGTGCAGGTGAGCCGGGTACGCACGGACGTGACCCGGCCGCGCTCGTGCGGTGGCGACCCGGAACCCGTCGACGTGTGGGACACGCAGGTCGAAGCGGACGCCCCGACGACGCTGTGGTTCGTTCCCGGCAATTGAGCACGGGTATGTCTGGAGGGTGGCCGGCCGACTTCGCGGCGAAACGCAGGGCGTGTTGTTCCATGTCGGCGGCGCCGGCGTCGACCCCGGCTCGATTCAGGCGATGATGCGATCGATGCATGTCCTGTGACAGGGCAGGATCGACAGGGCAGGATCGGGGTGTGGAGTTGCTCGTCGCCCGCAACCCGGACCCGGTCAGCACCCTGCCGTACCTGATCCGGGTGCCCTTGGGGTCCGGACTGGTGTACCGCACCAAGGGCACCTGGCCGCGGACGGGGGCGCTCTATTGCCACCCGGTCACCCCGGACGAGTGGCCCACCGAGCCGGACATCGTGGAGCGGGTGCCACTGAGTTCGTGCGTACGGCGGGGCGCCGCCATCGACGTCGTGGCTGCCCGGGCCAGGGAGCAGCGCTCGCAGATCGTCCAGACCACGGCACGGGGGCGAGCGGTGGTGTTCTGGCAATCGCCGCGCACGCGCAAGCAGTCCCGCCCTGGTGTCCGCCTGCCGACCGCCCGGGCGGCGGGGCTCGCCGAGCTGGAGATCGTCGTGGACACCCGCGAGCAGTACCCGTTCACGTTCGCCGCCCAGCAGGCCCGCACGGTGCGCCGGGCGCTGCCCTGCGGAGACTACGGCGTGACCGCCGCGGGCCGGTTGGTCGCCGCCGTCGAGCGCAAGTCACTGACCGACCTGACCAGCAGCCTGATGTCCGGCAAGCTCGGTTACGCCCTCGGTGAGCTGGCAGCGGTCCCCCGCGGCGCCCTCGTCGTCGAGGAGGGGTACGCCAAGGTCTTCAAGCTGGCCCACGTCCGGCCGTCACAGGTGGCAGACGGCATGGCCGAGCTCCAGGTGCGATGGCCGAGCGTCCCGCTGGTGTTCTGCGAGACCCGCAAGCTCGCCGAGGAGTGGACCTACCGCTACCTGGCGGCGGCGCTGCGCTGGGCGGGCGACGAGGTCGAGGCGGCCGCCGGATTCGACGTGTCGTGGCCCAGCGAGGTGACCGCCGCCGGCGTCCCGGAAGCACCGGCGCCGGCGACCGCGGAGGTGCGGGCCTGGGCCCGGTCGGTGGGCATCGCGGTGCCGGACCGGGGCAGGCTTCGCCCGGAGGTCCACCGGGCATGGCAGGAGGCTCATGATCCGGCGGCGCCGCCCGGTTGACGGGCTCCGTTGGTGCTGGACGGCGTGTGCTGTGGACAACCGGGGGCCGTCCACAGCCGCCCTGACCGCGTCCCGGTTGTGTCCGAGGGGCGTGACAGGGTTCGTGACACACAGAGGAGGCACGGACGTGGCTGGCAAGAAGACCGACGAGGAGCTGGTGGCCCAGCTGCTGGCGACGGCTGAATCGAGCAACCACCCGGAGGAGGCGAAGCTCGCGCGTGAGCGGGCCGAGCGGCTGATGGTCAAGCTGGGTATCACCGACGCGGTCGCCCGGGCCCGCGGCACTCGCACCCGAGAGGAGGTGGTCCAGCTGACGGTCTGCTTCGATGGCACCTATCGGGTGGGGTTGCTGCACATGGCGGTGCCCATCGCGAGAGGCGTCGGCTGCCGGTCGCTGCGCAGCCACGCCGGGGCGTCGGAGCTGCTGTACGTGGTCGGGTTCACCTCCGACGCCTCCCGGGCGGTGCAGCTGATCAACTCCCTGGCCACCCAGGCCAGCCGCGACATGTGGCTGTGGTGGCGGGGCGGCGGTCACGCCATCCCGGCCTCTGCCGGGGCAAAGGCGCGGCAATCCTTCCTGCTGGGCTTCGGTCACGAGGCCGGCGAGCGGCTCCGGCAGGCAGCGGTCGACACCGTGGCCGAGCTGGGCCAGGGCACCGACCTGGTGCTCGCTGACCGCAGCCGCGAGGTCGACGCCCACATCGCGCAGTACAGGATCGCCCGTGGCCGCCGGATGACGGCCAGCCGGGAGGGCCTGGTGGCAGGAGCCGCCGCCGCCCGCCGGGTGGATCTCTCGGCCGGGCGGGACAGGCGGCTGGGCGCGACCACGGCTGAGCGGGTCATGGTCGGGACACCATGACGCAGTCCGCCCCGGTGGCTTCCGGGACGCTGCGGGAGGACGCCCGGGACGTGCTGCGACGGCTCACAGCTGACCCCGCCGCCGACTTCCGGCCCGATCAGTTCGACGCGATCGAGGCGCTGCTGGTCCGTGGGGAACGCGCGCTCGTGGTGCAGCGGACCGGCTGGGGGAAGTCCGCGGTCTACTTCGTGGCGACCGCCCTGCTTCGCGCGGGCGGCGCGGGGCCGACCCTGATCCTCTCGCCATTGCTGTCGCTGATGCGCAACCAGATCGCCGCAGCCGAGCGGGCGGGTATCACGGCATACACCGTCAACTCGGGCAACGTCACCGAGTGGGACGAGGTGCGTGGCCGACTGGCTGCTGGCGAGGTCGACGTCCTGCTGGTCAGCCCGGAGCGGCTGAACAACCCGCAGTTCCGTGACACCTGGCTGCCGGAGCTCGCGGGCACCACCGGCCTGCTGGTCGTGGACGAGGCGCACTGCATCTCCGACTGGGGGCACGACTTCCGGCCCGACTACCGCCGGGTCCGGGACCTGCTGACCACGCTTCGCCCCGGCATCCCCGTGCTCGCCACGACGGCGACCGCGAATGCCCGGGTCGTCACCGACATCGCCGAGCAGCTGGCCGCCGGCGGCCAGGAGGTCGTCACGATGCGGGGGCCGCTGGGCCGGGACTCGCTGCGACTCGGGGTGTTGCGGCTGCCGCAGGCGGACCGGCTGCCGTGGCTGGCACAGCATCTCGGTGCCCTGAGCGGGTCGGGCATCGTCTACACGCTGACGGTCGCCCAGGCCACCGACGTGGCGACCGCGTTGCGCGCCGCCGGCTACGACGTCCGGGCCTACACCGGTCAGCAGGACACCGACGAGCGGATCGCCGCCGAGAACGCGCTGCTCGGCAACGAGGTCAAGGCGTTGGTCGCGACGTCGGCCCTGGGCATGGGCTTCGACAAGCCGGATCTCGGCTTCGTGGTCCACCTGGGCGCGCCCAACTCGCCCATCGCTTACTACCAGCAGGTCGGCAGGGCCGGGCGTGCTGTCGAGGCCGCTGATGTCCTGTTGCTGCCGGGGGAGGAGGACGAGGCGATCTGGCGGTACTTCGCCGCAGCCGCTTTCCCGGGGCCCGCAACGGTGAGCAGGGTGCTGGATCTCCTGGGCAGGGAGACCCGGCCGATCTCGGTACCCGCCCTGGAACCGCTGCTGGACATCCGCCGCTCCCGGCTGGACCTGCTGCTGAAGGTCCTCGATGTCGACGGCGCCGTGCACCGGGTCGCCGGCGGCTGGGTGTCCACCGGACAGGGGTGGACGTACGACGAGGAGCGCTACGAGCGGGTCGCCGCGGCCCGTGACGCGGAGGCGACCTCGATGCGGCAGTACTCACGTACCGCGGCTGAGGCCACGGTGTGCCGTATGCGTTTCCTGCGCGAGCGCCTCGACGATCCGTGGGCCGCCGACTGCGGCCGGTGCGACGTCTGTGCCGGGCCGTGGTACCCGACCGAGGTCACAGCCGAGGTGAGGCAGTCCGTGAGCCGCATCGTGGACCGGCCGGGGGTGGTCATCGACGCGCGCACCTCCTGGCCGACCGGGATGGACCGGATCGGCGTCGCAGTCAAGGGCCGGATCGCCGAGGCCGAGCGAGCCGCCGACGGCCGGGCGATCGCCCGGCTGTCCGACCTCGGCTGGGGCAGCAAGCTCCGCGAACTGCTGGCCGACTCGGCGGCGGATGCGGCATTGCCGCCGGGCCTGTTCAGCGCAGTGACGACAGTGCTGCGTGAGTGGGACTGGGCCCGCCGCCCGGTCGCGGTCGCGTGGGTCCCATCGCGGCGACGGCCCCGCCTGGTTGCCGAGCTGGCGGCACGCCTGGTGGAGGTGGGTCGGTTGCAGTCCTTGGGCCCATTGGAGCTTTGCCACGGCGGCCCGACCGGCAGACGCGACGTCAACAGCGCCACTCGGCTGGCGGGCGTGTGGGATCGCCTCGCGGTGCCGCCGGAGATGGCCGACCGGTTGGCAGAGCTGGACGGGCCGGTGCTCCTGGTCGACGATATGGTCGATTCCCGTTGGACGATGACCGTGGCCGCCCGTGAGCTGCGTCTGGCCGGCGCCGGCACCGTGCTGCCGTTCGCGCTCGGCCTCAACTCATGATGCACCCGTACGTTGATGTATGCCTGCCATCATGCAGGCATGAGTCAGCTGACGTGGCGGGCACGGATCACTTGATCGACCTGGTCAAGCGGGCATCGCATGACCGGGGCTGGAGCGTGAACGAGTACATGACTCGGGTCTTGCATGTCGCGACCGATCCCGACCGGGCAGGCAGTCCGCTCGAGCGCGTCCGGGAGCGCCTGGCAATAGCCGATCTGCTGGGAGTTGGCGCTCGCCCTCTGACCCCGCGCGCATGAATGGCTGGATTCGCGCTCGTGACCTCGGGGTCGCTTTCGACGGCACCCCAGGACCGCTCAACGCCCTGACCGACGTCGCCGGCATCGAGGTGGGTCACATCACTCTGATCTCCGGTACCGGCGAGCATCGGCCGGGCAAGGGACCGGTGCGGACCGGGGTCTCGGCGGTGCTGCCGCTGGGCCGGGCCGGGGTCGGTCGCTCGTGCCCTGCCGGGTGGTGGTCCCTTAACGGCAACGGTGAGATGACCGGCACCCACTGGATCACCGAGACCGGCTCGCTGGTCGGCCCGGTCATGCTGACCACGACCGCCTGCGTCGGGCCGGTCCACCGCGGTGTCCTGGACTGGATCAACCGCAACCGGCCGGATCTCGCACGGCAGTGGTTGCTACCCGTCGTCGCCGAGACCTGGGACGGCTAGCTCAACGATGCCGGCGGCGCGCACGTCACCGCTGAGCATGCCGTCGACGCCATGGGCGCGGCCGCCGCCGGGCCGGTCGCTGAGGGCTGCGTCGGCGGCGGTACCGGCATGAACAGCTACGGCTAGAAGGCGGGCGTCGGCACCGCCTCGCGCCTCGTCCGCTATGCCGACCGGGTCCACACCGTGGCCGCGTACGTCCAGTCGAACTTCGGTGCCCGGTCCGAGCTGCGGATCGCCGGCATCCCCTTCGGTGACCTCGATGTGGCCCATCCGATGGGCGACCCGGCCTGGCTGGTTCGCGATGCCGCCAGAGCCGACGGCGCCCTTCCCGGCACCGACAGCGCCGGAACCGGTTCGACTCCGACTCCGGCCGCCCCACCGGGCGGCGCCGGCTCGGTCATCGCCCTGGTCGCCACCGACGCACCACTGCTGCCCGCGCAGTGCGCCGCGCTGGCCCGCCGGGTGCCACTCGGTCTGGCCCGGACCGGCACCACCGGTAGCCACTTCTCCGGTGACATCTTCCTGGCCTGGTCCACGGCCGGCATGGGGCAGCTGGACAGCGGTTTCGAGCTGACCGAGCCGCGCGGCGAGGACTACCACCACCTGTCGTTCGTGCCGTGGGCGAGGCTCGACCCGTTCTACGCCGCCACCGTGCACGCCGTCGAGGAGGCCGTGGTCAACGCGCTCGTCGCCGCCGAGGACATGACCGGCCGGGACGGCAACATCAGCTACGCCCTGCCCCATCCCCTCGTGACGCAACGCCTCCAGGCGGCCGGCGCGGTCACCAGATCCTGATCCCAGCCCCTCGCCCCTGCGCCGCGGATGAGGTGAACGAGTGTCGAGATGCGGCAGGGACCGGGCCGGGTTAGGAACTAGGCGTGACTGTCATCGGCTTCCATGCCTCCCACGAGCAGGTCCATCCCGCCCAGCTGCTGCGTGACGTGCAGGCCGCGGAGGCGGCGGGGTTCACCGCCGCGATGTCCTCGGACCACTTCTCGCCCTGGAGCAGCCGGCAGGGCCACTCCGGGTTCGCCTGGTCATGGCTGGGCGCCGCGCTGGCCACCACCTCGCTGCCGTTCGGCGTCGTCAATGCGCCCGGCCAGCGCTACCACCCGGCGATCATCGCCCAGGCCGTCGCCACCCTGGGCGCCATGTTCGAGGGTCGGTTCTGGGTGGCGCTCGGCTCCGGTGAGGCGTCCAACGAGCACATCACCGGTGCGGCCTGGCCCCGCAAGGACGTCCGCGACGCCCGGCTCCGGGAATGCGTCGAGGTGATCCGGGCACTGCTGGCCGGCGAAGAGGTCAGCCACGACGGCCTCGTCACCGTCGACCGGGCCCGGATCTGGACCCTCCCGCAGCAGGCGCCGGCGATGGTGGCCCCCGCCGTGACCGTGGCGACCGCGCGAGCATCGGCGGCGTGGGCCGACGGCCTCATCACCATCAACCAGCCGCACGAGCACCTGCGCCGCATGCTGGGGGAGTACCGCGACGCCGGTGGCCGGGGCCCCGCCCGCATCCAGGTCCATGTCTCCTGGGCGCCCACGGCCGAGGAGGCGATGGCGATCGCCCGTGACCAGTGGCGCAGCAATGTGTTCTCGCCGCCGGCGTGCTGGGACATCGACCACGTCGACGTCTTCGACGAGGTGTCCGACGGGGTCGACGACGACCGGGTCCGCCGCGCGGTCATGGTGTCGCACGACCTCGGGCAGCACACGCAGTGGCTGGCCGAGTACCTCGATCTCGGCTTCGATGAGGTGATGCTGCACCACGTCGGGCAGCACCAGGGGGCCTTCATCAGTGCCTTCGGTGAGCACGTCGTCCCGCAACTGGTGGTCCGGGCATGACCATCACCGCAACTGCTGACCTGTGGTGGAAGACCGCCGTCATCTACTGCCTCGATGTCGAGACGTACTTCGACGCCGACGGCGACGGCTGTGGCGACTTCGCCGGCCTGGCGCAGCGGATCGACTACCTCGCCGACCTGGGCATCACGTGCCTGTGGCTGATGCCGTTCTATCCGACGGCCGAACGCGACGACGGCTACGACATCACGGACTTCTACGGCGTCGACCCCCGGCTGGGTCATCACGGCGACGTCGTCGAGGTGATCCGGCTGGCCCGGGACCGCGGAATGCGTGTCATCGTCGATCTCGTCGTCAACCACACCTCGATCGAGCACCCGTGGTTCCGGGCGGCCCGCTCGGCCAAGGACTCGCCGTTCCGCGATTACTACATCTGGCGATCCGACACGCCACCGGACACCTCGGGCGAGGTGGTGTTCCCGGACGCCGAGTCGGGCATCTGGACGCTGGAGGAGACCACCGGCGACTACTACATGCACCGCTTCTACCGCGAGCAGCCCGACCTCAACGTCGCCAACCCTGTGGTGCGCGACGAGATCGCCAAGGTGATGGGCTTCTGGCTGGAACTCGGCATCAGCGGATTCCGGGTGGACGCTGTGCCGTTCCTGCTGGAGACCGCCGGGATCAGCCGCGACCAGGCCGACGCCTTCGCCGAGCCGCACGAGTTCCTGCGGGCGCTGCGCTCGTTCGTCGGTCGGCGCACCGGCGACGGCATCCTGCTCGGTGAGGTGAACCTGCCGCACGAGCAGCAGCTGGAGTTCTTCGGCTCCTCAGACGGCGACGAACTGACGATGCTGTTCGACTTCATCGGCATGCAGCAGATGTACCTGTCCCTGGCCCGAGGCGACGCCGAGCCATTGATCAATGCGCTGCAGGCGCGTCCCGGCACGTCCCCTGACAGCCAGTGGGCGACCTTCGTTCGCAACCACGACGAGCTGACGCTGGACAAGCTGTCGAAGGTGCAACGACAGGAGGTGTTCGACGCCTTCGGCCCGCAACAGAGCATGCAGGTCTTCGGCCGGGGCCTGCGTCGCCGGCTGCCGCCCATGCTCGGCGGCGACCCGAAGCGGCTGCGGATGGTCTACAGCCTGCTGTTCTCGCTGCCGGGCACGCCGGTGCTGTTCTACGGCGAGGAGATCGGGATGGGCGAGAACCTCGACGTCGAGGGCCGGGCCGCCGTCCGCACCCCGATGCAGTGGACCGCCGGACCCAGCGGCGGCTTCTCCACCGCCGAAGTCGCCGACCTGGTCGCCCCCGTCGTGACCGGGGAGTTCGGCCCCGAGCACGTCAACGCGCAGGATGCGCGCAACGACCCGGACTCACTGCTGGCGTTCATCACCCTGCTCGTCCGGCGCTACCGGCAGTGCCCCGAACTGGGCTGGGGTGCCTTTGAGGTGCTGGAGCAGCCGCATCGCCAGGTGCTCGCCCACCGCTGCACCTGGGGCGAGCGTTCGATGCTCGCGCTGCACAACTTCGGCTCGGCAAAGGTCACGGTCGACCTCGCCCTGGCCGGCTGCGACGGCGGCCGGCTGATCGACCTGCTGGGCGGCGAGACGCTCGACGTCGACGAGACCGGCGCCGTCACAGTCGTCCTGGACGGCTACGGTTACCGCTGGCTGCGGATCGCCGGCGAGCACAGCCGCCGCTTGACGTGACCAGCCCCGGCCCTGGAGGAACGAATGAGGATCATGCGCGTGGGCGAGGTGGGCGCCGAGCGCCCGGTCGTGCTCGACGCGGCGGACGACGCCTTCGACGTCACTGCGCTGACCGACGACATCGACGGTGCCTTTCTCGCCGGGGACGGCCTGGACCGGGTGCGCGACGCCCTCGATGCCGGGCGGCTGCCGCGGCGCGACGTCACCGGGTTGCGGGTCGGCCCGCCGCTCGCCCGCCCGATGGCCGTGGTCTGCATCGGGCAGAACTACGCCGCGCACGCCGCCGAGTCCGGCAGTCGCCCCCCGGAGCACCCCATCATCTTCTTCAAGCACCCCAACACCGTGGTCGGCGCCTACGACGAGGTCCTCGTCCCCCGTCAGGCCCAGCACACCGACTGGGAGGTCGAGCTGGCGGTCGTCATCGGCCGCCGGGCCCGCTACCTGGACTCGCCCGAGTCCGCGCTGGCCCATGTCGCCGGCTACGCCACCAGCAACGACGTGTCCGAGCGGGAGTTCCAGCGCGATCTGTCCGGGGGGCAGTGGTCCAAAGGCAAGTGCTGCGAGACGTTCAACCCGCTCGGCCCGTGGCTGGTCCCCGCCGTCGACGTGCCCGACCCGCAGGCGCTGCGGCTGCGGTCCTGGGTCAACGACGAGCCCCGGCAGGACTCCACCACCGCCGACATGATCTTCTCGGTGGCCACGCTGATCCACGACCTCAGCCAGTTCCTCGTCCTGGAACCCGGCGACGTCGTCAACACCGGTACGCCCGAGGGCGTGGCGCTGTCGGGCCGCTTCCCCTACTTGCGGGCCGGTGACCGGATGGACATCGAGATCGAGGGACTGGGCCGCCAGTGCCAGGTGCTACGCGAGGCGTGAATCACCTGGTCGCGGATCGAGTCCGGCGCAGCGCCGGTGATCTCGGCCAGCACCCGGGCCAGCCGCCGCCATGCGGGATCGGGCGCGGAGTCCGGCGGGATACGGGTCGGCAGGTACGCCACGGCCAGCCCAGTGGCCGGGTCGCCGTACGCGACGACACCACCGACGCCGTGATGCCCGAAGGCAGCGGCCGTGGGCAGCGGGGATGACAGCGAGCGGCGCGAGAACGCCACCCCGAAGGTGCTCGGCCGCCACAGGCAGAGATCCATCCCGGTGCTGCGGGGCCTGGTCATCTCCCGCATCGTCTGGTGATCCGACAACCGGACCCCGTCCACCTCGCCCATCAACGCGGCGTACAACCGGGCGAGTGAGCGGGCGTCACCGATCCCGCTCGCGGCGGGCAGCAGCGCTCGGCGGATCGTGGGGGAATTGGCGAACCCCGCGTAGCCGTCCGGGCTGATGAACGTGCCGTCGACGGTGAACACCCGCCAGGGCAGGGCCTTCGTGGTGCGCAGCGCGGCATAGGTGGCCGCGACCACCGGCGGTGCCGGCGGGGCAGGAATCAGGTCCACCAGCCGGCGCCCGAAGTGGTCCTCGACCGGCAGGCCGATCGACAGATCGAGGCCGAGTGGCCCGACGATGCGTTCGAGCAGCAGGTCGGACAGCGCGGCGCCGGTGACCCGTTGCACGATCCGGGCGGCCAGCGGGCCGAACGTGAACGCGTGATACCCGTGCGCCCGGCCCGGTGGCCACACCGGCCGCTGCCTCGCCAGCTCGTCGGCGACCAGGTCGGGGTCCAGCGCCTCCTCCTGGCGCAGCTGCCGGTTGACGGCAGGCAGGCCGGCCCGGTGTGCCAGTACGTCGCCGATCGTGAGGCGCTCCTTACCCTCGACTCCGAACTCCGGCCATGCCCGGCTGACCGGCTGGTCGACGTCCAGCACCCCGTCGGCGGCCAGATCGGCGATGACCGCGCCGACGACGCCCTTGGTCGCCGAGAACATGACCTGGACGTCGTCGGGTTGCCGGAGCCGGGTGTGTGGCGCGTCGACCCAGCCGGCAGCTATGTCGACCACTGGCAGGCCGTGCTCGTAGACGCACAGCGACGCCCCGGCGACGGCGTCGCTCGCCGCGACCACGCCCAACTCCTCGGCCAGCGGTGCGAACCGTTCCTCGAAGACGCCGCGCACCGGCACCGAGCCGTTGTCAGGGGCGCTCACGCCGTTCAGTGTGCTCCTGAAGTGCCCGACCGTGCGGTTGCGCCGCGACGGGGTCGACAAGCCAGTAAGAGTTCGCTGGTCATCGTGGCCCCGTCCAGCAGGTGCCCGATCGCGCCCAGGGGGTCCCCGAGGTCCACCGCCCGGGCGCCGTCCGGTGCATGCTCACAGGCAGAGCAGGCCCGCTCACTTTCTGTCAGAGTGCCGGGTTGCGTAGCCTGGTTCGATGAGCGAGAACAACAGTGGGTGGGTGAGGTGGTGGTTCGCCGACCGGCGTGCGGGCCGCCATGGCCTCGTGTTCGGTCAGCCGCCCAACCCGCCGCTGTTCGTCGTGAGCGCGGCGGTGGGCGCCAGGCTGCTGGTCGGACTCACCCCGGCGCGCGACGGTGCCCTCGCCGTCGGGCTGGAGGCGGTCGCCGCCGGGGCGCTCGGGTGGTGGGCGGTCGACGAGGTGGCCCGAGGCGTCAACCCGTGGCGGCGGTTGACGGGCGCCCTCACCCTCGTCATGGTCATCGCGGCTGTGGGGTGGCGGCTGCGGCGACTTGCCTAAACGGCCGCGGCGCGGTTGCGTACCCCCATGGCGATCACCACGACCAACCCGGCAACCGGCGAGGTCATCGAGACCTTCGAGGAGTTCAGCGACGACCAGGTCGAGTCGGCCCTGGCGCGGGCCGCCGAGACGTTCCGCAGCTACCGTCGGACCAGCTTCGGCGAGCGGGCGGGCTGGCTGCGGGCGGCCGCCGACCTGCTGGAGGCTGAGGCGGACGAGATCGCGGCCACGATGGTCCTGGAGATGGGCAAGACCCTCGCAGCGGCCAAGGCCGAAGCGCTGAAGTGCGCCAAGGGGTGCCACTACTACGCCGAGCACGCCGAGGGGTACCTGGCCCCGGTCGAGGCGGACGCTGGTGCGGTCGGCGCGGTGCGCGCCTACACGACCTACCAGCCGATCGGCCCGGTGCTGGCCGTCATGCCGTGGAACTTCCCCCTCTGGCAGGCAGTGCGCTTCGCCGCGCCTGCGTTGATGGCCGGCAACGTCGGCCTGCTCAAGCACGCCTCCAACGTGCCGCAGTGCGCGCTGTACCTGGAGTCGCTGTTCACGCGGGCCGGTTTCCCCCGCGGGGCCTTCCAGACTTTGCTCATCGGGTCCGGCAAGGTCGCCGCGATCCTGGACGACCCTCGCGTGGTGGCTGCCACGCTCACCGGCTCCGGTCCGGCGGGCTCGGCCGTCGCCGCGGCGGCGGGCAAGGGGATCAAGCCCACCGTCCTCGAACTCGGCGGCAGCGACCCCTTCGTGGTGATGCCGTCGGCGGACCTGCCGACCGCGGCGAAGGTCGCCACGGTCGCGCGGTGCCAGAACAACGGCCAGTCGTGCATCGCCGCCAAGCGCTTCATCGTCCACAGCGATGTCGCCGAGGAGTTCGAGGAGTTGTTCGCCGAGGCACTGTCGGCGCTGGTCGTCGGCGACCCGATGGCCGAGGGAACCGACGTCGGCCCGCTGGCCACCGAGGCCGGCCGCGACGATGTCGAGGAACTGCTGGCCGATGCCGTGGGCAAGGGCGCAAAGGTGCTGCTGGGCGGCACGCGGGTGGCCGCGCCGGGCTGGTACTTCCCGCCGACCCTGGTCACGGGCGTGACCAAGGACATGCGGATGTACTACGAGGAGGTCTTCGGGCCGGTGGCGACGGTGTTCCGGGTCGACTCCATTGATGAGGCCCTGGAGATCGCCAACGACTCGGTCTTCGGGCTGGGGTCCAACGCCTGGACGTCCGACCCGGCCGAGCAGGAGCGGTTCGCCGCCGAGCTGGAGGCGGGCATGGTGTTCATCAACGGTATGACGACGTCGTATCCGGAACTGCCGTTTGGCGGGATCAAGACATCCGGGTACGGCCGCGAGCTCAGCGCGGAGGGCATCCGAGCGTTCTGCAACTCCAAGACGGTGTGGGTCGGAGCGTCGGCGGCTCCGGTGGGTAGTGCGGGTAGTCACAGCGAGTAGTGCCGTGGGGGGCACGCAGGAATGGCCGTCGCGCCCATAATCTCACGGATGTGGAACTCGACGACCTCCGGACGTTCGTCGTCCTGGCCGAGTCGCGAGACCTCGACCTGGCGGCACGAGGCCTGCATGCCAGTCCGGCGACCGTGCGGCGCTCGGTGGCCCGGCTGGAGCACGATTTCGGCGGGCCCCTGATCGTCGCGCCGGGCACCGGCAACGGCGGCGACGACTCGCTGGTACTGACGGCCATGGGGGAGCAGGTGCTGGACAAGGCGCTGGACGTGCTGGAGGCGGCCGCCGACCTGCTGCACGCGATCCATCGGCCGGAGCACCGGCCGTATGTCATCGTCGGCTCCCTGTTCCGCCTGCTGCTGGACGAGATCGTCGAGGCGGTCCCGATGCTCGACCGGCTCTCCGGCGGTGACGTCAGCGTCGAGCTGCGCGAGGCCTCGGACGACGACCCCAGCGGCGGGCTGTCGCGCGGCCGGGTCGATGCCGCTGTCCTCGTCGGTCCCACAGACCTGGATGGCTCACTGGTGCGCCGCCCGGTGGGTCAGGTGGCCCGGGTCGCGATGCTGGCCCGGCACCACCCGCTGGCCGGTCGCAGCGGGGTGGAGGTGCGCGAGCTGGACGCGGACACCTGGGTCGAGGGGGTCCACGTCCCCGATTCGTCGTGGCCGGCGTTCTGGCGCTGCGAGGACGTCCGCGGCCGGGCGCCGGCGCGGATGAGCCCGGTCAACGGTCTCGCGGCGCAGGTCGAGGCGATCCGGCTGGGGGCAGGGGTGTGCGTGCGCCCGTCACCGCTGGCCGCTCACCTCGGCCTGGAGCAGGTGGCGGTGGTGCCGATCGTGGATGCCCCACCCTGCCCCGTCGACATCGCGTACCGGGTGGACACACCCTGGGGTCAGCTGTTCGACGCGCTCGCGCACCGGGTGGCGGCGACGCTGGACGCCCGGCCGGTCGGGGTGCGCATCCGGGCGTCCTCCGTGGTCGCCGGTGCGGTGGTGACAGGACAGCGGATGGTGCCGCGGCCGGGCTCCATGGATGAGAACCGGGTGCCGCTGCGGGTCTCCGGCGAGGTGGAGTCGCCCATCACCGTCAACGCCCGCCGGACCAGGCTCGGCCTGACCGGTCGGCTCCGTTCACTCACAACCGGTAGAGCCGACTGAGCGGAACGCGGTCCGCCGGGGACAGCCGCAGCTCGACGCCGTCCAGGCTCACCTGGCCGGAGGGCGTCACCTCGATCGCGCCTCGCACGCCATGTCGCACCATGTGCTGCGCCGGGTCCAGGTTCCGGCAACCCTGCACGGCGACCAGGCGCCGGCGGGTCCGAGTGCCGATCGTGCCCTGCTCGGCCGCGGCTGCGTTGACGAACTGCACTGCCAGTTCGGCGGGCATCGCCCCCGTACCGCCGAACTGCCGTGCGAGCACGAGCGGCTGGGCGGCGTCGATGGCGGCGTTGGGGTCGCCGGTGGTCCCCCAGGCCGGCAGCCCCGCCTTGAGTACCAACTCGGGGGAGACCGCGAAGCGACTGGGCTGCCACAGCACGATGTCGGCGAGGTGCCCAGCGGACAGCGTCCCAACCTCGTGGGAGAGGCCATGGGCGATCGCCGGGTTGATGGTGATCTTGGCGAGGTAGCGGAGGACCCGCTCGTTGTCGGCGACCTGTCCATCGCGTTGGGGGGACCCTGGGGGTACACCCTCAGAAGTGGCACACAGTCCCGCCAGCGCAAAGGTGCGCGACCAGGTCTCACCCGCTCGACCCATTCCCTGGGCGTCCGAGGACGTGATCGGGATGACGCCACGATCGTGCAGCAGATTCTCCGCGCCCATCGTTCCCGCCCGAACCCGGTCGGCGGCGATCGCGCGGTCGCCGGGAACCGCGGTTGACAACCCATGTGAGTACGCGATGAGGCCGAGCTGTTCGGCGACGGCGTCGCGCCCGAACGGCAGCGTCGGATTGGTCGACGACGCGATCACACCGGGCGCGCCGGCGAGGATCAGCACGTCCGGGACGTGCCCGCCACCGCTGCCCTCGACGTGATAGGCGTGCACCGTCCGGCCGGCGATGACGTCGATCGTGTCGGCGACCGTGCCCGACTCGTTCAGCCCATCAGTGTGGAGCGCCACCTGCACGTCGTGCTCGTCGGCGACCCGCAACGCGGTGTCAAGCGTCCGCGGATGGGCGCCGGTGTCCTCGTGGACCTTGAACCCGACCACCCCCGCCTCCAATGCCTCCAAGAGCGGGTCGACCTGCGAGGACGAACCGCGGCCCAGCAGGCCGACGTTGAGCGGGTAGGCGTCGAAAGCGGGGTACCCGGTCCGCAGCACCCACGCCGATCCGACGCCAACGCCCCAGAACGGGCCGATCTCCTGCCCGATGACGGTCGTGACCCCCGATGCCAGTTCGGCCTCGCACACCCGCGGCGAGAGCAGGTGGACGTGGCTGTCGACACCGCCGGGCGTCGCGATGAGGCCCTCCCCCGGCACCACCACCGTGCCGGTGCCGATGACGACGTCGATGTCGTCGGTGGTGTCGGGGTTGCCCGCGCGCCCGATGCCGACCACGCGCCCCTCGCGGATGCCGATGGTCGTCACGCGGACGCCCAGTAGGGGGTCGAGCAGGACGACGTTGGTGACCGCCACGTCGCACGACTGCGCGGTGCGCACCGCCTGCATGCCGATCCCGTCGCGGCCGGTGCGGCCGAACCCGACGACGAAGCCGGCGACGGCGAGGGTGTCGCCGCGGTCGTCCGCCTCCACCTCGATGACGAGGCCGGTGTCGCCGAGGTGGATCCGGTCGCCCAGCCCGGGGCCGAAGACGTCGCGCGGGTCCCAGTCACTCACGTCGGCGTCTCCACAGCGCTGTCCAGGTAGCCGCAGGCCCGGGCTCTGGCCAAGGCCGCCTCGGCTGCACCGGGGGTGTCCAGCGGCCCGTCGACCAGACCGGCGAACCCGATGACGACCCGACGCCCGGAGATCGGTGTCAGTTCGACCTGCAGCGCGACCCCGGGGTCGAACCGGACGTGACTGCCCGACGGCACGGCCAGGTGGCGACCGTAGCCGCGAGCCCGGTCGAACCGCAGCCGGGGGTTGACCTCGAAGAAATGGAAATGACTGGTCACGATGATCGGGACGGTCGCGGTATTGATGACCTCGACGCTGACGAGGTCGGTGCCTGGCGTGGCGTTGTGGGGGTCGGGAGTCTGGGTGCGCGCCGCGGGCTCGATCCGACCGGGCGTCAACGAGCTTGCCCCCGGGGCCCCGAAGGGATGCGGCACGACGGCGAGCCGGCTGCCGTCGTCGAACACGGCCTCGACGGCGACCTCGGTGACGACGTCGGCGACGCCCGGCAGCACCTGATCCGGGCGCAACGCGTGGTGCCCGGCCTCGATCGCCTGGCTCAGCCGGGCCCCGTCGCGGGCGGCCTCGCACACCGTGTCGGCTACCAGCGCGATTGCCTCGGGCACGTTGAGCAGCAGACCCCGGCCGAGCCGGCGACGGGCCAGCTCGGCCACCTGGAAGATCAGCAGCCGGTCCAACTCGCCCGGGGTCAGGTGCACGTCAGGCCCTCCATCACGTCACTCCTTGAACGACGTCCACACCTTGTCGTATAGATCGATCGCGGTCGTGGAGCACGGCGGCACCGGCTGGGCGAGTTCCGCGTACTCCCCGGTGAGGTTCAGTGCGGGGTCATCGACGATGTCAGCGGTGAGGAACTCCTCGGAACCGGTGATGCCGTTGCCGTAGCCGACCCAGTTGGACAGCTCGGCGACGTTCTCGGGATCCATCATCCAGTCGATGAAGACCTTGGCGGCGTCGGGGTTGGGTGCGCCGACCGGCACTGCCAGGTTGTCCTGCCACAGCGGCATCCCCTCGCTGGGCGTGACGAACTCCAGGTTGGGGTTCTCGGCCTTGGCGCGGTGGTAGGCCCCGTTCCACATCATGTGAACGGTCTGTTCACCCGACGCCATCCGCGCGATGACGTTGTCACTGTTGATCACGGCGACCCCTGGCTTCCAGGCCTCCAGCAGTGCCTGCACCTTCTCGTAGTCGGCCGGCTCCTCGCTGCACGGTTCGGACCCAACGACGCGCAATGCCGCAGGGATGACCTCGTTGACGTCGTTCAGCGTCCCGATCTTGCCTGCCGCCGGGCTCTCGGGGTCGAAGAAGTCTGCCCAGGAGGTGATGATCGTGCCCGTCGCCTCGGGGTCGTAGGCGATACCGGTCGTGCCGAACTGGTAGGGCGCGGTGTAGTTGCGGCCCTCGTCGAAATAGACGTTGAGGAATTCCGGTGAGATGTTGCCGCCATTGGGGAACGACGCCGCGCCGATCTCCTGCAGCAAGCCAAGCTCGACCATCTGCACGATCATATAATCGGTCGGCACGATGACGTCGTATCCGGTGCCGCCCGCCTGCAGTTTCGCCAGCAGCGTCTCGTTGCTGTCGTAGGTGTCCAAGGTGACCTCGATGCCGGTCTCCTCGGTGAAGCGGTCAAGCAGTTCCGGCGGGATGTAGTCCGTCCAGTTGTAGAGCTTGAGTTCGGTGCCTTCGAGCGCGGCGGCATCGGGGAACTCGCCCGCGGCCGTTGCTTCGGACGCGGAATCCCCACCGCAGCCGGTGAGAGCGAAAAGAGCGGCGGCAATGAGGGCGGCACTCCGCACGGATCGGGTCATGGCAGGTCCCTTTCAGGGTCGTCGAGGGGATCGGGCAGTGGGACGGCTCGGCGGGTGCGGGGCCGTCCGATGAGAAAGGCGGCGGTGACGATGATCAGGGTGATGGCCAGCAGCAGGGTGGACAGGGCATTGATGCCCGGGGTGACGGCATTGCGGATCTGGGAGTAGATGTACACCGGCAACGTGGTGGCGCCTGGTCCGGCCACGAAGGAGGAGATGAGGAAGTCGTCCAGGCTGATGATGAACGCCAGCAGGGCACCGGAGACGATTCCCGGCCCCAGCAGCGGAATGGTGATCCGCCACAGGATCCGCGATTCACCGGCGCCGAGGTCGGCGGCGGCATCGAACACCGCGCGGTCCAGATCCGCCAACCGGGCACGGATCGGCAGAAAGGCGAACGGGACGCAGAACCCGATGTGTGCCAGCGTCACCGTGAGCAGGCCGAGCGGCACCTCGAGCGTGACGAACATGACTAGCGTGGCGACCGCGATGACGATCTCGGGCACGATCAGCGGGGCCCCGATGATGGCAATGGCGTACTGCTGGGCCGCGCCGCGGACCCGCAGCAGGCCGACTGCGGCACCCAGGGCCAGCAATACGGAGACAACGGTCGCGACCGAGGCCACCTGCAGCGAATGGATCGCGGCCCGCTGGATGTCGTTGTTGCCGAATACGTCGGCGTACCAGGTGGTGCTGAAGCCGGACCACAGCGTCGCGTTCCGATTGGCGTTGAATGAGTAGACGACGATGACGACGATCGGCAGGTAGAGGAAGGCCAGCACGACCACCGTTGCCAGCCCGAAACCGGGGAAGGCCCGCAGGTTCACCGGGCGCCCCGACACCGAGGCCGTCCCGCTCGTGCCTGTCGTCGCGGCCGACGTGCCTGTCGTCGCGCTCACAGCAGCCTCACCTGCTGCCCAGAGCGCCGCAGCGAGCGGCTCACCATCAGCACGGCGACGAACGTCACGATCAGCAGCAGCACCGACAGCGCCGCGCCGAACGGCCAGTTCCGGGACGCCGCGAATTGCTGCTGCACCAGGTTGCCGATCATCAGCGTCTTGCCTCCACCCAGCAGGTCAGGCTGCAGGAACGAGCCCATTGCCGGGATCAGCACCAAAGCAGTGCCGGCGAGGATCCCCGGCCTGATCGCCGGCAGCACGATCCGCCGGAACACGGTGACCCGTTTGGCGCCCAGATCGTAGGCGGCTTCGGCGAGCCGGAAATCGAACTTCTCGGCAGAGGCGTAGATCGGCAGGATCATGAAAGGCAGGAATACCGCGACCATGCCGACGCCGGTCGCGAAGTCGTTGTAGAGCAGTGGCAGCGGGTCGCTGACCAGGCCGGTGGCCTCCAGTGCGGTGTTGATCGGCCCGTTGTCATTAAGAATGATGAGGAAGGCGTAGGTGCGGATCAGTGTGTTGGTCCAGAACGGCACCGTGACCAGGAAGACCAGCAGCGGGCGCCGCCGGGCCGGTTGCATCGCGATCCACACCCCGATCGGCACCGACAGCACGATGCACAGCACCGTCGTCAGCCCTGCCAGCGAGAACGAGGTCCACAGCACTCGCAGGTAGGTCACGTCGAACTCGCGAATCCCGCTGAGCTGCTCCTCGAACAGCAGCCGGACGTAGGCGTCGACGGTGAACGGCGTGGTGACGCCGACCCCGAACCGGTCGCGCGAGAGCAGCGAGTACATGACGACGATGACGATCGGCACGCCGATGATGACGGTCAGGTAGATCAGCGCGGGCGCAGCGATGGCAGGGCTCGGCTCGCCCGGCCTGCCCTTCGGGCGCGTCACGGTGTTCATGACATGGTGCCCTTGCCGTGCTGCTTCATGCGGCGACCGCTCGCACGACGTGCGGCAGGAACTGCACGGTGACCTGCTGGCCGGTGTCCGGCACGGCGGCGCCTCGGGCCGGCAACCTGGTCGTGACCAGCATGCCGTCCGGCGCCACCAGGGTCACCCGGACCTCGCGCCCGGCGTAGGAGACGTCGCGGACGGTGCCGGTGATCCGGGGCTGCCCGGACGTCTCGTCGGGACCCGCGACGTCAACGATGACGAGGTGCTCGGGTCGCACGGTCAGCAGCACCTCGCTGCCAGGCGATGGCGGCGGCCCGCCCCCGGTGTCGAGTTCGGTGTGCGCCAGCCGGCCACCGCCCGGCAGTCGGTAGCCGGCGTCAGCGCCGGTGCCCTCGCAGGTGGCGGTGACGAAGGTGGACTCGCCGACGAAATCCGCGACGTAGCGCGTGGCGGGACGCTCGTAGACGTCGCGTGGACGGCCGAGCTGGGCGATGGCGCCACTGGCGAAGACCGCGATCCGATCACCCATGCTCATCGCCTCGTCCTGGTCGTGGGTGACGAACACGAAGGTCACGCCGGTGACCGCCTGGATCCGCTTGAGCTCGATCTGCATCCCGCGGCGCAGCTTGAGGTCCAGCGCCGACAGCGGCTCGTCGAGCAGCAGCACGTCCGGGCCCTTGGCCAGCGCCCGGGCCAGCGCCACCCGCTGCTGCTGGCCGCCGGACAGCTGATTGGGCCGCCGCGACTCGTAGCCGGCCAATTGCACGAGGTCCAGCATCTGCGAGACGCGCGCCTTCGCGCTCGGCCGGTCCATGCCGTCCATGTCGAGGCCGAAGCGGACGTTGTCGGCGACGCTCATGTGGGGGAACAGCGCGTATGACTGGAAGACGGTGTTGACCCGGCGCCGGTATGCGGGCTGGGTGTCGATCCGCTCCTCGCCGAGGTGGATGGTGCCCTCGTCGGGGTACTCCAGGCCGGCGATGCAGCGCAGCAGGGTCGTCTTGCCGCAGCCGGACGGTCCGAGCAGGACGATGAACTCGCCCGGGTCGACGGTCAGCGAGACGTCGTCGAGCGCTCGGACCTCGCCCCCCTCGGGGGTGGCGAACCGCTTGGAGACACCGTCGATGATCAAGTTGCGAACATGGCGATCCGCCACTCGGTGCCTCCTTTCCGTTGTGCAGGCCACTTCATGGCAACGGAAGGCGTCGCGTCAAGGGGTAGCGGCAACTGGTGACACACGCGTAACCCGAAGGGGGGCCTGAGGTCTTGACACCTGTGCCAAGGTCGTAACCGTGGGCGACGTCGACACGATTATCACCGGCGGATCGGTGTTCACCGCCGGTTGGGGGGCGCCGCGCCGGGCAGCAGTGGCGGTCGGGGGCGAGCGCATCGTCGCGGTGGGTTCCGACGAGGCGATGGCCGAGCTTGCGGGGCCGGGCACGCAGCGGATCGACATCGCCGGTCGGCTGTTGGTGCCCGGCTTCATCGACGCCCATGTGCACCCCGTAATGGCCGGGGTGGCGCTGCTGCGGTGCTCGCTGCACGAGGCGCGCTCGGCGGCGGATTGCCTGGACATCATCGGTAAGTACGCGGCGGCCCACCCCGACCTGCCGTGGATCGTGGGCAGCGGGTGGTCGATGGCGTTCTTCCCCGGCGGCACCCCCACGCGTCAGATGCTGGACGCGGTGGTCGGCGATCGGCCGGTGTTCCTCAGCAACCGTGACGGTCACGGCGCCTGGGTCAACACCGAGGCGCTGCGCCGCGCCGGGCTGGACGAGTCGTCACCGGATCCGGTGGACGGCCGAATCGAGCGCGAACCCGGCGGCTATCCCGCCGGCACCCTGCATGAGGGGGCGGCCGACATCGTCGAGCGGCTGGTTCCGCCGGTGGCGGCGGAGCAGCAGGTGTCGGGACTGCTGCTGGCTCAGCAGGTGCTGTTCAGCAAGGGGATCACGTCGTGGCAGGACGCCGCGGTCGGTGAGGTCTTCGGAGCCACCGACCTGCTCTCGACGTACCTGAAGGCCGCACGCGCGGGGCATCTCAAGGCGCGGGTCGTGGCGGCCCTGTGGTGGGACCGCGCCCGCGGAATCGAGCAGTTGCCCGACCTGCTGGACCGAAGGGCCGAGGCGGGCGGTGCCGCCGGCGTCGGCCGGCTCCGCGCCACCGCCGTGAAGATCATGCAGGACGGCGTGGCGGAGAACTTCACGGCGGGGATGGTCGAGCCCTACCTCGACGACACGGGCTGCCCCACCGACAACAGCGGGCTGTCTTTCGTGGACCCGGTCGCGCTGCGCGAGTACGTCACCCGGCTGGACGCCGCGGGTTTCCAGGTCCACTTCCATGCGCTGGGCGACCGGGCGGTGCGCGAGGCGCTGGACGCGATCGAGGCGGCGCGTGCCGCCAACGGCCCGGCGGGCGCCGTCGGCAACCGCCACCACCTCGCCCACCTGCAGCTGGTGAACCCGGCGGACATCCTGCGATTCGCGGCGCTGGGGGCCAGCGCCACCATCCAGCCGCTGTGGGGGGCTCACGAGCCGCAGATGGACGAGCTGACGATCCCCTTCCTGGGACCGGAACGAGCGGCGTTGCAGTACCCGTTCGGTGACCTGCTGCGGGCGGGTGCGCACCTCGCGGCGGGCAGCGACTGGTCGGTGTCCAGCCCGCACCCGCTGGAGGGCATTCACGTCGCCGTCACCCGGCAGAGCCCCGAGGCGGCCGATCGGAGCGAGCCGTTCTACCCGCACAACGCGCTGCCGTTGGCGCAGGCCATGACCGCCTACACCGCGGGCAGCGCATACGTGAACCACGCCGAGTCCTCGCTCGGCGAGATCACGGCGGGCCGGCTCGCCGATCTCGTCATCCTCGATCGTGATCCATTCGCAGGGCCGCCGGACGAGATCGGTGCGACCCAGGTCTGGCGGACGTACGTCGGGGGCGAGCTGGTCTTCGACGCCGCCGGGTGACCCTTCCCTCAGTGCGCGGCCGAGGCTGACATCACCGGGGCGAGCACCTGCGCCGCCCACTCGCGAGCCCGCGTCGGCGTGACGCCGAGCCGCTGCCAGTTGCCGGCGGCCTCGGGCGGGTCGAAGCCGGGGTTGCGGCCCTCGGGCATCGAGGCGTAGGCGGCTTCCACCCCCGCTGCCCCCTGTTCGCCCAGGAAGGGTCGCACCGCAGCGCCGTACTCGGCCGGGGTTATCCGGACGAACCGCAGTTCGGTGCCGAGGCCTGCCCCAAGCTCGGCGGCAAGCTCGTCGAAGGTCAGCAGTTGCGGTCCGGCGAGCGCCAGCAGCTCGCCCTGGATGTCAGCCGCCAGCGCGGCCGCCGCGGCCCGACCCATATCACCGGCCGCGATCCAGGCCAGCGCGTCAGCGGCCGGGCGGGGGTAGATCAACTCGCCGGCCGGGATCCGCGGCGTCGCCCATGGCGCCGCGTGGTTCTCCAGGTACCCGGTCGGGGTCAGCACCGTGACACCAGCGCCGAGCAGGGCCTGAGTCATCGGGCGGGTACCGAACGGGTCGGGCGCGCCCTCGGGGGCGGTCGGGCTGCCGGTGTTGACGGTCACCGGCAGGCCCGCCTCGCGCAATGCCAGGAAGGACCCGACCGCCTTGGCCGCTTCCGGTCCCATCGCCAGCGGAACGTGGGCGATGACGGCGACCGCGCCGGACTCGTTGGCGGCCGCGAGCACCGAGGCAGTGTCGGCGAGGTCGGCGACGACCGACTGCTCACCCGCGTCCTGCCACTGCTGCGCCCGGTCGTGTCGGTGGGAGGCCCGGACGGGGACGGCGGCGTGGGAGAGCAGGGCGGGGACGACGCCGCTGCCTTGCGCGCCGGCGGTGCCGAAGGCGAGGACGGGTCGACTGTCGAGTTGCATGGTGGAACCTCCGGGTTGGGACTAGTGGTTACTGATCGGAACGGGGTAATCTTCAGTCACCGGTACGTCCTTGCGGAAGAAGGCACTTTCATGTCACCGAGTCACATCGCTGTTCCCGCCCTCGACCGGCAGATCGCGGCCCGCTCGCCGGATAGCTGCCCGGTGCGCGATGTCCTGGAACGGATAGGTGACAAGTGGTCGGTGCTGATCATGGTCGAGCTGACTCATGGCCCTCGTCGGTTCGGTGAGCTGTCGCGCTCGGTCGACGGGATCTCGCGGCGGATGCTGACCCGGACGTTGCGGCTGCTGGAACGCGACGGATTGGTGCGGCGCACGGTGTTCGCCACAATGCCGCCCTCGGTGGAGTACCGGATCACCCCGCTGGGCGCCGGACTGGCCGAGCCGCTGGAGGCGCTGGCGCAGTGGGCGGTCGTCAATCGCGACGAGGTGGAGGCTGCCCGTGCCGCCTACGACGTCCGCGAGCAGGACCCGTCGGGAATCCTGCGGCAGGCGGTTGCGCTGTAGAGGTCATGACTACGGTTGAACTCACACAGGGCACGTTCGTCGAGACGTTGCGCGGCAACGACATCGTCCTCGTCGACTTCTGGGCCGCCTGGTGCGGACCGTGCCGCGCGTTCGCCCCGGTCTTCGACAAGGCAGCCGCCAAGCACCCCGACATCGTGTTCGGCAAGGTCGACACCGAGGCCGAGCAGGCTCTCGCCGCCCAGGCCGATATCCGCTCCATCCCGACACTGATGGCCTTCCGCGACGGCGTGCTGCTGTACTCACAGGCCGGCGCGCTGCCCGAGGCTGCGCTCGAGGACCTCATCGGCCAGGTCCGCACCGTCGACATGGCCGCCGTCAAGGCCGAGGGGGCCACGGAGAGCGCCGCCAAGACCGCCTGACCTACCCGTAAACACCCCACTCCCTTCCCCCTGCCGCCACCGGGAGGCGGGAGGGGTCAGAGCGTGGGGCGGACGGTCCAGGCCAGGAGCGCGTCCGCTGACCAGGTGTTGATGATCCTTTCGGTGGGGATGCCGGCCGCCTCGGCCCGGGCCGTGCCGTGCACCTGCCACTCCAGTTGACCGGGTGCGTGTGCATCGGTGTCGATCGAGAACACACAGCCTGCCGCCATCGCGACCGGAAGCAATCGGCTGGGCGGGTCCAACCGCTCGGGGCGGGAGTTGATCTCCACCGCGGTGCCGTGCCCGGCGCAGGCGGCGAACACCGTCTCGGCGTCGAACTGTGACTCCGGCCGCGCTTTGGACCCGCGGCTGGCGCCGGGGGAGTCGGCCTGGCGGCCACCGAGCAGCCGGCCCGTGCAGTGTCCCAGCACGTCGACGAGTGGGTTCGACACCGCGGCCGCCATCCGGCGGGTCATCGCCGAGGCGGGCATCGAGAGCTTGGAGTGCACCGACGCGACCACAAGATCCAGTTCTTCCAACAGTGACGCGTCCTGGTCCAGCGACCCGTCGTCGAGGATGTCGACCTCGATACCGGTGAGGATGCGCAGTCCGGTGTCGCGCGCGGCGAGCACGACGTTCAGCTGCTCCACCACTCGCAGCTGTTCCCGCAGGCGGTCGGCGCTTAGCCCGTTGGCGACCGTGAGCCGAGGTGAGTGGTCGGTCAGGACCAGGTAGTCGTGCCCCAGTGCGGCCGCCGCCAACGCCATCTCCGGTATCGGCGTGCCCCCGTCGGACCAGTCCGAATGCGAGTGCAGGTCACCCCGCAACGCCCCCCGCAAGTCTGCGCCTGCCTCGGCGAGGACCGGGGCGGAGCCTTCCAGCTGCGCCAGGTACGGCGAGACCTCACCGGCGGCGCCCTCGTAGGCGACGCCGGATGTCCGTTCGCCGATGCCGGCGAGATCCTCCAGGGTGCGAGTCGTGATCCGGCGCTGCAGCTCGGTGGGGTCCAGGGCCGAGAGCACCGCCACCGCCTTGCGGAACGCGCTGGCACGACGACCGGGCTCGTTGGCCCGCTCCATCAAGTAGGCGGTGCGGCGCAGCGCGGCCAGCGCTGCCGACCCACCCCCGGCGCTCAGATCCGGCGCAGCTACTGGCGAGGCCATTCGACCGAGACTAGTCGCTGACGACGACGCCCTTCCAGAACGCGACCCGGTCCTTGATCTCCTTGGCGGCGTCCTTCGGTGCAGGGTAGAACCATGCGGCGTCGGGGTTGGTGCGGCCGGCCACGTCGAGGGTGTGGTAACTGGCGGTGCCCTTCCACGGACACACCGAGGTGGTGGCGCTGGGCTTGAGGTACTCGGCCTTGACGCTGTCCGCCACGAAGTAGTGGTTGCCCTCGACCACGACGGTGTCGGTGGTCTCGGCGATGACGGTGCCGTTCCAGGTTGCCTTCATGTTCGGCTCAACGATGACCCTTCCCACACCCATTCCCACCCACCCCGCGTTGTCCGGTCGGGACGGAGCAGCCATCCTGGGAGGGTGAGCGTCGAGACCCCTGTCATCGAGCAGCAGGCCCCGCCCCAGCGCCAGTGGTCGTGGCGACTGCTGCCCGCTCTTCTGGTGTCGACGTCGGCGATCGCGCTGTACGGCTTCCAGGTCCGCCCGCTCGGCTGGGCGATGCTGGCCGCGGCACTGGTCATCGCGGCCATCGGCGACCGGCCGCTGTTCCGGCACCTGCTGCTGATAGCGATCGGCATGACGATCATCAGCGCGACCCCGCTGAAAGCCGACCTCAGCAATGCCGGCATGGTGAGGTTCTTCGTCGCCCTGACGCTGGCTGTGCTGGTGCCCTACCTCATCATGCGGTTCATCTACAAAGAGCGGATCATTGTGTTTCCGGTGCGCACCGGGCAGCGCTGGAGTCGCACGGAGTGGGGGTACATGGCCCTGGTGCTGGTGCTCGGGTACTTCCTGCTACCGCTGTATTTCATCGGCTCCGGCGTATACCAGAACTGGCCTGCCGTGCCCGATGGCGACCAGATCTTCCGATTGTTCCTCGGCGTCAACTTCGTCGGGTTGTGGGACGAGCTGTTCTTCGTCTGCACGGTGTTCGCGCTGTTCCGGCACCACTTTGTCTTCTGGCAGGCCAACGTGCTGCAAGCCATAGTGTTCACTTCGTTCCTCTGGGAGCTGGGCTACCAATTCTGGGGCCCGGCGCTTACCGGCACATTCGCGCTGCTTCAGGGATACGTCTTCCAGCGGACGAAGTCCCTGCCGTACATCGTGACCATACATCTGAGCTTCGACGCCATCATATTCATGATCCTGGTGCACGCCCACAACCCGGCGCTGTTCCCCATCTTCGTCACTGCCTGACGGGCGTGCCTCAGCCGAACTTGCCGGCCACGTAACGTGCAGTCTCCTCGCGATCCGGCTCGTTGAAGATCTTCTCGGTGGTGCCGTATTCGACCAGCTTCCCGGGCGCCCCGCTGCCGGTGATGTTGAAGAAACCCGTCATGTCACTGACCCGCACCGCCTGCTGCATGTTGTGCGTGACGATGACGATCGTGTAAGTCTCCTTGAGCTCGGCGATGAGGTCCTCGATGGCCGTGGTCGAGATGGGGTCGAGCGCTGAGGCCGGCTCGTCCATCAGCAGCACCTCTGGCTCGACGGCGATCGCCCGCGCGATGCACAGCCGCTGCTGCTGCCCGCCGGACAGGCTGGACCCGGACTGCTTGAGCCGGTCCTTGACCTCCTCCCACAGGTTGGCCTGCTTGAGCGACCGCTCGACCTTCTCGTCCAGCACCGCATGGCGCAGCCTCGAGTTGTGCAATTTGTACCCGGCGATGACGTTGTCATAGATCGACATCGTCGGGAACGGATTGGGCCGCTGGAACACCATGCCGACCTGCCGCCGGATGTCCACGGGGTCCGCGCCTCGGGCGTAGATGTCGACGCCGTCCATGGTGACGCTGCCTGTGGTCCTGGCACCGGCGATCACCTCGTGCATCCGGTTCAGCGCCCGGATGAACGTGGACTTGCCGGTGCCCGAGGGACCGATGATGGCGGTGACGGTTCGCGGTTCCATCGTCACCGTGACGCCCTCCACGGAGAGGTAATCCCCGTAGTAGATATTGAGGTCCTTCACTTCGATGCGCTTGGCCATGGCATCCTCCGGATATCTGTGTGGCGGTCGTCGGTCAGGCGCGGGACTTGGGAGCGAAGAATGCTGCCACGGTGCGTGCCCCGAGGTTGAGCACCATGACGATGATGATGAGGACCAGCGCGGCGGTCCAGGCGCGGTCGTACGAGGCCTGCGGCGGCAGGCTGGGCGTGGCGAACTGCGAGTAGATGTATACCGGCAGGCTCATCATGCGGCCCGCAGTAGCATCCAGACTCATGTTGAACGTGAAACCGGCCACGATGAGTAATGGCGCGGTCTCGCCGATGACGCGGGCGATGGAGATGGTCACGCCACTGGCGATGCCCGCGATCGAGGTCGGGATGACGACCTTGGTGATGGTCAGCCACTTCGGAATGCCGAGCGCATACGAGGCCTCGCGGAGCTCGTTCGGGACGAGCTTCAGCATCTCCTCCACCGAGCGCACCACCACCGGGATCATGAGCACGCTGAGCGCGATACCGCCGGCCAGTCCGGACCGGTGACCCGGATCGCCCAGCAAGATGCTGAACAGGGCGAAGGCGAACAGGCCCGCCACGATCGACGGGATTCCCGTCATGACGTCGACGAGGAACGTGATGGCCCGCTTGAGGCGCCCCTTGCCGTACTCGACGAGGTAGACGGCGGCGAGGATGCCGATGGGGATCGAGATGACCGACGCGATGGCAGTGATGATCAACGTACCGACGATGGCGTGCGCCGCGCCACCACCGGGGCCGAGGACCCCTTCCAGCGTCTCGGTGAAGAAGGCGACGTCGAAGCGGGCGTACCCGCGGCTGATAGCGGTGTAGACGACTGAGACCAGCGGGATCAGCGCGATGATGAAAGCCATTGTCACCAGTGACGTGACCAGCCGATCGGTGCCCTGCCGGCGCCCCAGCATCGACCGCGCGACCAGCCAGTTCGCAATCACCCAGATGACGGCTCCGATGACCACGGCGAGGGTGATGCCGAGCCCGCCGGTCAGTGCGACGCTGAGTAGGGCGCCGAGGCCCAGTGACCCGGCGGCGAGCAGCCAGGAGATGACCGCCGGCATCCGCCTGCCGGCCACCGGTCCGGTCGGCTTGGTGCCCGGTGACGAACCCGAGCTCTCCAGTGGCGCGGTCTGTGTGCTCATCCGGCCGCTCCCGAGAACTGCCGCGCGGCGATCGCGCGGGCGAGGTAGTTGACGACGAACGTGAGCAGGAACAGCACGAGGCCCGAGGCGATCAGTACGTTGACATCGATCCCGGTGGACTCCGGGAAGTCCAGCGCGATGTTGGCAGCGATCGTCGAGGGGTTTTGCGTGCTGATGAGATTCGTGGTGACCGAGCCCCGCGACACCGACAGGATCAGGGCGACGGCCACCGTCTCGCCCAGTGCCCGGCCCAGGCCGAGCATGCCGGCGGAGATGACGCCGGAGCGGCCGTAGGGCAACACCGCCATCCGGATCATCTCCCAGCGGGTCGCTCCCATTGCGAGCGCGGCCTCCTCGTGCAGCCGCGGAGTCTGCAAGAAGACCTCGCGGCAGACCGCAGTCATGATCGGCAGGATCATGACGGCGAGCACGAGGGCGGCGGTGCCGATGGTTCGGCCGCTACCACTGGCCGGCCCCGCGAAGAGCGGGATGAACGACAGGTTCTCGCCGAGCCAGCTGTAGATGGGCACGAGGTAGGGGGCGAAGATGAAGATGCCCCACAGGCCGAAGACCACGCTCGGGACTGCCGCCAGCAGGTCGACGATGTAGCCGAGGCCCGAGGCCAGTCGCCGGGGCGCGTAGTGCGAGATGAACAGCGCGATGCCGATCGCCAGCGGCGTGGCGACGATCAGGGCGAGCACGGCTGCCCAGATCGTGCCGAACAACACCGGCCCGACGAAGCGCCAGAAGCCTTTGCCGCCCGCGATCTCGGCCTGGTCACCGGTGATTGCGGGGAGGCCCTCGATGAGCAGGAAGATCGCCACTCCGGCGAGGGCCAGCAGGATGACGATGCCCGCGCCGACGGCCAACGAGGCGAACACGGTGTCGCCACGACGCCGCGGAACCTTCCGAGGCCCTGGTGCGGTAGCGGGACTGGGCGGGCTGAGCTGAGCCATGTCACTCCGGTCGAGGGAGGCTTGAGCGGCGACGTCGCCGGGCCCGGAGACCGGGCCCGGCGACGACATGGTTCGGATGAGGCTGGATCAGTGTGACGACCTATCGGCTGGTTTAGCCAATCTGGTCGATGATCGCGACGATCTCCTCACGGAGGGTGTCGGTGATCGGCGCCGAGCCGGCGTTCTCCGCGGCGGCATCCTGGCCCTCGGCGCTGACCATGTAGGCGAGGTAGGCGGACACCAGCTCGGCCTCGGTCGGGTCCTCATAGGTGAGGCAGCCGATCGCGTAGGAGACCAGGACGATCGGGTAGGTGTCGGCCTCGGTGGTGTCGCGGGCGACGTCGATGGCGATGTCGGTTGCGGGGCGGCCCTCGACCCGGGTGGAGGCGTCCAGGACGGCGGCTGCGGCCTCGGGGGAGAACTCGACGAAGTCCTCGCCGACCCCGATGTTGGCGACACCGAGGTCGCCGACCTGGGAGGCGTCGGCGTAGCCGACGTACCCGTCACCGGCGGTGATGGCGGCCACGACACCGGAGGTGCCCTGCGCGGCCTCGCCACCGAGCTCGCCCGGCCAGGTCTCCACGACGTCGAAGGTCCAGACGTCGCCGGCGACCTGGGTCAGGTAGTCGGTGAAGTTCTCGGTGGTCCCGGAGTCATCAGAGCGGTGCACCGGCGTGACGGCGGTGTCCGGCAGTTCGGCATCGGGGTTGTCATCGGCGATCGCGGGGTCGTTCCAGGTGGTGATGGTGCCGGCGAAGATGCCGGCGACGGCCGCGGGGGAGAGGTTGAGGCTGTCAACGCCCGGCAGGTTGTAGGCCACGGCGATGGGGGAGACGTAGACGGGGAACTCGACCGGGTCGCCACCGCAGCGTTCCTGGGCCAGGGTCAGCTCTTCGTCGTCGAGGTAGGCGTCGGAACCGGCGAAGACGGTGCCGCCGGCGAGGAACTGCTCACGGCCACCGCCGGAACCGATGGGGTCGTAGTTGACCGTGACGCCGGGCTGGAGCTCGGCGAAACCAGCGACCCACGCCTGCTGGGCTGCCTGCTGGGCGGTCGCGCCGGCACCGGCGATCGTGCCGCTGAGCTCGGCGGCGGCCTCGTCGGAGGCGGGTGCGGATTCGTCGGCGGAGGCGGTGTCGGCGGCATCGGATGTGGTGGCGTCGTTGCCACTCGAGTCGTCATCGCCGCCACAGGCGGCGAGGGCGAGAGAGAGGACCACGGCAGCGGGCAGCAGCCCACGGCCGAGTACGGAGCGCTTCACAGGAACCTCCAGGTGTCGCCCAGGGCAGGGCGTCGGAATGCAAACGCCACAACCCTCCCCCACTCGAGCGGATTTCGCATCCCATGGCTATTGGGTCGGGCCACCTGGTAGTGGACCGTATAGCGTCCGACGTGGGCGGATGTGTCGGGTGATCACGCGGTGACCACCGGGTGCCGTGACCGGGCCCGATGTGACGCGATGAGATCTGTCTGCAGGTCATGGAGCAGTTCTCCCCCCTCGTCGACACTGTGCCTGACCCACAGACCGTCCGGGCCGAGGTGCCACGACGACGTCTGCGGGCTCATCGCCGCGTCGAGCAATCGTGATAGGGCTGTGATGTGCGAGGCGTTCTCGATCCGGACCAGGGCCTCGATCCGCTTGTCGAGGTTACGCATCATGACGTCGGCGCTGCCGATGTAGGCCACGGGGTCGTGCCCGGCACCGAACAGGAACACCCGAGAGTGCTCCAGGAAGCGACCGAGGATGCTGCGCACGCGGATCGTCTCGGACAGGCCGGGCACGCCGGGCCGCAGCGCACACGCCCCCCGGACCACGATGTCGATGGGCACGCGGGCCTGCGAGGCCCGATAGAGGGCGTCGACGATGGTCTCGTCGATCAGTGCGTTGACCTTGATCCGGATCAAGGCGGGATCGCCTGCCAGATGGGCCGCTACCTGCTCGTCTATCAGTGCGAGCAGGCCGTTGCGCGCGGTGCGGGGGGCCACCAGCAGTCGCTGGTAGGTCGACCGGGGCGCGAAGCCCGAGAGCTGGTTGAACAGCACGGTGAGGTCCGAGGCCACCGCAGGGTCTGAGGTCAGCACACCGAAGTCCTCGTACAGCCGTGCCGTCTTGGGATGGTAATTCCCGGTTCCGACATGGCAGTACCGGCGCAGCCCACCTGCCTCGCGGCGTACCACGAGGCTCAGCTTGGCGTGGGCCTTGAGCCCGACCAGGCCGTACACGACGTGCACCCCGGCGTCCTCCAGCAGCCGGGACCACTCGATGTTGGCCGCCTCGTCGAAGCGGGCCTTGATCTCGACGATGGCGAGCACCTGCTTGCCGTCGTTGGCAGCGTCGACCAGGGACTTCACGATGGGGGAGTCACCACTCGTCCGGTAGAGGGTCTGCTTGATCGCCAGCACGTCCGGGTCCGCGGCTGCGGCCGCCACGAACGCCTGCACGCTGGTGACGAAGGAGTCATACGGATGGTGCAGCAGGACGTCGCGATCGCGCAGCACCGCGAAGAGCTGGTCGGGGTCCTCGTCGATGTCGACGTCGACCAGGTCCGGGACGGTTCGGGGGCGGAAGGATTCGAACAGCAGATCCGAGCGGTCCAGCTCGGTCATCGCCGCGAGGCCGCGCAGGTCCAGCGGCTCGGGCAGCCGGTAGACGTCGTCAGGGCCGACGCCCAGCTCGCGGATCAGGAGCTCGGCGACGTCGGGGTCGATGTCCTGGGCCACCTCTAATCGGACCGCGGGGCCGAACCGCCGGCGCAGCAATTCTCGTTCCAGGACCGCGAGCAGGTTCTCGGTGTCATCGTCGTCGACGTCGAGGTCCTCGTTGCGGGTGACCCGGAAGGCGTGGTGCCCGATGACCTCCATGCCTGGGAAGAGCAGATCGAGGTGGGCGGCGATGATGTCCTCCATCGTCACGAAGTCGGCGCGCTGGTCGTGGCCTTGATGGCCGACACGGACCAGCCGTGGCAGGGTCTGCGGCACCTTGACCCGGGCGAAGTGCTCCTTGCCGGTCGAGGGATTGGTCAGCTTCACGCCCAGGTTCAGGGACAATCCGGAGATCTGCGGGAACGGGTGGGCGGGATCGAACGCCAGCGGGGTGAGCACCGGGAAGATCTCCTCGGCGAACACCACGTCCAGCGGTTCCCGGTCGGCGGGTCGCAGCGAGGCCCATCGGACGATCCGGATTCCCGCTCGTTCCAGAGCCGGGCACAGCTGCTCGGTGTACAGCTCGGCATGCCGCGAGACGAGCTCGTGGCCGCGGTCGGCGATCGCCTCCATGAGTTGCCGCGGCTCCAGTCCCGAGGCCGCCCGGTCGTGGATCCCGGCGGCGATCTTTCGCTTGATCCCCGCGACGCGGACCATGAAGAACTCGTCGAGATTGGAGGCGAAGATCGACACGAACCTGACCCGCTCCAGCAGCGGGACCTGGGGGTCCTCGGCCAGGTCCAGAACGCGCTCGTTGAAGGCCAGCCAGGACAACTCGCGGTCGATGAAGCGGTCGGCAGGCAGCTCCCGGTCGATGCCCGAGAGGCGACCATCAGGTCCGGTGTCCTCGCCCAGGTGCTCGACGAGGTGGTCGGGGTCGGGGTCGAGCGCCCACTCGTCGCTGGTCACCACATCGAGCTCGAACTGTGGATCCATCGCGATCTCTGCATCGTCAGTGCTCCCGCCCATGCCCCGTATCGTGACGGAACTGGACGTCGGAGTCCCAATGCGTGAAACCCAGCCGGGTGTATGTGCGCACCGCCCGCTCGTTGTCGGCGTCGACGTAGAGCATCACCTGCTGCAGACCGAGACGGCGCAGATGATGCAGACCGGTCAGCGTCATGGTGCGTCCCAGGCCGAGGCCCTGAGCGGCCGGATGCACGGCGACGACGTAGACCTCGCCGATCGCATGGTGACCGTGGTCGGCCGCCGGATCGTCGCCGTGGACCTTCGTCCAGTGGAAGGCCAGCAGGTCGGGGCCTTCGGCTGCGTCATCGGTGCCCTCGGCGAGGAACAGTCCGGCCGGGTCGAACCACGGCTCGGACATCCGGGCCGCGAGGTCGCTCCACGTCCACGACCCTTGCTCGGGGTGGTCGGCGAAGGCCAGCGCGTTCAGTTCCAGCAGGTCGAAGGCATCGTCGTCGGTGAAGGTCCGCACCGCTACGCCCGGCGGCAGCTCGACTGACGGTAACGGCGCGTGCAGTGAGCGTCGCAGTTGCAGCAGTTCCCGGGCCACGACATAGCCCATCGAGGCGGCCAGGTGCTGCGCGTCCGCGCGCAGGCCGTGCGCCCACAGCCGCAGTGGGGCCGGGGCCTCCGCTTCCAGCGCCCGGACCAGCACGCCACCCAGGCCCTCGCGCCGCCGATCGGGTGCCACCACCAGCTCGGCGGACGGCCCGGCGACGGCGTCCGTCGGATCGAGGTGGGCATAGCCGACGACCGGGTGACCCGGCTCGGTGTCCTCGATCAGCAGGATGTGACGGCCCGGCTCCTCGCCGCCCTGGCGCAGGTGGAGCAGCACATGCTCACTGAGTGGGATCACGCCGTCGGCCTGGGTGGCGGCGTGGACCAGGGCAACGACGCGGCCGACGTCTTCGGGGTGCAGCCGCTTGGCGACCTCCAGCCGAGGCGAGTGACTCACCGCACGAGGGTAGAGGGCCGTCGCGACCCCGGCAGCCCGGCCGGTTCAGCCGATGTTCACCTGCTGTTCAGCGGGCCCCCTCGGGCGGCGAGGCCCGCGTCGGGAGAGACTGCCTCTGGCAGTCGAAATGCCGCTGCTCGCAACTCCTCGACCAGCCAAGGAGAGACATGTCCGTTCGCACGATGCGCCTGCTGGCCGCGGCCGCCGCCACCGGCAGCCTGGCACTGGCCTCCACCGTGGCGACCAGCCCCGCCATTGCAGACAGCACGAGGTCCGCACCTCGTCCCGACTACACCCTGACGATCCTCCACAACAACGACGGCGAGTCCGTTCTGCTGCCGCGTGTCATCAACGGCGTCGAGTACGGCGGCATAGCCCGCTTCGTCAGCAAGGTCGACCAGCTCGAGTCCGCAGCGGTCAGGGGCCGAGCGCCGGCCGGCCAGG
>CAZEYA010000014.1:0-40427 GCA_964516515.1 uncultured Kineosporiaceae bacterium | reverse complement strand
CCCCCAACCCCAGGTTGGCCAGCGGCCCGTCGCTGGCACCGACCACGACGCAGGTCGATGTCGGCAGGCCCAGCTGTGCCGCTGCCGCCGGCAGCAGCTCCGGGAGGACCGTCGTGGTCGCCACCAGTTCCGGCAGCTGTGCGGGTAGCAGCCCGCTCAGCTGCAGCGCCTCGTCGTCCCAGGTCAGGGTCGACATATTGAGCATCCCGCTGGCCGAGGCGACCGAGTGGTCGACGACCATCGCCCCGCACAGCCGGGACAGCACGTACTCCTTGACCCCCACCCAGTGACCGACCCGCTCGCACAGCCGCGGCTCCTGGGCGCGGAACCACATGAGTTTGGTCAACGGTGACATCGGGTGGATGGGGGTGCCGGTCCGGCGGTGCAACGGCAGGCCGAGGGGACCGGCCCGCAGCCGCTCGGCTTGCTGTCCGGCACGGGTGTCGGCCCAGGTGATGACCGGTGTCACCGGGTCGCCCGCCGGGTCCAGCCCGAGGAGGCTGTGCATCGCCGAGCTGAACGACAGCCCGGCCACCCGCGGTGCACCGACCTCGGCCACCGTGGCGGCGATCGACGACGTGACCGCGCGGAGGATCTCCTCAGGGCGCTGTTCGGCGTAGCCGTCGAACGGTTCACGCAGCGGGTAGCCCGCCGAGCGCGAGGTGATCACGGTGCCCTCGGCGGTGAACGCCACGACTTTGGTGCTGGTCGTGCCGATGTCGACTCCCAGCACCACCTGGGGCTGCGCCGTCCGCTGCACGGAAGTCACTCCCAGCGCAGCAGCCGTGCCGCCGCCGTGGCGGCGAGGCTGCCCCACGCGAGCAGTAGGGCGAGCCCTACCACGTCGAGCCGGCCCTCGACGACAGCGGCACGTACCGCGTCACCGAACAACGCCGGCGGCAGCAGCGCGACCACTGGGGCGGCGGGCAGCCGTTCGGCGGCGACCACCAGGCCGCCGAGACCGACCATCACCAGCCACGCGATGTTGGCGACCGCCAGCACCGCCTCCGCCCGCAACGTGCCGCCCAACAGCATCCCGAAGGCGGCGAAGGTCATGGCCCCGGCGGCCATCGCCGCCGCGAGGGCGCCGGCGGAGGCTGCCGGGATGACGATGCCCAGTGCCGCGGCCACGCAGAGCAGCACCGCGGTCTGGGCGGCGACGAGGACGGCCACCGCCAGCAGGCGTCCGGCGACGATCCCGGAGCGTCCCAGCGGCGAGGCGATCAGCAGCCGGAGCAGCCCGGCGCGACGGTCGAAGGCCAGGGCGATGGACTGCCCGGTGAACGCCGAGGACACCGCAGCGACCGCCAGGGCGGCGGCGAGGCCGCCAGTGCCCTGCGGCAGCGGCGCCAGGTCGGGCACGCCCGCGCGGACGACGGCGACGAGCAGCGACACCGGGATGATCAGGGTGGCCAGCAGCTGCTCGCCGTTGCCCGCGATGGTCCGGATGTCCCACCAGGTCGCGGCGGCGGTGCGTTGCCACCAGGCCGCCGCCGCAGCCGGGGGCGTCTGCTGCAGCCCGGTCATGGCCTGGGCCGCCCGGTGAGTTCGTGCCGTCCGGCGGCGCCGAGGGCGGCCACGACGTCCTCCAGCTCCCGCGGTCCGACACTGAGCCGCCCGGCGCCGCCGTTGGCGGCCTGCCAGGTCGACACCGTCGCAAGCACCTCGGCGTCGACTCCCTCACCGGCCACCTCGTACTTCCCCGCCGACGCCTCGCGGATGCTCATCCTGGTCGGCAACGCGGCCTGCAAGAGGCTGGTGTCGCGGGCCGCGCCGGCCTCGAACCGGACGACGTCCACCGCGCCCATCAGGTCACTCGGTGCCGCGGCCGCCACCACCCGGCCATGGTCCAGCACGACGACGCGGTCGCTGGCCCGCCCGACGTCAGTCAGGGTGTGAGACGTCCACAGCACGGCGCACCCCGCGTCACGTAACTCGCCCAGCAGGCGGAGCACGGCGCCGCGGCCGTCGACGTCCAGCGCCGAGGTCGGTTCGTCCAGGACGAGCACGGCCGGTCGACCGATGAGGGCGCACGCGACCGCGACCCGCTGCCGTTCACCCGTCGACAGCCGCCGGATCCGCCGACCGAGCAGCGGGGTCAGCGCCAGCCGCTCCGCGATGTCGTCCAGCGGCGTCGGGACCCGATGCAGCAGACGCAGGTGATTGAGCAGCCGACGTGGTGTCGCCGCCGGCGGCAGGCCGGTGTCCGCCAGCGCGACGCCCACCCGGGCACGCTGACCGGCGGTGGCCTGCCGCGGGTCGGTGCCCAGCACGCGGACGGCTCCGGTCCCGGGAGCGACGAAGCCGGTCACCACATCGAGCAGGGTGGTCTTGCCGGCACCGTTGCGGCCACAGACGGCGACGATCTCGCCGGGCGCGACCAGCAGCGACACCGCGGCCAGCGCCTGGACGGACCCATGGCGACCGGAGCGGTACCGCACCCCGACATCACTCAGGCGAATGGCGGTGTCGCCCACTGGGGGGTTGGGCGGGTCATCCGGCGCGGCCATCACACCTGCGATGGTAGGAAGTGCCCCCGCCGTACACGGCGCCGGGGATTTACGTCATACTCGTGTTGTGCAAATCGAGGCGGTGGCCGTGACGGCGCGCGAGCGCGTGTTCCAGGCGATCCTCGCACGCGGTCCGCTGACGGCGACGGTGATCGCCGCCGAGCTGGGGGTCACGCCAGCCGCGGTCCGCCGCCACATCGACTCCCTGGAGGACGACGGTCTGGTCGTCCCGGGCCCCCTGTCGGCCGGATCAGCGCCGCGGGGCCGCGGCCGCCCTGCCCGCAGTTACGTCGTCTCCGGCGCCGGGCAGCGGGCCGCGCAGTCCGGCTACGAGGAGTTCGCGCTCGCCGCGATCTCGCATCTGAGCCGCACCCACGGCGAGGCCGCAGTGGCCGCCTTCGTGAGCGAGCGCACTCGTGAGCTGGAACAACGCTGGGCCGAGCAGGTCGAACTGGCTGGACCGGACCCGCTCGCGAGGGTGGAGGCGCTGGCCGACGTCCTGGACGGCGAGGGATACGCGGCCGGAGTCCGCCGGCTCGACGCGCCGCGGGTCGATGCGGCACGGGGTGGAACAGTTGTCTCCGGCGCGCAGTTGTGCCAGGGGCACTGTCCGGTGAGTGCGCTGGCGACGCTTCACCCCGACATCTGTGAGGCCGAGACCCGGGCGTTCTCCCGGTTGATCGGTGTCCACGTTCAACGCCTGGCGACCATCGCCCACGGCGATCACGTCTGCACCACCTTCGTCCCCCTTCAAGGAGTCCCGTCATGACGACAAGTCCCGACCTGATCCCCGCCCCGGCCGGTCCCGACCTGCCTGCCGGCTACCAGTACGGCTGGTCCGACTCCGATGCTGCCGGCAGCAACGCCCGCCGGGGGCTGTCCGAGGAGGTCGTGCGCGACATCTCCATGCGCAAGGGCGAGCCGCAGTGGATGCTCGACCTACGGCTGAAGGGCCTGGCCCTGTTCGGTCGCAAGCCCATGCCGGTGTGGGGCTCCGACCTGGGCGGGATCGACTTCGACAACATCAAGTACTTCGTCCGGTCGACCGAGAAGCAGGCGGCCAGCTGGGACGAGTTGCCCGCGGACATCAAGAACACCTACGACCGCCTGGGCATCCCCGAGGCCGAGAAGCAGCGGCTCATATCCGGCGTCGCCGCGCAGTACGAGTCCGAGGTCGTGTACCACCAGATCAACGAGGAGCTGGAGCGCCAGGGGGTGCTCTTCCTCGACACCGACACCGCGCTGCGCGAGCACGAGGACGTCTTCCGCGAGTACTTCGCCTCGGTGATCCCGGTCGGCGACAACAAGTTCGCGGCGCTGAACTCCGCGGTGTGGTCCGGCGGGTCGTTCGTCTACGTTCCGCCGGGCGTCCACGTCGAGATCCCGCTGCAGGCCTACTTCCGGATCAACACCGAGAACATGGGTCAGTTCGAGCGGACCCTGATCATCGCCGACGAGGGCTCGTACGTGCACTACGTCGAGGGCTGCACCGCGCCGATCTACCAGTCGGACTCGCTGCACTCCGCCGTCGTGGAAATCATCGTCAAGAAGGATGCCCGGGTCCGCTACACGACCATCCAGAACTGGTCCACCAACGTCTACAACCTGGTCACGAAGCGGGCGACCGCTGCCGAGGGCGCGACCATGGAGTGGATCGACGGCAACATCGGCTCGAAGGTCACCATGAAGTACCCCGCTGTGTTCCTGATGGGCGAGCGGGCCCGGGGCGAGACGCTCTCGATCGCCATGGCCGGTGAGGGGCAGCACCAGGACGCCGGCGCCAAGATGGTCCACGCCGCCCCGTACACCTCCAGCTCGATCATCTCCAAGTCCATCGCCCGTGGCGGTGGCCGGACCTCCTACCGCGGCCTGGTCCAGGTGCTGGAAGGCGCCCACCACAGTGCCTCCACAGTGCGCTGTGACGCGCTGCTGGTCGACTCGATCAGCCGCTCGGACACCTACCCCTACGTCGACGTCCGCGAGGACGATGTGTCGCTGGGCCACGAGGCCACGGTCTCCAAGGTCAGCGAGGACCAGCTGTTCTACCTGATGTCGCGCGGCATGCCCGAGGACGAGGCGATGGCCATGATCGTCCGCGGCTTCATCGAACCGATCGCCCGCGAGCTGCCCATGGAGTACGCCCTGGAGCTCAACAAGCTCATCGAGCTGCAGATGGAAGGCGCCGTCGGATGACCTTGGCACCAGAGGCACCACCGGCGGTCGCCGCGGTCCGCGGCGCCGTCGAGGTCAAGCCACCAGTCAACAGCCGGGCGGACGGCCTGCGCTCGGCCGACCCGGCCGCCTATGGCGTGCCCCGAGGCCGCGAGGAGGACTGGCGGTTCAGTCCGCTGCCGCTGTTGCGTGACCTGCTCGCGGGCGAGGCGACCGCCGAACACCTGTCGTGGACGACGGACCTGCCCAACGGGGTGACGCTCACGACGGCCCAGAGCGGCAACCCGGTGCTGCGGCGGGCAGTACTGCCCGTCGACCGGGCCTCGGCCGTCGCCGTCGCCGGATCCGGTGGCGCCGCGGTGCTCAGCATCGCGCCCGACACGGTCCTCGATCGGCCCGCCATGCTCGGCCTGGCCGGCAGCGGCGGGCGGGTGCACGGTCATCTGGTCATCGACATCGGTGCCCACGCCGCCGGCACCGTGATCATCGAGCACACCGGCACCGCCGTGTACGCCGAATCGGTCAGCGTGTTGGTCGGCGACGGGGCCCATGTGAAGGTCGTGCACCTGCACAGCTGGGACGCCGACGCGATCCACGCCGCCCACATCGGCATTCGGGTCGGCCGCGACGCAACGGTGGAGTCCACCCACGTCAGCCTCGGCGGCCGGGTGGTGCGGATCGTCGAGACGGTGGAGTACGACGGGCCGGGCGGCGATGTCCGGCTCTCGGGCCTCTACGTCGCCGGTGATGAGCAGCATCTGGAGCACCGGCTCTTCGTCGACCACGCCCACCCCAGGTGCCGCTCGGACGTGATGTACAAGGGCGCCCTGCTCGGTCCGACCGCCCGCACGGTGTGGGTCGGTGACGTGCTGATCCGAGCCGCGGCCGAGGGCACCCAGACCTACGAGCTCAACCGGAACCTGCTGTTGTCCGCCGGCGCGCGCGCCGACTCGGTCCCCAACCTCGAGATCGAGACCGGTCAGATCGAGGGTGCCGGGCACGCCAGTGCCACCGGCCGTTTCGACGACGAGCAACTGTTCTACCTGCAGGCCCGCGGCATTACGCCGGAGGACGCCCGTCGCCTCGTCGCCCGCGGTTTTTTCGCCGACATCATCGCCCGGATCGGGGTACCGGAGGTCGCCGAGCGGCTGACGGCGGACATCGACGCGCGCCTGACCATCATTGAACGGAGCCAGTCATGACCACTCTCGAGATCCGCGACCTGCACGTCACCACGACGACGGAAGGGGTCGAGAAGCAGATCCTGCGCGGCGTCGACCTCACCGTCCGCTCCGGCGAAACCCACGCGATCATGGGGCCCAACGGCTCCGGCAAGTCGACGCTGGCGTACTCCATCGCCGGGCATCCCAAGTACACCGTGACCGCGGGAACCGTCACTCTGGACGGTACGGACGTGCTCGCCATGGCGGTCGACGAGCGTGCGCGGGCGGGGCTGTTCCTCGCCATGCAGTACCCCGTGGAGATCCCGGGTGTCACCGTCTCCAACTTCCTGCGCACCGCCAAGACCGCCGTGACCGGCGAGGCGCCGGCCTTGCGGCACTGGGTCAAGGACGTCAGGTCCGCCATGGCCGAGTTGCGGATGGACCCGGCATTCGCCGCGCGGAACGTCAACGAGGGCTTCTCGGGCGGGGAGAAGAAGCGGCACGAGATCCTGCAGCTCGCGTTGCTCAAGCCCAGGATCGCCATCCTCGACGAGACCGATTCCGGCCTCGACGTCGATGCCTTGCGCGTGGTCAGCGAGGGCGTCAACGCCGCCAAGGCCGACGGCCGCCTCGGCGTGCTGCTGATCACGCACTACACCCGGATCCTGAAGTACATCGAGCCCGACTTCGTGCACGTCTTCGTCGATGGCCGCATCGTCGAGGAGGGCGGGCCCGAGCTGGCCCAACGGCTCGAGGACGAGGGCTACGACCGCTTCGCCGTCACTGCTGGAGCCACCGCCGAGATCGGAGCCTGACATGAGCGAGCACATGGGCATCGCGCCGGCGGTCAATGCGGTTCCTGACACGGCGGACATCGAGGAGGCGCTGCGTGACGTCGTCGACCCCGAGCTGGGGATCAACGTCGTCGACCTGGGCCTGATCTACGGCATCCACCTCGACGCGCAGCGGCACGCCGTCATCGACATGACTCTGACCTCGGCGGCGTGCCCACTGACCGACGTCATCGAGGACCAGGCGCAGCAGGCGTTGAGCGGCCTGGTCTCCGGTATGACGATCAACTGGGTGTGGATGCCGCCGTGGGGTCCCGAGAAGATCACCGACGAGGGCCGCGAGCAGCTGCGGGCACTGTCGTTCAACGTGTGACCACCACGGCCTTCGACCGCTTCGTCGAGGTTCCCGCCCGGCGGTCGACCCGGTGGGTCGAACGCTTCCTGGACGCCCACGGCTCCGCCGACGTCACGTTGCTGCCGCACGGGTTCTCGCTGCTCGCCGCGGACGGGTCGAGCGCCACGTTGGAGCTGCTGCTGCCCGTGACACTGCAGCAGGCCGGGCCCTGGCGCTGCGCGGCCGCGCTGGCCGAAGCGGCGCTGACCGTCCCCCCGTTGCTGGTGGTGGCGGTGCGCCGCGGCGGCTGGGCGGTGGGTGTCGTGGCGGCGGGGCGCGAGCGGGCGGGTAAGGCCGGACGCAGCTACGTGCAGGGGCGCACCGCAGCCGGCGGCTCCTCGCAGAGCCGTTACCAGCGCCGACGTGGCAATCAGGCCGCGAAGCTCGCCGATGACGCCGCCGACGCGCTGCGACGGGTCGTCGGGGATACCGAGGCGATGACGGGGGTGGCCGCCGTGGTGCCGGCTGGGGACCGCGAGCTGTGCCGCGAGGTGCTGGGTCAGGCCAAGGTGACGCTGGACGTGCTGGACCTGCTCGAGGTCGGCGACCCGCGGCGCGTCACGCTCGGCCAGATCGCCCAGCGGGTACAGGCGATCCGCATCCACGTCCGCAACACCACCACCCCCTGAACCGCCGCCCCCCCCGCTTCCGCCATTTGGCGACAAAAGTGTCTCCTCGGTGACTCCGCGGGCTCCATTAGTGGACAAATGGCGTGAAGGGGGGAGCGGTCACGTCGCAGCGAGGGCGGCGTCGAGGCGGGCCTGCAGCGCCCGGCGATCGACCTTGCCGTTGCCGGTCCGGGGCAGGTCGTCTACCAGCTCGACCAGGGATGGGACCGCGTGGTCACCCACAGCGGCGATGACCTGGCGCCGGACCCCTGCCTCGGCCACCGTGGCAGGCCCAACCCCGGCTTCACGCACGACGAAGGCGCCGAGGCGGCGGGTCTCGGCCGGGCCGGACGATCTCACGACGGCGCAGTCGGTGACCCCGGCGAGGCCCAACAGGGCAGCCTCCACCTCCGCCGGGTAGACCTTGCGGCCAGCCACGTTGACCAGGTCGTCGGCCCGGTCCACCACCCGCACCCAGCTATCCTCCAGCAGCACCGCGACATCGCCGGTGCACAGCCAGCCGCCCGTATCAGGACCTGCATCGACCGGGCCGCCCAGGAAGCCGGGGGTGACCAGGTCGCCACGCAGCCACAGCACGCCACTGCTGCCTGCCGGGACCTCGGACCCGTCGGCATCGCGAACCGCCACCTGCAAGCCGCCGACGGCCCGGCCGGTGACCGACGTGAATCGACGGGTCTGCGCCGACGTCACCTGCAACGCGGGCCCGTGCGTCTCACTGAGTCCGTAGTTGCCCAGGATCACGGCACCCGGCAGCCAGCGCTGGATGCCGGGCACGAGATGCTGCCAGGCCGAGCCGCCGACTCCCAACAGCCGCAGGCCGGGCACCTGCGGTAGCCCCCGGGCGCGCAGGCATGCCTGCCACCAGCCGGTGACCGCCATGGCGAAGACGACCGGCTGCTCGACGAGGCCCTCCAGAAAGCTCCCGATGCCGCCGCCGGCCGTCAGCACCGCCGTCCCGCCGTCGAGGATCGCCGGCAGCACACCCGAGGGCAGCGCCCCCACGGTGGCCAATGACTGCGGCACAGCCACGGCCTCACCCGGGCTGATCCGGGCGTGCGACCGGTACACCGCTGTGGCGAGCAGCGTTCCGGTATCGGTCAGCTGCACCAGCTTGGGCACTCCGGTCGACCCCGAGGTAGCCACCACCTGGTAGGTGTCGGGGTCCACTCCACCTCGACGTGGTCCACCGGGCAGCGGTGACACGGTGCCGTCCGAGGCCAGCGCGACGGCCGGTGCGGCAGCCGCCAACTGCCGAAACCAGGTCGCCCGGCCAGGTGCCGGCCGGACCAGGGCGACCACCCCCACCTGGTCGCAGGCGAGGATCGAGGCGAGTGTCTCGACCGTCTCGGCCGTACCAGTGACGGCGACGACAGGCCGATTCGGCTGCGGGTCGCCCAGCGCGGCCCGCAGCGCCCGGGCCTGGCGGTCCACCAGCGCGGACAGCTGCTCGAACGTCGTCACCCGTGAGGTCGAGACCTCGACGACAGCGGGCCGGTGCGGCCACTCGCGGCACGCCTGCCGCACCGCACGGGCGATGTTGCCGCTCATCGCGGCCGTAGCGTCAGCACATGGACGGGCGTCGGGTCGTGGTCACCGGGGCCGGGGTGGTAACCGCGCGAGGCAGCGGGCTCGACGCCCTGTGGACCGCCCGGGGCGCGGCGATGCCACCCGGCCGGGTGCAGATGCTGGACCCCGAGGCGCTGCGGTGCGACCGCCGCAGCGGTGACACCGTCAGCCGGGCTGCCGTCGACGCTGCGGCCCAGGCCTGGCACGATGCCGGCCTGCCCACGGTCACCGAACGACCGGATCAGCTGGCCGTGCTGCTGGGCGTCGGCCTGGCCGGCCTGCGGGCCGCTGAACGCGCAACGGTCGCCGTGGCGGCAGGGCGAGAGCCGACGCCCCGCGACGTGCTCGCTTTGTCGCCGGCGGAACCTGTCGCGGCTGTGGCCAGGTACCTGGGAGCGGCGGGCCCGTGCCGCGGCGTGGCCACGTCCTGCGCCTCGGGCCTCGACGCCATCTCGGATGCGGCACGACTGGTGGCGCGCGGGGGCGCCGATGTGGCGTTGGCAGGAGCCACCGAGGCGGGCGCCACGGCGGTCAACCTGGCTGGACTGCGGCGGCTCGGTGTGCTCAGCGCCACCGGCGTGGCCAGGCCGTTCGACGGCGACCGGGACGGTCTGGTCCTCGCCGAGGCCGCTGCCGCATTGGTCGTCGAAGATGCCGGACACGCCCACCAGCGGGGGGCGGTGCCCCGGGCGGTGGTGCTCGGCGCGGCCTCGACCCGCGATCCCGGGGGTCATGCCGCGGCGATCGACGCCGCTGGCACGTACGTGTCCCGCTGCGTCGCGGCGGCGCTGCGCGACGCCGGGCTCGTCGCTGCCGATCTCGCCGCGGTGATCGCCCACGCGACCGGCACGGTCGCCGGTGACGAGGCCGAGGCCCGTGGCCTCGCCCTGGCGCTCGGGTCGGCCGCGGTGCCGGTCACGGCCGGCAAGGGGGCGACCGGTCATGCCATGGCCGCGGCGGGAGCGTTGGCCGCCATCGAGGCGGTCGAGTCGGTACGCACCGGGTGCTTGCCTGCGGTGGTCGGGTTCCGCAGCGCGAAGGGTCCAGCAGCGGCCCTCGATCTGCTGACAACCGAGCGGCACATCGCGCCGGGCCCGGTGCTGACCGTGGCAGTGGGTTTCGGCGGGTTCATCGCCGCCCTGGTGATCGGGCCCGCGTGATCCGCCGGACCGGCTGCTGACCACGGTTAGGGCTGTGACCCCTGCAGTTTGCGGGTCAGCGCCCAGGCGCCGGGCAGCAACCCGGCGGCCAGGGCCACCTTGACGGCGTCACCGGGCAGGAAGGGCAACACGCCCTGGCTCAATGCAGTCGTCAGATCGAACCCCAGCACCAGCCACCACGCCACGCCACCCGCGTAGACCAGGGCAGTACCGATGGTCATCGCCGCCACCATGGACACCGGGTGCCGGTCCCAGCTGCGACGAGCGAGGTACCCGACGACCACCGTCGCGGCGAGCATGCCGAGCAGGTACCCGGCCGTGGGGGTCGAGAAGATGGCGAGTCCACCTCGACCCAGGGAGAAGACGGGGGCCCCGAGCAGACCGACGCCCAGGTAGGAGGCGAAGGTCGCCGCCGCCAGCCGCGGACCGTAGGCCGCCGCCAGCAGCAGCACACTCAACGACTGCAGTGTGATGGGCACCGGCGTGAACGGCAGCGGCACGGCCAACTGCGCCGCTGCGGCATGGACACCGACGCCTGCGACCAGCAGGACCGCGGTCATCAGCCGTCCCACGGGCAGCACTGCTGACCGCAACGTCGCGGGCGGATTGATGGCACTCATGCGACCTCCAGATGGATCACCGGTGGGGACGAGGCGACACGTTACCCGCGCGAGGTCATCCGCTGAACGTGTCGCACTGCGTCATGTCGCCGGTGGACAACCCTCGCTGGAACCACTCGCGACGCTGTTCGGCCGACCCGTGCGTCCAGGTCTCGGGGTTGACCTGCCCGGAGGTCTTCGCCTGGATCCGGTCGTCGCCCACTGCCTCGGCCGCTCCCAGCGCCTCGTCGACGTCGGCCTCGGTCAGCACGATGCCGTCGCCCTCGCTGGCGTCCGCGAGCTTGCTCCAAACCCCGGCATAGCAGTCGGCCTGCAGTTCCAGAGCGATGGCGTACTGATTGGCGTTGTCCGGGTCCTGCTGCTGCTGCGCCCGCACCTGGGACTCGGTGCCGAGGACGGTCTGCAGGTGGTGGCCGAACTCGTGGGTGACGATGTAGGCCTGCGCGAACTGTCCGGGCGCACCGAATTGGTCCTGCAGTACCTGCAGGAACTGCAGCTCGAAGTACATCGTCTCGTCGCCCGGGCAGTAGAAGGGGCCGACCTGGGCCGAGGCGGCGCCGCAGCCGCCCGTCGTCACCTGGTCGGAGAAGAAGGCCAGGTAGGGGGAGCGGTATTCCAGGTTGCGGGCCGCGAACTCGGTCGCCCATACGTCGTCGGCGATGTTGAAGACCTTGATCAGGCGGCAATCGGTGTACTGCTGCAGTGCCCCGTCGGCGTTGCAGCGCTCGGCCAGTTGCGCCTGTTCGGTCTCTCCGGGTTGCTGGCCGACCTGTCCGCCCCCCGCGGGCTGGAGCAGCGACGGGTCGATCGCGCCGCCGCCACCGAGGAACTGCAGAGCCAGGAAGATCAGCACGCCCACGATGCCGACGCCGCCGCCGGCCACGGCGGCGGTACCTCCTCGTCGGCCCCGCCGATCGGACACTCGGGAGGTGTCGACGCTGTCATTGTCGAATCGCACGCCTTCACTGTGCCGTGTCCTCGGCATCGGCGACACTTGGACTAAACTCATGGGGGGTCGTGGGGATCGTGCATGGATGGGTGAGCTGTGATCGTCGTGTCCGACGTCGAGTTGTGGGCCGGATCGCGCCTGCTGCTCTCAGGTGCCGACCTGCGGGTCGCTCCTGGCGACCGGGTCGGGCTGGTCGGGCGCAACGGCGCCGGTAAGACCACCCTGACCAGGACCATCGCCGGCGAGGCTGCGCCGGCCTCGGGCACGATCACGCGCGCCGGCACGATCGGTTACCTGGCGCAGGACCCCCGAACCGGCGACGTCGACGTGCTGGCTCGCGACCGGATCCTCGCGGCACGGGGCATCGACGAGGCCATGACCCGGATGGGCAAGGCGGAGATCGACATGATGGGCGCCACCGAGGAGGAGACCGACCGGGCGCTGCGCCGCTACGCCGCGGCGGAGACCGAGTTCACCTCCCAGGGCGGCTGGGCGGCCGACGCCGAGGCGACGAGGATCGCCGGAAACCTGGGCCTGCCCGAGCGGATCCTGGGCCAGCCACTGCGAACCCTGTCCGGCGGTCAGCGCCGGCGGGTCGAGCTCGCCCGGATCCTGTTCTCCGGCGCGGACACGCTGCTGCTGGACGAGCCCACCAACCACCTCGACGCGGACTCCATCATCTGGTTGCGGGACCGGCTGCGGTCCTGGCCCGGCGGCTTCATCGTCATCAGCCATGACGAGGCACTGCTGGAGGCGACCGTCACGACCGTCGCCCACCTCGATGCCACCCGTTCGACGCTGGACGTCTACGCGATGGGCTGGTCGGCATACCGCAAGCAGCGCGAGGTCGACGAGCGGCGCCGCAAGCGCGAGCGGGCGAACGCCGAGAAGAAGGCCGCGGTGTTGCACACCCAGGCGGACAAGATGAAGGCCACTGCCACCAAGGCCACCGCCGCGGCGAACATGGCCCGTCGCGCCGACCGGCTGCTCGCCGGGCTGGAGGCGGTCCGGTCCTCGGACAAGGTCGCCGCGCTGCGCTTCCCGGAGCCCCGGCCGTGCGGCAAGGTGCCGCTGACGGCCGAGGGATTGAGCAAGTCCTATGGCTCGCTGGAGGTGTTCACCGGCGTCAGCCTCGCGATCGACAGGGGAAGCCGCGTCGTTGTCATCGGACTCAATGGGGCAGGGAAGACGACACTGTTGCGCATGCTTGCCGGGGTCGAACGGCCGGACTCCGGTGAGGTGATACCTGGCCACGGGCTCCGGATCGGCTACTACGCGCAGGAGCACGAGACGCTGGATCGCGATCGCAGCGTGCTGGAGAACATGCGTTCGGCCGCGCCCGATCTGGACGACACCCGCGTGCGCACGGTGCTGGGCTCCTTCCTGTTCTCCGGCGACGACGTGGCCAAGCCGGTCTCGGTGCTCTCGGGCGGGGAGAAGACGAGACTTGCGCTGGCCACGCTCGTCGTGTCCGGAGCCAATGTCCTGCTGCTGGACGAGCCGACCAACAACCTCGACCCGGCGAGCCGCCAGGAGGTGCTCGGGGCCCTACGGCGCTATGCCGGTGCAGTCGTTCTCGTGACTCACGACGAGGACGCTGTCTACGCCCTCGATCCGCAACGGGTAGTCCTCCTGCCCGACGGCGACGAGGACCTGTGGGGGCAGGCGTACGCGGATCTGGTCGCTCTCGCCTGACGGCCGCCGGCTGGCGCAACGCGCAACAATCCGTGATCATGACGCTACCGCGACAAAGGAGGGACCATGGCGGGGATCAAGAAGGGCGCCCGGTTGACGGGTGCCGACAGGGACAAGCTGGCGGCCGAACTGGCGACCAAGTACCAGGCCGGGGTGAGCATCCGGGCGCTGGCTGAGGAGACCGGGCGCTCGTACGGGTTCGTACACCGCATTCTCACCGAGCAGGAGGTGAGTCTGCGCGGCCGGGGCGGCGCGACGCGGCGCAAGGCCACCACTTGACGTTCGCTGAGGGCGTCACCCCGGTCGGCACCTCGGCGGCCGGGACCGGTGACACTGGGGTGTGAGTCAATCCGCACACACGGCGTTGCGTGGCCTGTCACGCGACCGCAGCGTCACCCGGCGAAAGGTCGGGGCGGCCACCTGGCGGCGGGTACTCGGCTACGCAGTCCCGTACCGAGGCCGGATCGTGGTGTTCCTGGTACTGACCGTCGTATCGGCGGGTCTGGTGGTCGTCTCGCCCCTGCTGCTGCAACGACTCGTCGATGACGGCGTGGCTGCGGGGGACCGCCGGCTGGTGCTCACGCTGGCAGCGCTGGTCCTCGGCGTTGCGGCGCTGGACGCGGTGGTGACGCTGTTCACCCGCTGGTACTCCGCCACCATCGGCGAGGGCCTGATCTACGACCTGCGCACCCAAGTCTTCGGGCACGTCCAGCGGCAACCCATCGCGTTCTTCATCAGGGCCCAGACCGGTGCGCTGGTGACCCGGCTCAACGGCGACGTCATCGGTGCCCAGCAGGCGTTCACCGCCGTGCTCTCCGGCGTGGTCAGCAATCTCGTCTCGGTGGTCGGGGTCGTGGCGGCGATGCTGTACCTGTCGTGGCAGGTGACGCTGGCGTCACTGGCGCTGGTGCCGCTCTTCCTGATTCCCGCCCGACTGGTCGGCGGCCGCCTGCAGGGGCTGACCCGCGAGGGGTTCTCGCTCAATGCCGAGTTGGGCAACCGCATGACCGAGCGGTTCAACGTCGCGGGGGCGCTGCTGGTCAAGCTCATGGGCCGGCCGGTCACCGAACAGCGCGAGTACGCCGCGCGGGCGGGAAGGGTCCGCGACATCGGGGTCCGGATCGCCATGATCAACCGGGTGTTCCTCGTGGCGCTGACTCTGCTGGCGGCGACCGCAACCGCGCTGACGTACGGCATCGGTGGCTTGCTGACCATCGACGGCGTGCTCACGGTCGGCACCCTGTTGGCCCTGACCGCCCTGCTCGGCAGGCTCTACGGACCGCTCACGGCACTGTCGAACATCCGCGTCGACGTGATGACCGCGCTGGTCAGTTTCGAGCGGGTCTTCGAGATCCTCGACCTGCCGCCGCTGGTGGTCGAGCCGAGGGACGGCCGCACCCTGCCCAGCGGCGCGTTGGAGGTCAGGTTCGACCACGTCACGTTCGGCTACCCGACGCGGAACGAGATCTCGCTGCCGTCGCTGGAGGACGTCGCGACCACTGAGGACCGAAACGCCGGTGACGTGCTGCACGACGTTGACTTCACAGCGGCGCCGGGGTCGCTGGTGGCGCTCGTCGGGCCCAGCGGCGCAGGTAAGACCACGATCACCGGGCTGGTCGCGCGGCTCTACGACCCGCAGGCCGGCCGCGTCCTCGTGGGCGGTGTCGACGTCCGAGAGGTCGGGTTCGAGTCGCTGCGGGAACGGATCGGCGTGGTGACACAGGACGCGCACCTGTTCCACGACACGCTGCGTGCCAACCTCGCGTATGCGGCGCCGGAGGCGGACGAGGCGGCTATGCGCCGTGCGCTGGCCGACGCCGCCGTGCTCGACGTGATCGACTCCCTGCCCGACGGCCTGGACACCGTTGTGGGTGACCGCGGTCACCGGCTCTCCGGCGGGGAGAAGCAACGGGTGGCGATCGCCCGATTGCTGCTGCGCAGTCCCGGCATCGTGTTGCTGGACGAGGCGACCGCGCACCTGGACTCGCACTCCGAGGCCCGGGTGCAGGAAGCCCTGGAGCGCACCCTCAGCGGGCGCACGGCGCTCGTGGTGGCGCACCGCCTCTCGACGATCCGGGGCGCCGACCTGGTGGTCGTCGTCGACGGCGGACGAGTGGTGCAGACCGGGCGGCACGAGGAGCTGCTCGCCGCGGGAGGCTTGTACGCCGAGCTCTATCTCACGCAGTTCGCCACAGCGAAGGAGCGCGCCCCCGCGCTGTCGTAAGCCCGGTGGCACCCGTGCCGGCGTCGCGTCACAGCGCTCGCATCGCCCCGCCGTCTACGGCGAGCGCCACTCCGCTGACATAGGAGGCGGCCGGGGAGACGAGGAAGGCCGCGACCCGGCCGAACTCCTCCGGCTGGCCGTAACGGCCGAGCGGGATCTTCGCCTCCTGGCTGCGGCGCGCCTGCGCCGGATCCGGGCTGCTGCCGTCGACTTCACGGACCCGGTCGGTCTCGATGCGGCCAGGCAGCAGCGTGTTGATCCGGACGCCGTTGGGTCCGAGGTCGTCGGCCAGGCTCTTGGCGAGCATCGCCAGACCCGGCCGCAGCCCGTTGGAGACGTCGAGCCCGGGCACCGGCTGACGGACCGAGGAGGACAGGATGAGGACGACGGCGGCCCCCTCGAAACCGGCGGAGCGGGCAACGGCCGTCATCAGCTGCATCGGTCCCAAGAAAACACTGTCGAAGGCCTCGCGCCAGGTCTGTCCGTCGACGTCCATGGTCGAACCCGGTGGCGGCCCGCCCACGCTGATCACCGCACCGTCCAGGCGACCGAACCGGGCCTGAGCCGAGGCGATGAGCCGGCTCCCCAGGTCGCTCTCGGCCAGGTCACCAGAGATGGGCAATGCCATGTCGCCGCCGCCCAGCGTCTGCGCCGCCTGTTGCAGCGATGCCTCGTCACGTGCGTTGATCACGACCCGGGCGCCGTCGGCGACCAAGGCTGCCGCGGTGGCATAGCCGAGGCCCCGGCTAGCGCCGGTGACGATGTAGACGCGCCCATCAAGACCCAGATCCATGCACCCAGTGTCCCTCACAGGTCACTGCGAAGACCGGGTCTTGACGCTGTTTCACCCCTTGGGAGCCGCCTGGTCACCGCCGGGCGAATAGGTCCACCGATCGGTTGCCGGCCGGCGGGTCCGCACGGCGGCGGGCGTCGGCGCCGCATCGGTGTCGTCGGGGCGGCGATAGAGCACTCCCCAGATCGCAAGCCCGGCCACGGCGAACAGGTACCACTGAATGGTGTAGGCCAGGTGCGGCCCAGGGTCGATCGCCGGCTTGGGCGCCGCGAGCGGGGCCACACCGGAGCCGGCCGGTAGGGGATCCTCCGCGCTCACCAGGCCGTAACCCACGACCGCCTGCCCTGCCTCGCGCCCGGCGCTGCGCGCGAGCCCCGCCGGGTCCAGCCGGTACGCCTGACCTTGTGCGGCCACCCGGGCGTCCCGGGGCTCGGCCGGTCGTAGCCGTGCCACGACGTCGACCCGACCGGCCGGCGGCTGCTGCGGAGTTGGCGCCGTGGCCGCGTCCTGCCCGGCGGGGATCCACCCGCGGACCAGCCACACCTCGCTGCGGCCCGAGATCGCGCGCTCGAGCACGAGTGGGACGCTCACCAGGTAGCCGTTCGCGCCGCCCTGCGGTCGGTTGCGGACGAGCACCGTCGCCGCCGCGTCGTAACGCCCGGTCAACGTGACCGGTCGCCATTCGTCGGCCGGTGTGACCCCGCCCGCGCTCAGCACAGCCGCTAACGGAGCCGGACCAAGGTCGTAGTTGGCGGTGATCGTGGCGTTGCGCTGGTCCCGAACCTCCTTGCGGTGCCACTGCCACTGCGCGAGCAGCACGCAGCAGGCGGCGAATACCAGGCCTACGGCCAATCCGACGACCCAGCGTGGCTGATGCGGCAGCTCACGCCACGCACGAGCGGGCGCCGAAGCTGCCCGCATCACGCGAACCGGCTCCTGGCACCGCTCACGGCAGCGGGATGACGTCCAGCAGGAACGAGCGGACGCGGAGGAACTCGGCCAGCGACTCCTGGTGGGCTTCGCAAGCCGTCCAGGCCTTGCGTCGCTGCAATCCGTGGATGCGCGGGTTGCGCCAGTGGATGAGCCAGACCGCCGAAGCGCGGCATGCCTTGGCGCTGCACACCGTGCCCCGCTCGGCGTCAGTGGCGCCGACGTGCTCGTCGAGCGAGGTCACGCGTCCTCCTTGGATGCCGGCAGGGCCCGGATGGCCGCCCCGTCGATCTGGCTGGTCGGGACCGACGGTCCTCGTTCCCGGCCCGCGTTGGCCAGCAGCACCGCGACATAGGGTAGGAACACCGCGCCGGCTGCGAACAGCCAGCGGGACCAGTGGTCGACGACGACGACGCAGACGACGCAGACGGTCCGGATGCCCATGGAGATGGCGTAGTTGCGCATCCGCATCGACATGTCGGCCGAGTGCGAGCGCCGTGCCGTGGTGATCCGCTGCACGGGGGGGAGGTCGTTCGTCGCGTGAGGCATCACCCCAACGGTACGCACCCGGTTCCGGCTCCTCGTCATGGGCTAGCGTCTGGGCAATGGGTCGGCACGCCTTCGTCACCGGGGCCAATCGCGGGATCGGCCTGGGCATCGCCGAGCGGCTGGTGGAGTCCGGCTTCACCGTCACGGCCGCGACGCGGTCCGCAGCGTTGCCGGCGTCGCTGGCCGCGGACGTGACGCCTGTCACCTGCGACATCACCGACGCCGCCAGTGTCGCCGAGGCGTTCAGCGCGGCCGAGGCGGCCAATGGTCCAGTCGAGGTCCTCGTCGCCAACGCGGGCGTGAACCGTGACCAGCTGATGATGCGGATGTCCGAGGAAGATTTCGCCGCAGTCGTCGACACGAACCTCACCGGGGCCTGGCGCTGTGTCCGGCGGGCCGGCACGCCGATGATCAGACGTCGGTGGGGCCGCATCATCCTCATCGGGTCGGTGGTCGGGCTGTACGGCACGGCCGGGCAGAGCAACTACGCGGCCAGCAAGGCCGGGTTGGTCGGCCTGGCTCGCTCGCTCTCGCGTGAACTGGGAGCCCGCGGCATCACGGTCAATGTCGTTGCGCCCGGCTTCATCGAGACCGACATGACAGCGGCCCTGGACGATTCGCGTCGCACGGAATACCTGGCGGCCGTGCCGGCCGGTCGGTTCGGGGCGGTGGAGGACGTCGCAGCCACCGTGACATTCCTGGCCGGTGATTCGGCCGGGTACATCACCGGTGCCGTCATCCCGGTCGATGGTGGCCTGGGCATGGGTCACTGAGGTCACCACGAACAGACGGAGGACGAGATGGGCTTGCTCGACGGATCACGCATCCTGGTGACGGGGGTGCTGAAGGACACCTCCATCGCTTTCCACGTGGCGCGCATCGCGCAGCAGGAGGGGGCGCAGGTCGTGCTCACCTCGTTCGGCCGGACGATGAAGATCACCCAGACCATTGCCCGGCGGCTGCCCGACCCGCCGCCCGTCGTCGAGCTGGACGTCACCTCCACCGCCGACCTCGATGCCCTGGCCGAGCGGTGCCGCGAACACGTCGACGGCCTCGACGGCGTGCTGCACTCCATCGGGTACGCCCCGGCATCCGCCCTGGGCGGCGGCTTCCTTAGCACCCCCTGGGAGGACGTCGCCACCGCGTTGCACGTCTCGGCCTTCTCGCTGAAGTCGCTGGCCATGGCCGCCCGGCCGCTGCTTGGTCGCGGCGCTTCGGTGGTGGGCCTGACCTTCGACGCCACGGTGGCGTGGCCGGTCTACGACTGGATGGGTGTGGCCAAGGCCGCCTTCGAGTCGACCGCCCGCTACCTGGCCCGCGACCTCGGCCCGGACGGCATCCGAGTGAACCTGGTCGCCGCCGGTCCGCTGCGGACCACGGCGGCCAACGCGATCCCAGGCTTCACCACGTTCGAGGAGACCTGGCCCGAGCGCGCCCCGCTGGGCTGGGACATCAGTGACCCGACACCCACCGCGCAGGCCTGCTGCGCGCTGCTGTCCGGCTGGTTCCCGGCGACGACCGGTGAGATCGTCCATGTCGACGGCGGGGTCCACGCGGTGGGCGCATGAGTGCCGCGGGGCGGCGGCTGGTACTGGTGCGGCACTCCAAGGCGGCGCGGCCAAAGTCGACGACCGACCACGAACGGGCGCTGACGGCCGGCGGCGTGGCCGACGCCCGCACCCTCGGCACTCAGCTCGCGGCAGCGGGCCTGGTGCCGGACCTGGCGCTGTTGTCGACGTCGACGCGGACCCGCCAGACCTGGGCCGAGCTGGCCTCGGTGTGGGACGCCAGCCTGCGGGAGCGGGTGCGGGTCGTCGAGGACCGCTCGTTGTACGAGGCCGCCGCGCTCGACATCCGCGAGGTCCTCCGATCGGTGGCGGGGCCCGAGACCATCGTGCTCGTCTGCGGCCACGAGCCGTCGATGTCGGCGCTGGCCCGCGATCTCGCGGGACGGGGCAGTGATCCCGATGCCGTCGACGCCGTCGCCGACGGGATGCGCACCAGCACGGCCGCGGTCCTCGACATCGATCAGCCGTGGACCGAGATCGAGACGGGCGCCCTGGTGGCCGTGCTGCAGCCGCGTCGCTGACCTGCTGCGGTGATCTCACAGCGCTCACCTTCAGCGGAGTTCGTCCGCTTCCGCGATCTCCTCACGGGTGAGGCCGAGCAGGAAGAGCACGGAATCCAGGTAGGGCAGCGTCACCGCTGCGTCGGCCTGTGCCGCGACGACGGGTTTGGCGTTGAAGGCGATGCCGAGCCCCGCGGCTGCCAGCATGTCGAGGTCGTTCGCGCCGTCGCCGATCGCGACGGTGCGCGACATCGGCAGGTTCTCCTCGGCAGCGAAGCGCCGCAACGCATCGGCCTTGGCCTGCCGGTCGACGACGGGTCCGCTGACCCGTCCGGTCAGTCGACCGTCGCGGACCTCCAGCCGATTGGCCAGCACGTGACGGATACCCAGGCCGGTGGCCAGCGGATCGATGACCTGATGGAAGCCACCGCTGACCAGGGCCAGCGTGTACCCGAGGCGCTGCATGGTCCGGGTCATGGTCTGCGCGCCGGGGGTGAACCGGACCGCGGCCCTGACGTCGTCGAACACGCCCTCGGGCAAGCCCGCCAGGGTGGCGACGCGCTCGTGCAGGGACGCTGCGAAGTCCAGCTCGCCCCGCATCGCGCGCTCGGTGATCGCGGCCACCCGCTCCCTGGCGCCCGCCCGCTCGGCGAGCAGCTCGATGACCTCGTCTCGGATCAGCGTCGAGTCGACGTCGAGCACGACGAGGCGGCGGCCGTGCCGCGCCAGGCCCGCCGGGGACACCGCGACGTCGATGCCCTGCTCGGTGGCTGTCGCCGTCAGGTCGCGACGCAGTTGCCGCAGGTCGGTGACGCCGGACACGTCGAGCTCGATCGTGGTGACCGGGTCGGCCGACAACCGGCGGATCCGGTCGATGTTCGCACCCTGCTCGGCGAGCTTGGCCGTCACCGCTGACACCGCACCCGGCAGCAGCGGGCGGCCGAGCACCGCGACGTGCAACTCCCCGCCGCGCTGGGTCGTGGCGTCGCCGGTGCCGGGCACCACCTTGCAGGACAGCCCGTGCCGCTGCGCGAACGCCGCCACGGCGGCGGTGACGGCAACAGTGCCGGTGCCGTCGACAGACACCAGCACACCCAGCGTGAGGTGTCCCCTGACCAGCACCTGCTCGGCGTCCAGCACCTCAACGCCCGGCATCGCGAGAGTGTCGAACAACCGAGTCGTCAACCCCGGCCGGTCATCGCCCGCCACCATGATCACCAGCGTCGGCGCCTGCGCCATCTCCTCCCCGGGCACCGCCCGAGCGCTCAGGCGCCGTTACGGCGTCGGGCCCACTGCACCCATCGGTTCACCCCGGTGAGGTCGTACTCCGGCCCGCCCACCCCGATGGTGAACAGCCGAGTGCCCAAGGCATGCAGCCGCTCGCCGACGTCCTCGGGCTTGCCGTCCACACCCGCCGAGCGCTCGATCTCCAACGGGTCGCGGCCGATCTCGGCGCACCACTTGTCCAGCACGGCGTGCTTGCGCCCGATGGTGTCGGCGTCACCGAAGCCGTGCCAGATGTGGGCGTGCCGTGCGGTGTAGCGCAACGTCTTCTGCTCGCCGCCGCCGCCGATGAGCACGGGGATGTCGCGCAGCGGTGCCGGGTTGAGCTGCGCCCAGCGCGACTCGATGCGGGGCAACGCCTGCGCCAGGTCGGCCAGCCGGGACCCGGCCGTGCCGAACTCGTACCCATAGGTGTCGTAGTCGCGCTGGAACCAGCCGGCGCCGATGCCGAGGATCAGCCGGCCGCCGCTGATGTGGTCCACGGTGCGGGCCATGTCGGCCAGCAATTCGGGGTTGCGGTAGGAGTTGCAGGTGACCAGGGCGCCGATCTCGACCCGCGACGTCTGCTCCGCCCAGGCGCCGAGCACCGTCCAGCACTCGAAGTGCTTGCCGTCGGGCTCGCCGTAGAGCGGGAAGAAGTGGTCCCAGTTGAAGATGACGTCGACGCCGGCCGCCTCGCCGGCGTCGACGGTACGGCGGATCTCGTCGTAGTCGGCGTGCTGCGGCTGCAGTTGCAACCCGATCCGGACGGGCCGGGGATCGGTGGCGGTGGCTGGTGTGTCACGTGCTGCTTCGCTCATGGCTCAGATCTCCAGGTGTGTGCCCTTGGGAATGACGGTGATGCCTGACTCGGTGACGCTCAGGCCGCGCGCACGGTCGGCCGCGGCGTCCATGCCTACCCGAACGCCCTCACCGATGAAGCATTCCTTGTCCACGATGGCGCGGCGCACCACCGCGTGCCGGTCGACCACGACCTTGTCCATCAGGACACTGTCGGTGACGGTGGCCCAGGAGTGAACGTAGACGTTGGGGCTGAGGACCGAGTTCTCGACCAGCGCGCCGGAGACCACGGTGCCCGGGGAGATGATCGAGTTGACGGCGTGACCGATCCGGCCGTGCCAGCCATGAACGAACTTCACGGGAGGGTAGAACGACGGGGCGGTGATGATCGGCCAGTCGTAGTTGTAGAGGTTGAACACGGGATGCACCGAGATCAGGTCCATGTGCGACTCGAAGAAGGCGTCCAAGGTCCCGACGTCGCGCCAGTAGTCGCGGTCGCGGTCGGTGGAGCCGGGGACGTCGTTGCGGATGAAGTCGTAGACGCCGCAGTCGTCGCGAGCGACGAACGACGGCACGATGTCGCCGCCCATGTCGTGGGAGGAGTCGTCGTCGTCGGAATCGCGGGTCACCGCCTCGATCAGCGCATCGGTGGTGAAGACGTAGTTGCCCATGCTGGCCAGCACCTCGTCAGGGCTGTCCGGCAGTCCGATGGCATCCTTCGGCTTCTCCCGCCAGCGCCCGATCCGGTCGGGCCGTGCGGCGGCGATCTCGATCACGCCGAACTGGTCGGCCTGCAGCAGCGGCTGCCGGATGGCGGCGACCGTGCAGCCGACGCCGGCCTCGATGTGCGCCTGCAGCATCTGCGAGAAGTCCATCCGGTACACGTGGTCGGCACCGACGACGACGATGTAGTCGGGCTTCTCGTCGTGTACCAGGTTGAGGCTCTGGAAGATCGCGTCCGCACTGCCCAGATACCACCGCTTGCCCACCCGTTGCTGGGCGGGGACGGTCGCGACGTAGTTGCCGAACACCGTGTTCATCCGCCAGGTCTGGGAGATGTGCCTGTCCAGGGAGTGAGACTTGTACTGGGTCAGCACCACGACCTTGCGGTAACCCGAGTTGATCACGTTCGACAGGGCGAAATCGATGAGGCGATAGTTCCCCCCGAACGGGACCGCCGGTTTCGCCCGGTCAGCTGTCAGCGGCATGAGCCGCTTGCCCTCCCCCCCGGCCAGGACGATCGCGAGAACGTGATCACCTGTGGTCCGCTGCGACATGGCTCGACCCTACTGGGCAGGGTTACCGTCGGCACTTGTGAGATGTGAGCTGATCACCCGGGAATGGCCGCCCGCTGTCTACGGCGGCGGGGGCGTGCACGTCACCGAGCTGAGCCGGGCGCTGCACGCGGCCGGGGTCGACGTCTCGGTGCGGGCGTTCGGTACCGACGCCGCGGGCGGCCCGCAGGGGGTCGCTGCTGTCGGTTACGGCGAGCCCGCCGCCCTGGCCTCGGCGAATCCGGCGCTTCGCACGCTGGGCGTCGACCTGTCGATCGTCGCGGAGATCGCGGCGGCCGCGGACGTCCCTGATGTCATCCACTCGCACACCTGGTACGCCAACCTCGCCGGGCATGTCGCGGGCCTGCTGACCGGGCGGCCCCACGTGCTGACCGCGCACAGCCTGGAACCGCTGCGACCATGGAAAGCCGAGCAGCTCGGCGGTGGTTACCGGCTCTCGTCGTGGGCGGAGGAGTCCGCCTATCGGGGGGCGGCGGCAGTCATCGCGGTGAGCTCCGCCATGCGCACGGACATTCTGCGCTGCTACCCCTTCCTCGACCCGGCCGCAGTCCATGTGATCCACAACGGGATCGACACCGCCCGGTGGACGCCGAGCGACACCACAAACGTGGTCAAGGCCAACGGAGTTGACCCTGAGGCCCGCAGCGTGGTCTTCGTCGGCCGGATCACGCGCCAGAAGGGGCTGCCCTACCTGCTGCGTGCCGCGGCCGACCTACCCCCCGACGTGCAGCTGGTGCTGCTGGCGGGGGCGCCCGACACCCCCGAGATCGCCGCGGAGGTGGTGGCGCTGGTCGACCGGTTGCGCGAGGTCCGCTCGGCTCCGGTGGTGTGGATCGACGCGATGCTGCCCCGAGACGAGCTGCGGCAGTTCCTGTCCCAGGCGACGGTCTTCGTCTGTCCGTCGATCTACGAGCCGCTCGGCATCGTCAACCTCGAGGCGATGGCCTGCGGTGCCGCGGTGGTCGGGACGGCCACCGGTGGCATCCCCGAGGTCGTCGTGCCAGGCGAGACGGGGTGGCTGGTGCCGATCGAGCAGCTGGACGACGGTAGCGGTACGCCGGTGGACGCGGACCGCTACGTCAGCGACCTGACCGCCGCGCTGACCGAGGCGGTGGGCGACCCCGCCCGCGCCCGCGCGTTCGGTGAGGCCGGCCGGCGCCGCGTGGCGGAGTTCTTCGCGTGGCCAGCCGTCGCCCGCGCCACCATCGAGGTCTACCGCTCCGTCGCCTGACGATGAGGAGTCGGTCGCCAGCCCGAGCACCCTGGTGCTGGGCGGCGGGCGGGCGGCCGGCGATGCCGTACACCGCGTCAGGCGGGGAAATTGACGGCGGCCTCGATGGCTCGGCGCGCGGCGCGGGCGGCACCGGTCAACTCCTGCGCGCGGCGGCCGATCTGGTGGCCCGTCACGGCCCCACCGGGCTCGGCGGCAGCCGCGGCGACGATGGCCAGCACCTGTGCGGCGGAGGCGAGCATGGCTCGGGAGCGACCGGCCAGCGTGCTCGGCAACGGCGGCAGCTGCCCGGCGGCCGTGATGGCTGCGAGCGCGTCCTCATCAGGAGGTCGCCAGGCGGCCACCTCGAGTCGCTCCAGCGTCCGCGTCACGTCGTGCAGCGCCGTGCGCAACCCGAGATCGGCCTCGGCAACCGATCCGGGCGCGTCGTAGGGCCGTGCCCCGGACGCCTCGCCCTCGGTCGTCCAGACCTGCCACGACACCGAGACCCCGGGTTCCAGCTCGCTGCCGAACTCGGTCACCTCCGGGACCAGCGCCATGCCCCATGGCTGCGGGCCGATCGCGATGCGCTCGATGATCACCGCCTCGCCGGCGTCGCAGGCCCAGCCGAGCAGGCCGGTGGCCCGGGGCAGGCCGAGGGCGTCCCCGGGCGCGGGCATCGCGACCCGCACCGTGGGCGGCGCGGTCTCGGCGGCCGCGCGCAGCAGCACCAGCAGGTCCGAGAGGTACGCCGGATCCGGCAGCGTCAGGCCGGTGGCCGCGAGCAGGGTCTCGTCGACCTCCGCTCGCACCACGTCGTGCTCGCCGTCACCGGCGACGGCGGCCACCGCGTCGGCGACGTCGGCTCGGCCGGCGATGACGGCACCGGTCCATGCCGCGAGGACCGCTGAGCGGGGCAGGCTCATCTGCGCAGGGTAGGCGCGGGCACTAGCCTGCGCGTCATGGGTGACCGCATTGGTTGATCGCCATGAGTTCCCGCATGAGTGACGTCGTCGTCGCAATGAGGGGGGTCAGCGTGGTCCGGGACGGCTTCGCGCTCCTGGACAAGGTCGACTGGACGGTCCGCGACAGCGAGCGGTGGGTGGTCATCGGCCCCAACGGCGCCGGGAAGACGACCCTGCTGAAGGTGGCGGCCGCCGCCCTGCATCCCACCAGAGGCCAGGTCAGGCTGCTCGGCGAACGGCTGGGCCACACCGACGTCAGCGAGCTGAAGCAGCGCATCGGGCTGGCCAGCATCTCCGTCGGCGATGACCTGCCGCCGACGGAGACCGCACGGAACGTGATCATCACCGCCGCCTACGGCCGGGTCGGCCGGTGGCGAGAGGATTACGACGACCCGGACGTCGCCAGGGCCGACTCACTGCTGGCCGGGCTCGGGGTCGCCGGGCTGGGCAATCGGCCGTACGGCAGCCTCAGCGAGGGCGAGCGCAGGCGGGTGCTGGTCGCGAGGTCGCTGATGAGCAATCCGGAGCTGGTGCTGCTCGACGAGCCCGCCGCCGGGCTCGACCTCGGCACCCGGGAGGACGTCGTGCGCCGGTTGGGGTTGCTGGCGACCATGACCTCCGGGCCGGCGATCGTCATGGTCACCCATCACCTGGAGGAGATCCCGGCCGGCTTCACCCACGTGCTGCTGCTGCGGGCCGGTGCCGTGGTCGCCTCGGGTCCGCTGCCCCTGACCTTGACAAGTGAGGCTCTGGGCGAGACGTTCGGGGTCTCACTGATCGTGGAGCATTCCGCACAGCGATGGACGGCCCGGGCAGAGTAGAAGTGGAGGGGGCGGATGAGCGAGTTCCTGCGTGAATCGCAGTGGCTGATCTGGTTGGCCGTGGCGCTCATCCTGGGACTGGTCGAGCTGGCCAGCTTCGACTTCGTGTTCTCGATGCTCGTCCTCGGGGCGCTCGCGGGTTCGGGTGCCGCGTTCTTCGGGTTGGACTTCACCGGGCAGGCGCTGTCCTTCGTGATCGTCAGCCTGCTGGGTCTGGTGCTCATCCGGCCGGCGCTGAAGCGCTGGATCGAGCGGTCGACTCCGAGGTCGGTGACCAACGCCGATGCCCTGGTGGGGCGGCCTGCGATCGCCGTCGTGGACGTGACGAACCGCTCGGGCCAGGTCAAGCTGGGCGGGGAGACGTGGTCCGCGGTCTCGGGCGATCCTGGCGTGGTCTACCCGGCGGGCACCGACGTCACCGTGATCCGTATCGACGGCGCGACCGCGGTGATCGGCCCCTTCCGCCCGGGTCTGTCCACCGACCTGCCCCGCCACCCGGCGTAACGACAAGCCCCCAGCCCAAGGAGAACGTCATGGACGTCGGCAACATCCTGTTCACCGTCGTGTTGATCCTGCTCATCCTGCTGGCGGCGGTCACGGTGGTGCGGGCCGTCCGCATCGTCAACCAGGCGACCGCCGTCATCGTCGAGCGGCTGGGCCGCTACTCACGCACGCTCAGCGCCGGGCTGCATGTCCTGGTGCCGTACATCGACCGGCCGCGCGCGACCGTCGACCTGCGCGAGCAGGTCGTCAGCTTCCCGCCGCAGCCGGTCATCACCTCGGACAACCTCGTGGTCAGCATCGACACCGTCATCTACTTCCAGGTCAACGACCCCAAGGCCGCCACCTACGAGATCGCCAACTTCATCCAGGGCATCGAGCAGCTGACGGTCACCACGCTGCGCAACGTCATCGGCTCTCTCGACCTGGAACAGACGCTGACCAGCCGTGACCAGATCAACGCCCAACTGCGCGGCGTGCTGGACGAGGCGACCGGCAAGTGGGGGATCCGGGTCAACCGCGTCGAGCTCAAGGCGATCGACCCGCCGCACAGCGTGCAGGACTCGATGGAGAAGCAGATGCGCGCCGAGCGGGACCGTCGCGCCGCCATCCTCACCGCCGAGGGTGTCAAGCAGTCCGCCATCCTCACCGCCGAGGGCGACAAGCAGTCGTCGATCCTGCGGGCCGAGGGTGGCGCCCAGGCGGCCATCCTCACCGCGCAGGGCGAGGCGAGGGCGATCCAGCAGGTCTTCGAGGCGATCCACCGCGGAAACCCCGACGACAAGCTGCTCGCCTACCAGTACCTGCAGATGCTGCCCAAGATCGCCAACGGGACGAGCAGCAAGCTGTGGATCGTGCCGAGTGAGATGACCGACGCCCTGTCCGGCATCGCCCGGGCGCTGGGTGGCCGGGCCGAGGACACCGGTGGCTACCTCGGCGAACCCACCGAGCAGACGCTCGGCACCCGGCTGGAGGCGATGTCGCTGGAGGACCCCGCCGAGGCGCTGAGCCGGGCCCGCGCTGAAGCCGCCGGTGCCGAAAGGTACGCCCACGGGGCGCAGCGCGCCGGCCGACCGGAGCCGCCGCTGCAGGCGCCGGAGCAGACCGGCGGCCCCGGTCAGGCCGGGTGAGCGCGGCCACCGAGCGCACGCAGTGGTGCTTCGCCGACCAGTTGGGTCCGCACTTCGTAGATGACGACGTCGAGCGGGTTCTACTCGTCGAGGCGACGGCCAACTTCCGGCGGCGCACCTATCACCGTCGCAAGGCGCACCTGATCCTGTCGGCGCTGCGGCACCGGGCCGCGGCCGAGCCTCACCGGGTCCGGCTGGTGCGCGCCGAGAGTTACTCCGCAGCGCTGACGGAGTTCGCACCGAGCCCGGGCCGGCCGCTGCTGGTGCGCGACCCCACCTCGTTCGCTGCCCGCAGATTCGTGCGCCGGCTGGCAGCGGGTGAGGTGGACGGGGTACCGAAGGGCGCGGTGGACGTGCTGCCCGAGCGCGGCTTCGTCGCCACCCCGCAGGAGTTCGCCCGTTGGGCCGACTCGCGCGGTGGGCGCCGGCTGCTGATGGAGGACTTCTACCGCGGCCAGCGGCGCCGCCATGGCCTCCTGCTCGAACCCGACGGCCTGCCTGCCGGGGGCTCCTGGAACTTCGACGCCGACAACCGGCGACCACCACCCGCGGGCGTGACGCGCCTGGCCGACGCCGAGGAGCTGGCGGAGCCGTGGTGGCCCGAGGAGGACGAGATCGACGCCGAGGTGCGCCGCGATCTGGAGCGGCTGGTGACGACAGGCGTGCGGTTCGTCGGCGAGGACGGTCCCCGCCGGTTCGCGGTGACCCGGGAGGAGGCCGTCGCGGCGCTCGACCGGTTCGTCACTGGGCGGCTGGCGCAGTTCGGGCCGTACGAGGATGCGATGCTCGCCGAAGACCGGTGGCTGGCCCACTCGCTGCTGTCGGTGCCGCTCAACCTCGGCCTGCTGGACCCGTTGGAGGTGGTCCGCGAGGCCGAAGCCGCCTACCGCGGCGGGCGCGCTCCGCTGGCGAGTGTGGAGGGCTTCATTCGGCAGGTCGTGGGCTGGCGGGATTACATCTGGCACATGTACTGGTACGCCGGGGAGTCCTACCGCGACCGCAACGCCCTGGACATGACGCAGCCGCTGCCGGCCTGGTTCGAGGAGTTGGACGCGGGGCGCGAGGTGCAGGCGCGGTGCCTGTCCGACGTGCTGGCCGGGGTGCGCGAGGAGGGCTGGACCCATCACATCCCGCGGCTCATGGTGCTGAGCAACTGGGCCGCCCAACGAGGCTACGACCCGGCCAGGGTCACCGACTGGTTCCACACCCGCTTCGTCGACGGCTACGAGTGGGTGATGACCGCCAATGTGATCGGGATGGCGATGCACGCCGACGGCGGCCTGCTGGCGACCAAGCCGTATGTGGCCGGCGGGGCCTACATCGACCGCATGAGCGACTACTGCGGGGGCTGCCGCTACAACCCCAAGGTCCGTCTGGGCGAGGACGCGTGCCCCTTCACGGCGGGCTATTGGGCCTACCTGGCGCGCAACGCCCCGGCGCTGCGCGACAATCCGCGGATGTCGCGTGCGCTGGCGGGCCTGGGCAACCGCCATGACTTGGACGACGTCGTGTCGCAGGAGGCCGCTCGCGGGTCCCTCGCGCCGTGAGCGCAGCAGATCTGATCGCAGCAGATGTCCACGGGGGAGATGTCACCGTGGCAGGCCTGCTCGCGGACGGACGGTGGCCGGTGCTGCTGCTGGTGCTGCTCGCGGCAGTCGGCGCCGGTGCCATCAACACCCTCGTGGGCAGCGGCACCCTGTTGACATTCCCGGTGCTGCTGGCAGTGGGGCTGCCGCCGGTATCTGCCAACATCACCAACAACGTCGGCCTGGTGGTCGGGTCGATCACCGGCACCTGGGGCTACCGCCGGGAGCTGACCGGGCAGTGGCGCCGCCTCGCCCGCCTCGCGGGGTTCAGCGCCGCTGGTGGCCTGCTGGGAGCGCTGCTGCTGCTGCAGCTGCCAGGTGAGGTGTTCGCGGCAGTCGTGCCTGCGCTCGTGGCGCTGGCCGTCGTCCTCGTGCTGGTCGGGCCGCGGCTGAACGCCTGGGCGGAGAAGCGTGCCGAGGCGGACCGGGCGCCGTCACGTGCCGCGGGCGTGGCGCTGGCGGGCGGGGTGTTCGGCGCCGGGGTGTACGGCGGCTACTTCGGCGCCGCGCAGGGCGTGCTGCTGATCGGCGTCCTGGACCTCGGGTTGACCGAGACGCTGCAGCGCATCAACGCGCTGAAGAACGCCCTCGCCACGATCGTCAACGGGCTGGCCACGGTGGTGTTCGTGGTGGCCGCACCGTCACAGGTCAGCTGGTCGCTGGTGGCCATCCTCGCGCCGGGTGCGCTGCTGGGTGGCGTGCTGGGGGCGCGCTTCGGCAGGCGGCTGCCGGCCGTGGTGCTGCGGGGGATCATCGTCGTCGTGGGCATCGTGGCGATCGCCATCCTGATCAGCAGATGACGGTGCCGATCACCGACGCGGACGATCCGCGGCTGACTGACTACACCTCGCTGACCGATGTGGCGCTGCGCCGGATCCGCGAACCGGCCGAGGGCCTGTTCATGGCCGAGAGCACGCTGGTGATCCAGCGCGCGCTGGCGGCGGGACACCGGCTTCGCTCGGTGCTCGTCGCGCCGCGATGGCTGCCGGACATCGGCGACATCCTGGCCGCCGCGGAGCAGATGGCCGCCCCGGTGTACGTCGCTCACGAGCCCATCCTGCAGGCCATCACCGGCTTCCACCTGCATCGCGGCGCCCTCGCGGCGATGCACCGGCCGCAGCCGCGAGCAGTCGCCGACGTCGTGGCCGGCGCCCGCCGCGTGGTCGTACTGGAGGATCTCGTCGACCACACCAACGTCGGTGCGGTCTTCCGCTCGGCAGCGGCGCTGGGTGTCGAGGCGGTCCTGGTCACCCCCTCGTGCGCTGACCCGCTCTACCGCCGCAGCGTGCGGGTGTCGATGGGATCGGTCTTCACGATCGGCTGGACCCGGGTCGAGCCCTGGCCGGCCGGCATGACGGTGCTGCGAGACCTGGGGTTCACCATCGCGGCGCTGAGCGTGCGCCCCGGAGCGGTCGATCTTGCCGATGTGGCCGCCCGACCGCCGGATCGACTGTGCTGGGTGCTCGGCACCGAGGGAGACGGCCTGGCGGCGGCCACCCTGGCCGCGGCCGACCTGACGGTGGCGATCGGGATGCACGCCGGGGTTGACTCGCTCAACGCGGCAGCGGCAGCCGCGGTCGCGTTCTGGGCCACCCGACCGTTGCCGCTGTGACATCTGGTCGGCAGGACAGTGCCGTCAGCTGACCTCAGGCGGCGAGCGGGGCCCGCAGCGGCAGGTCGGAGTTCGCGAGTACCACCTGGGCGGCGGCCCGCGTGTCGCGATGGATGACGATCGGGGCCAACAGGTTGGCGGTCGAGGCCTGGAGGCTGTCGGCCACGGTCAGCACGACCAGCAGCAGGGCGTCCTCGGCGGTCGACAGTCCCAGGTCGCAGACCGCCTGCTCGTCGATCTCCGGTGAGTAGTCGGGGAAGAACGCCGCCGGCGCCGCAACCACGAGCCGGATGTCGGGGGAGTCCAGGCACTGCAGCGAGTACAGCACTCCGGCGTCGTCGATCCCCATCAGCGCGAACCGCCGGGCCTCGCCCAGCCCTGGCAGCGGCCGGACGAAGGAGATCTGGGGGATGTCGAGGACCCCGGTCGGTGACTCGGCGATGGCGGTCATGGTCTCCTCGTCGGGTTGGGCGGCGGTCCGTGGTGCGGGAACGGTGGGCCGTGTCATGACGATGCGGCTCACCGAAGCCAATCCAACAACGACGGTTGGATGACCCGCGCGGTTGCACTGAGCGCAGCCTGGTAGGCGGTCTCCTGCAGTTTCAGCGCCACGATCGTGCCGGGCAAGTCGATGTCCTCCAACTCGGACAGGCTCGACTGCAGTGCCAACGCCTGATCACTGCTGATCTGGCGCAACGACTCCGTCCGGTTGACCCGGGACCCGACGTCGGACAGCGAGGCCAGCACGGCGTCGATCCGGGTGTCGATCGCGGCGATGTCCGTCCCGACGGCCGTGGGGTTGGTCAGCAGGTTGTTGACCAGGGTGTTGAGCACGTCGAAGACGCTGGCGGGCGGGGTCCCGAAGGCGGCGGTACCGGAGACGTCGGCGCGGACCTGGGCATTGGGGCCGATTCGCCGCTGCACGGTGCCGGCGTCGCCGACGTAGGTCACCGGCAGCGGGGAATTGTCCTGGAAGGCCAGCGACCCGGTGACGGTGCCACCGAAGATGGGCCGGCCGAGGTACGTCGTGTTCGCGGTGTCCAGCAGGCCGTCACGGATCTGCTGCACCTCGGTGGCCATCGCGGCGTTGGACAGCGCGTTGTTGGACCCCGTGGAGGCCCCGCGCACTGCCAGCTCGCGTACCCGGCGCAGCTGGGTCGAGACCGACTGCAATGCCGTGTCGGCGGCACCCAGCCAGGCCAGGCCGTCGTCGGCGTTGCGGACGTACTGCTCGCTCACCTTCAGTGAGTTGCGCAGCTGCAGCGCGCTGGCTGCCTGGCCCGGCGCATCGGCCGGCCCGCTGAGCTGTTTGCCGCTGGACAACTGCTCCTGCAGCCGCTCCGAGCGGGCCAGCGACGCCTGCAGGTTGGTGTAGGACTTCGCCGCGATGCTGTTCGACGTGATACGCACGATTACCTCCCGACCAGACCGGTGCGATTGATGAGGACGTCGAGGGCCTGGTCGATCGACGTCAGCACCCGCGCGGACGCCTCGTAGGCGCGCTGAAACGAGATCATGCGGGTGAGCTCCTCGTCAGTGTCGACCCCGGACACACCCGCCCGGGCGGCGTTCGCCTCGGTGACGGCGACGGCTTGCAGTGACGCCCGGCGACCGGCTGACTGTGCCGAGGCACCGAAGTCGGTGACGGCGCTGCGCCAGGTGGACGCGGGCCCGGTGCGGGCCTCGCCGAGCTGCGCGATGAGGTCGGCGATCGAGCCGTCCAGCGGCTGGTCGGCCGGCAGCAGCGGGTTGTAGGCGGCGGCTGCCACCTGCTGCGCGGTGACAGCGACCGTGAGGGTGGCCGTCGTGGTGCCGGTGAAAAAGGCCCGCCCGCTCACCCCGTCGAGCCCCTTACCGGTGCTGTGGATGGCGTTGACCTGTGTGGCCATGTCCAGTGCGACGGCGTCGAGCCGGACGGCCACCGACGGCAGCGTGACGGTCAGCGCCTCGACGGTGCCGGAGATCGTCCCGCCGGGGATGCTGGCGGGAATGCCACCGCCCCACTGGAAGGACACCGTGCCACCGGGCAATCGGACGGCTGCCAGTGATGCCGCGCTGGTCGGGGCGATCGACAGCGTGTCGGCGGTGACGCCGCGCACGGCCGCCATCCCGTTGACGAAGACGTCGACGGTGCTGTCGCCGGCGTCGCGGACCGTGGCGCCGGTCAGGGCGACGAGCTTGTCCACCAGGACATCACGCCGGTCTTTGAGCTCGTTGACGCTCAGCCCCGCGGACGTCGACTGCTGGATGGTCCGGTTGAGGTCGGCGATCGCGGTCGACGTCGCGTTGATGTCGATGACGACGGCGCCCATGTCCTCGTACCGCTGGGTGTACTGGTTCGCCAGGTCCTCACCCATGCGCAACAGCCGGTCGGTCACGGTCACCCCCGACTGCACCACGGCGGTACGGGCGGCATCGTCGTCGGGCCGGTTGGTCACGTCCGACCAGGCGCTGAAGAACTGTGAGACCTGATGCGTCAGCCCCTCGTCGGTCGGCTCGGCCAGCAGGCCGTCGATCCGGGTCCAGACGTCGTCGGCCACCTTCAGGCGCGCCGCCGACTCACCCTCGGCCCGCGCGCGGGCGTTGACGAAGGCGTCGGTGAGCCGGGCGACGTCGACCACGTCGACGCCAGCGCCAGGCCCGTCCCAGGTCGAGGACAGCTGCGGCGCGGCCGACGGGTTGATGGACTGCAGCTCGACCCGTTGCCGGGAGTAGCCGGGCGTGTTGACGTTGGCGATGTTCTGGCCGGCGATGTCCAGGCCATAGCGCTGTGCCACCAGGCCCGACAGGGCGGTGTTGAGGCTTGCGAAGCTGCTCATGATGTCCTCAGAACGCCAGGTCCAGCAGCCTGCCGCCGGCTTGGCCGACGGTGGGCGCGCGCCCGGATGAGTTGTAGGTGCCCGCGGATCCGCCGACGTCGACCAGCGCCTCGGCCACCGATCGGACACCTGCGGTGAGCAGGTCCCGGTTGGCGTCGGCCAGAGTGGTGATCTCGTTGGTCAGGGTCAGGAAGGCCTGCCGGTGGGTGCGGAACAGGTCGTTCCACGGTGGTGGGGCCAACTCCGCCAGCGTCGACAGTGGCAGGTCACCGGAGGTGCCCAGCAGCGCGTTGACGTGCTGCAGCTCCACCCCCCGCAGCAGTTCGGCGTCACGGATCTGCTCCAGCACGAACTCGACCTCGCGGGTGGCGTGCGCCAGCCAGCGGTTGCGGCCGGTGGCCAGCACCAGCTGCTCCTCCTCCAGCTTGAACAGCAGGATCTCCAGCAGCTCGCGCTCGCGCCACAGTACGTTGGACAGCTCGGCAAAACCCACGGTGGCGCCCTCCTGGTGACGTGTCGTCGGCACTCGGCGACGCATCACCTATCGGCGGAACGGGCTGTCGGATGAGGACTCCGTCACGATGCGCTAGCACTGCGCTGTCGGGTCACCCGGACGGCGCAGTGTCAAGACCGCCGGGCGGGCTACCGATGGCTTCAGGGTGAGTTCGCTGGAGGATGTCGTCACCGCCCATCTGCCCGTGGTGGGTCACCTTGTGACGGAGCTCGCGATGCGGCTGCCGCTGCACGTCAGCCGGGAGGACCTCGCGGGGGCCGGGGTCGTCGCGCTGGTGCAGGCCGCGCGCGCCTACGACCCGCAGACGCGGGTGCCGTTCGCTCAGTACGCCCGGTTGCGGATCCGCGGCGCCATGATCGATGAGCTGCGGGCCACCGACTGGGCCAGCCGAGGGGCGCGGCGTCGGGACCGCCAGGTGGCCGAGGAGACCGATCGGCTCGGTGCCGCCCTCGGCCGGCCGCCGACCGATCACGAGCTGGCGAACGCCATGGGGATCAGGGTGACCGACGTGGCCCGCATCCGCGAGGACGCCCGCCGCGGCACAGTGCTGTCCCTGCAGGGCGCCACGACGCACAGCGACGTCATGGCCGAGACGCTGGTCGCCGGCGGGCCGACGCCGGAGGAGCGCGTGCTGCACGCCGAGCGGATCGGCTCGCTGCTCGCCGCGGTCCATGTGCTTCCGGAGCGGCTGCGCCGGGTGGTCGTCGGCTACGACCTGCAGGAGCGGCCGATGAGCGAGCTGGCTGCCGAGCTGGGGGTCACCGAGTCACGGGTGTCGCAGGTCAGGGCAGAGGCGCTCGGCCTGCTCCGCGAGGCCCTGGCCCCCGACGTGCCGAAGCAGCGTCGGCGCAGTGACGGGATCGCGCATCGCCGCCGGGAGGCCTATGTATCGGCGGCAAGGTCAGCGTCGGACCTGCGGGGACGGCTGGACGCCGGGGTCCGGGCACTGGACGCCGAGCCCGGCCCGAACGGGTGATCTGGCCACGCCGCGTCACCACCCGCTCAGTTCCGGTCACCGGCAGCCGATAGGGATCACTGAGGAGGCCACGGACGGCCTCGTCGAACCTCATCCGATCATGGAGGACACCCCGTGCGTATCAACCAGAACACCGCGGCGTTCAACGCCTACCGCAACCTGTCCGTCACCAATGACCAGCAGGCCAAGTCGCTGGAGAAGCTGTCCAGCGGCTTCCGGATCAACCGTGCCGCTGACGACGCCGCCGGGCTCTCGATCTCCGAGGGTCTGCGCTCGCAGATCGGTGGCCTCAAGCAGGGCAGCCGCAACGCCCAGGACGGCATCAGCGTCGTGCAGACCGCTGAAGGCGCCCTGACGGAGACCCACTCGATCCTGCAGCGGATGCGTGACCTGTCCGTGCAGGGCGCCAACAGCGGCAGCCTCAACGCCAGCGCCTTGGGCAACATCCAGGCCGAGGTGGTGCAGCTCAAGTCCGAGCTGGACCGGATCGCCTCGACCACGCAGTTCAACGGCAAGAAGCTGCTCGACGGTAGCTACAGCTCCTCCTTCCAGGTGGGTGCGAACGTCGGCGAGACGATCAGCGTCGGGATCAGCACCGCAGGCGTCGGCCTCAACTCCACGGGCCTGGGCGTCGCCGGTGTCGATGTCACCGGCGCGACCGGCCTGGCCGCCGTCTACACCAACCCGATCGTCGGCACCGCCGGCAACGTGGCGTTGACCAATGCCACGTCACTGGTCAACGGTGACGCGTGGTCGACCGTCAAGGGCACCATCTCCATCGGTGGCAAGAGCTTGGACCTGGGGTCGCTGACCTTCGACCTGACCGCCACCGCCGGCGCGGGCACGACCAACCTGGCCACCCTCAACGGTGCACTGGACGGTGTGTTCGGTGCGGCCAACGTCAACGCCGCTGTCGCCACGGTCACTCTGACCATCACCGGCGCCATCCCCGCCGCGGCAACCGGCTCCGCGACCGACGAGCTCGCAGCCGCCGCGGTGAACTACAGCGCCCCATCGGGCGCAACGGGTGCGATCACCCTGCTCGACAGCGCCATTCAGACGGTGTCGACCCAGCGCGCCAACCTGGGTGCCATCCAGAACCGCTTCGACCACACCATCAACAACCTCAACGTGGCGACCGAGAACCTGTCGGCGTCGGAGTCGCGCATCCGTGACACCGATATGGCCATGGAGATGACCAACTTCAGCAAGTGGCAGATCCTGCAGCAGGCCGGCACGGCGATGCTGGCGCAGGCCAACCAGGTCCCGCAGGGCGTCCTGCAGCTGCTGCGCGGCTGAGCACTGGCTGCAGCCCACAGCACTAAACGTGGCCGGGGGCGGCGGACCATCCGCCGCCCCCGGCCACCCCCACACATCCGACATCACCAACGGTCGACGACCCAGTAGGAGGTTCTCGTGAGCACATTCGCGATCGACGGGCTCGCCAGCGGGCTCGACACCACATCGATCATCACGCAGTTGATGCAGCTGGAGCAGCAGCCTCAGGCGCGGCTGCAGAGGCAGTTGAGTGCCCAGACCAGCACCATCAACGACTACCAATCGGTCTCGACCCGGATGCAGGCCGTCGGCACCGCCGCCACCGCGTTGACGGGCGACGCCGCCTGGTCGACCCGCTCGGTGACAGTCAGCGGCACCACGGTCGCCGCGACCGCCGGGCCCGACGCGGCCACCGGCGCCCTGGACGTCAACGTCACCACGCTGGCCAGGGCCGCCACCTGGACCACCGACGCCGCGTACGGCCTGGACAATCCGGTCTTCACCGGCTTCCCCATCGTCGTCACCAAGGCCAACGGATCGCCGGTGTCGATCTCGCCGAGCTCCGGCACGCTGCGCGACGTCATCTCGGCGATCAACGGCACGGTCGGCACCGGTGTCAAGGCGATCGCCGTCAAGGTCGGTGCCGATCAGTACCGGCTGCAGGTGCTGTCCACCGAGGCCGGCACCGCCGCCGCCCCGCAATCGGTCACGGGCTTGGGCGTGCCGCTCACCGCTGCTGCCGCGGTGGACGCCGCCTACACCATCAACGGCATTCCGGCCGCGTCCGGATCCAACACCATCAGCGACGCCGTGACCGGCGTGACGCTGACGCTCAAGGCGACCGGCTCCTCCACGGTGACCGTCGCGCAGGACCCGGGCGCCATCGCCGACAAGATCCAGAAGCTGGTCGATGCGATGAACGCTGCGCTGACCGACATCGCGGCCAAGACCGTCAAGGACACCGCGACACCGCGAGGGTCGCTGGCCAGCGACTCCTCTGTCCGGGCGTTGACCGGAGCGCTGCTGCAGGGGATCTCCGGCGCCGTCGGGGCCACATCGGCGGCCACCTACGGGCTGCAGACCAGCAGAACCGGACAGATCACCTTCGACAAGGCGACATTCCTGGCCGGCTACGCCGCCGACCCGCTGGCCGCTCGCGCCTTGGTGGCACCCGCGACCGGGACCGGCCTGGCGCAGCGGATATCGGCCATCGTCGGCGGCGCCACCGGCGCCACCGGGTCGATCACGTCGGCGATCGAGGGCCGCAACTCGAGCAAGACCGACCTGCAGGCGCAGATCGACAGCTGGAACATCCGGCTCACCACGCGCAAGGCGACGCTGGAGCGCCAGTTCGCCTCGCTGGAGGTCGCGCTGTCCAAACTCCAGTCGCAGCAGAGCTGGCTGAGCGGCCAACTCAGCTCTCTCAATGCCAACAACGGATGAGGCGGACATGATCCCCGGTGCCATCCACGGCGGCCGCGCCGCCGCCGCCCGCTCGACGTTCCTCACCGACCAGATCGCCACAGCCGGGCCCGCCGCGCTGCTGGTGATGCTCTACGACCGGCTGGTGATGGACCTGGTGCGGGCAGAGGACGCGCAGCGAGCGGGTGTCCGGGAGACCGCCAACGCCAACCTCATCCACGCGCAGGACATCATCAACGAATTGCTCGCCACCCTGGACATCGCCGCCTGGGAAGGCGCCCCGGGCCTCGCCTCGCTCTATGCCTACGTGCTGGGTGAGCTGGTGCGGGCCAATGTCCACGGTGACGCCGAGCGGACGGCGACGTGCCGCCGCCTGATGGAGCCGCTGCGCGACGCCTGGCGAGAAGCGTCCACCATCGCACTCGCCTCGACATGAGCGGGCCTACGGCCAGGCGCAGCGCGGACGCCTGGGTGGACACCCTCGACGCGTTCGAGGCCGCGATCGCCGGCGCCGAGGCTGAACTGGTCACCGCGGTGGGCGATCACGAGTTCCCGGCGCCATCGGCGCCATCGGTCTCGTCGGCGGCGTTGGCGGCGCTGCCCTCGCTGGCATCGCTGCCCCGTGCCGTTGCGGGCGCCACGGTGGTGCGCGCCATGGCACTGGCACAGCGCCAGGCCGAGCTCATCGACGAGCTGCGCGCCGCGCTGGCACTGGTGCGCCGTCACCTCGACCTGCTCGACGCCGTCGCCGAGCCACCCGCCCGGCCGCGTTTCGTCGACCAGTTCACCTGACGTCACCCGTTCGGTCCTTCAGTCACCCGCTCGGGTGACCGACACATCTGGGGAGCAAGGACTGCTCAGCCCCGGCCACGGATCGGCCTCCCGCTCGACGACCCCGTCGAGCTCGAACGCGAAGGTCCCGTGATCGTGCCCACCTCACCTGTGCCGTCCGCCCTGAGCGGGATCACCGCTGTCGGCGGTTCCCCGGCGTCTTCGCCCTCGGTCACCGGCGCGAGCCTGCGCTCGGCCATCACGGCCTTGAGCGCGCGGTCCAAGGCCACCGCGGACAACATCGCCAACATCGCGACCCCGGGCTTCCTCGCCAACCGGGTGCAGTTCGAGGACGCCCTGGCGCAGGCCGCCGCGTCCGGCTCCCGGGGGAGCGCCGGCTTCGAGATGCTCCGGTCGCTGGAGCCGACCCGGATCGACGGCAACAACGTCAACCTCGATCGGGAGACCCTGACCAGCATCGACACCGGGCTTCGCTACCAGCTGATGCTGCGGGCAGTCGACGACCGCTTCAGCCTGCTCCGCGCCTCGATGCGGACCTCGGGTTGACCGCCGACCCCGCGGGCACCACGCCCGTATCGCACCCGACCCGCACCCCTCCCGGCTGAGAGGCAGGCCCATGTCCATGTTCTCCGTGCTCGGTGTCGCCTCCAGCGGTGTCACCGTCTACCGCAAATGGCTGGACGCGGTCAGCGACAACATCTCCAACATGAACACCGTCCGGGCGACCTCGCAGGACGCCTTCCAGGCCCGATACGTCATCGCCCAAGCGGTCGACTACGGCCAGGGCACCGGCGGCGCACAGGTCGGGGGCATCGCGCTGGGCTCGGCCGAGGGTCGCATGGTCTACAGCCCGGACCACCCGCTGGCCGACGGCGAGGGTTACGTGCGGATGCCAGACATCGACCTGAGCAGCCAGATGACGCAGCTGATCATGGCGCAGCGTGGCTACCAGGCCAACCTGTCGGTCGTCGACCGGGCTCGTGACGCCTACACCGCTGCAGTCAACCTCGGTCGCAACTCATGAGCGTGGAGGCCATCGGCGCGATGAGCGGGGTCGGTGGCATCTCGGTGCCCACCGCCGCCGCACCTCTCGGGCTCGGCGCCGCGGGGGCCACCTCGCTGGCGGGTCCGGCCGGCGCTGCCGTCACCACGAGCGCCGGCGGCGGCTTCGCCTCGGCGCTCGCCGGATCGCTGAGCAACCTGCAGGCGCTGAACGCCAAGTCCGACAC
>CAZEYA010000013.1:3606-40967 GCA_964516515.1 uncultured Kineosporiaceae bacterium | reverse complement strand
GGTGGCATAAGCCATCCTACTATTTATCCTACGAATTTACGGCGCGCGACACTAGGACGCTTCGTCATCGACCGGCAACACCGGCGTCGCCTGAATGAGCGACTCCAGTCGATCGGCAGGCGCCTGGCCCCATCCGCCCCGCAACGCGCCGTAGCGGGCCTCGGCGATCGTCTCGTAGGTCACGGTCACGACGCGGCCGCGAAGGTGCGTGGTGTGGGCCACCGCGAGCGGCGACCTCGTCCGTAGGATGGCAGTGAACACGTTCGTGTCGACGATTGCGGCTCGGCCGGCCAGCTGCTCTCCGGTCAACGAGACGGAGGCGGTCACTCAGCGATGGCCGCCGTGAAGGCGTCCCACTCCTCGTCGGTGAGGTCGTCAAACGCCCCCATCATCGACCCGTCGAACACCCGGGCCCCGGCGAGGACCTCCCTAACGTCACGCCATGACGGAACCCCTGGTCAGGCAGGCCGGGATGAGGTTGCGATTGAGCTGAGTGAGCACTGTCCATCGTGATCACCATCCTTGGGGGCCAGGATCCAGGGGGCCGTGAGGCTTCCATGGCGCAGATGGGCCACCCGACCTCGTGGTCATCGGCGGGTCCGTACGAGGTATTGGTCTGGTCACGTTCAGCCCGCGCCGCTGTGACCTTTGGCCGCTGGAGCCATCGGGGCTAGTCCTGGGCTAGGCGGTCCGGGTCGGCCGCGGCGCGCCAGGTGGTCGCCGTAGGCTGCGGGGCATGACCACGATGGCCCAGGACCCCGTCGGCGCCGGCGAGATCGACACCGATGACAACACCGTGGCGGCTGAGCAACAGCGGGAACCCTTCGGACTCCTGCCATGGCTGATGAGCTTCGGCGGCGCGCTCGGCCTGCTCGCCGCGCTCGACCTCAACATCGAGCGCGGCAAGCTGCTCGAGGACCCGAACTACATCACGTCATGCTCGTTCAACCCTGTGGTCGATTGCGGGGTCGTCGCCACCTCGCCCCAGGCCAGCGTCTTCGGATTCTCCAACACTCTGCTGGGCGTGGTGGCCTTCAGCGTGGTCCTCACCCTGGGCGTCCTGCTGCTGCTGGGCAGCCGGCTGCCGAGGGGGGCATGGCTGGGCCTGAACGCCGGCCTCGCGCTCGGGGTCGGGTTCGTGCACTGGTTGATCACTCAGAGCGTATTCCAGATCGGCGTCCTGTGCCCCTACTGCATAGTGGTGTGGAGCGTGACGATTCCGCTGTTCTGGTATGTGACGCTCCGCAACCTGTCCGCGGGCGCGTTCGGAGCGGCGGCCGCCAGGTCAAGCGTTGTCCGCACGCTTCGCAGCGTCCACGCGATCCCGGTCGTACTGTGGTTCGTGGTGGTCGCGACGCTCATCGGCGTCCACTTCGCCGATGCGTGGGCGAACCTGCTGTAGGCCTGGTTCCGCGACCGCCGTCTCCGATATCGGGTTCCACCACAGCAGTAGGGCCCCGATCGCGATCCCGAGCAGGCCGACCGTGGCCTGGATCGTGGGGGCCCCGCCGGCCGGCATCGGATAGAAGGTGAGCACCACCGAGGTGATGGTGACGGCCCTGATCGTGCGGCTGTCGATGGTCGTGGCGGCCAGCAGAACCAGACCCCACAACAGGTACCAGGGGTTGACCACGGGGCCGAGGACAACGAAGGCGACGAGGCTGATGGCGAGTCCGCGCAGCGGTGCCTGCCGACGGCGCAACAGCAGCATGGCCGTCACGACCACGGCGGCGGCCAGACCGATGAACCTGGTCACCTCGAGGAGGTCGATCGGCGGGGCGAGGCTCAGCAGCCTCAGGATGCCGTCGACGGCCGCCCCCAGGTTGGTGCTCATCGACAGCCCGTTGCGGACCTCCACGGTGTTGCCCATGGCGATGACCCAGCCCAGACCCGTCCCGGTGATCAGCGTCAGGGCGGCGATCGCACCCAGCCCAGCCGCGCCGACCCGCAGCGACAGCCGCAGCACACCGGCGAACTCCAACGGCTTGGTGCCCCACACGGCAACGACGATGAACGCCAGCGCCACGATGGCAGGCGCCTTGACCAGCGTGGCCACCCCGATCACGACCGCTGCGAGGTAGGGCCGGTCACGCAGCACAAGGACCGCGGCGAGCAGGATGAGCGCCACCATGATGACGTCGTTATGAGCGCCGGAGACGCCATGGGCGATGAGCAGCGGGTTGAGAACGCCCAGCCACATCGCCCGGCCGGGGTCGACGCCGTGCCGCCGGGCGATGACGGGTACCGCCCAGATGCACAACGCGATGGCCGCTACCGCAAGCAGTCGCATCCCGATGATGCCCAGGACCACGTGCTCGCCCACGACGGCCATGACAGCGCCGGCCAGCAGCAGGAAGGTCGGGCCGTACGGCGCGGGGGTGTGTTGCCAGACCTCGGAGACCTGGGCGGCGAGGTCGCCGCGGATGGCGGCGGGGCCGAACTCGTACGGGTCGACGCCTTGGACGAACATCGAGCCCTGCGCCAGGTAGCTGTAGATGTCGCGGCTGTAGAGCGGGGCCGAGACGAGCAGTGGGGCCGACCACCAGGCGAGCGTGATCGTCATCTCGCGCGGCGAGACGGAACGCGAGGACACGATGGTCCCCAGTCTCAGCCAGGCCCCGACGAGCAGGGTCAACCCGAAGTAGGCCAGCACGAGGATGGCCGGGGGGGCAGCGTTGAGCTGCTGGATCCCACTACCCAGTCCCGGTTGCAGGAAAAGTTGCAGGTCGAATGGAAGCGCGCCAGCTGTGGCCGCGGCGACGCTGACGGCGACCGATCCGGCGAGACCGAGGATCCGGACTTCGCCGAGGCGCGCGTCACGAATTGTTCCGCGCACGTCTAGAACACTAGCAGCGCTCCGCTGATTGGGGCCTGGCTAGCGTGTCACGGGGACATAACGGTCAGGCAGCGGGCCTCAGCGGGTGATCGTGATGGTCAGGGAGGTGGTTCGTGATTCGCCGGGCTGTAGGACGGGCAACCGATCCTCGGCGCGGTCGTGTGCGCGGCCGAGCACGGAGCAGTTGGCGGGCTCGACCCCCAGGGCGTAGACGCCGATCGCCGGGTGGACCCATTGATGCAACCTCGGCATGGATTCGCGGTTCCAGGTGATGGTCATCGCCAGGCCCAGGTCGGCGTTGTCGATGCGGGCGATGGTTGCGCCCACGTGCTCGAACACCTGCTCGGGAGCGGCGGATCGGGGTTGCGGCGCCTGGCTCAGCGTGGCCAGCGCGGCCGCCGCGTCGGCGTCTCGCGGCAGCACCTCGTTGCTGTTGATCTCGATCGTGGCCCCGGGCGACCACAGCGGCGCCCCGATGTTGACGTGATAGAGCATCGGGGCGGCCTCGGGCGAGGCGCCGAGATTGGTCACGGTGTCCGTCACGGTGACCCGAGGGGTGCCCAGCGCCGTGCTGACCTGTCGCTCGCATCTCAGGTGGGTGCCCAACGCGTCGGCGTCGGTCAGGACGCCGGTCACGCTCAGCTCGGGCCGCTGCGGTGTGGGCCTGGTCGTGGCGACATCGCGGGCGCGCAGGTGCGCGAAGGTCCCGTGCAGACCGTGACCCTCCGCAGGTGCGCCGACGTTGCGCAGGCCGCAGGTGGTCAGCAGGCCGCCGCCGAAGGCTGCCAGCCACCTCGTGCCGCCGAGGTCGTCGAGCGGGCCGACTTCTCCCACCCGGGACGTCCAGTGCAGCGGCACCCCGGCGGACCACCCTCCGGAGATGTCGAGACCACGGTCGGGCAGCAGCCGCAGATCGATTCCGCCGAGCACCCGGACATCGATCGCCCGCTGCGGCCGACCACGGTCGGCCCCCGAGACGGAGGCGACGGCCGAGGCGATGTGATCCGGATTGGCCAGCAGGTCCGGATCGACGGGGTAGGGAGCTGCCTCAGCTCCCGACATGCCCCACATCCCCGCTGATCGTCAGCCCGCCGTCGATGACCAGTTCGTGCCCGGTCATGTAGCGCGCGGCATCGGAGGCGACGAAGGCGACGGCATCGGCGACCTCCTCGGGCAGGCCGACGCGGTGCAGCCCGGTGCGAGCGGCGTAGTTGGCACGCACGGCGTCGTCCCATGCGGTGGCATTGAGGGGGGTATCGATGGCGCCTGGCGCCACGGCGTTGACGGTGATGCCGAACCGGCCGAGCTCCAGGGCGAGGGTCCGGGTCAGCCCGACGACCGCGCCCTTGGCCGCGACGTAAGCGGACAGGTTGGAGACCACGAGGATGTCCGACGCCGAGGAGATGTTGACGATGCGACCCCAGCCCGCGTCACGCATCGCCATCGCCGCCGCCCGGCAGCCGTGGTAGTAACCGTGCAGGTTGGCCCGCAGCAGGCCGTGCCAGATCTCGGGTGTGGTGTCGAAGAACGGCTTGACGAGCAGGGCCGCCGCATTGTTGACCCAGATGTCGATGCCGCCCAACTGCTCGGCCGCGACCGCCGCCAACCGGTGGACGTCCTCGGGCTCGCCGGTGTCACCCTGAATGAACACGGCGCGCCGACCGTGCTGGGCAACGGCCGAAGCCACGGCCGCGGCCTCCTCGTCCCCGTCGAGGTACACACCGGCGACGTCGGCTCCCTGCCGAGCCAGTGCCATCGCGATGGCGGCGCCGATACCTCGCGAGACGCCGGTCACGACGGCGCGTCGTCCGGTCAGGTCGAACGGATCAGGCATGGCGGTCTCCTTCGGCAGCGGCGCGCGATCATACTGACCACCACCGACGAGAAGGGGTGGTGGCGAGGTCGATGCTGGCACTGCGCAAGCTGGCGGCGGGGCGTGGCCAGCTGGGCCTGGTCGACGTCGACCCGCCGGGTCCGCCGGCCCCCGGCCAGCTGGTGGTCGACGTGGTCAGCGCCGGGGTGTGCGGGACCGACCTGCACATCCGCGACGGCGAGTATCCGTCGGTGCCGCCGGTCACGATGGGGCACGAGATGGGCGGGTACGTCCGCGCCGTCGGCTCAGGGGTGGACCCTGGGCTGGTCGGGCGACGGGTTGCGGCGGAGACGTTCTTCGAGACGTGCGGGCGTTGCCGCTGGTGCCGGGACGGCAGGCCGAACCTGTGCCCCGCCCGGCGGTCGTTGGGCACCCATGTCGACGGTGGCTTCGCCCCTCAGGTGACGATGCCGGCGATCAACGTCCACTCGGTACCGGATCACGTCCCCGACTCGGCGCTGTCGCTGCTGGAACCCCTGGCGTGCGTGTGTAATGCGATGTCGGTGGGGTCTCGGGTCTTCGCGGGGGATCAGGTGCTCGTCATCGGCCCCGGTGCGGTCGGCAACCTCGCGGCGCAGGTCGCTCGGGCCGCGGGCGCTCGGGTGGTGCTGTCCGGGCTGGAGCGTGACCGGGAGCGGTTGGAGCTGGCCGCCCGGCTCGGGTTGGAGGCCACGACCGTCGTCGACGCGGCCGGGCCCGGTGGTGGCCGCTTCGACGTCGTCGTGGAGACCTCGGGCAGTGCGGGGGGGTGGGACCTCGCCGTCCGCGCCGCCCGCCGCGGGGGCCGCATCCTGCAGATGGGGCTGGTCGGGCGTCCGGTCCCGGTCGACGTCGACCTCATCTGCAACCACGAGCTGACCGTCTCGGCTACGTTCGCCAGCCATCCCGCCTCGTGGCTTCGGGCGACTGAGCTGGTCGGTGCCCGCTCGGTCGATCTCGCGTCGCTGATCAGCGAAGTCATGGCGCTGCGCGATTGGGAGACCCTGTTCGACCACATCGGCGCCGGTGACGGACTCAAGTACGTCTTCGACCCCCGCCTGTAGCGCTCACCGGAACGCGCGGTCGGTGAGCCGCGCGCCGTCCCGGGCGAACTGCTCGCCGGCGTCGGCAACCCGTCCACAGGGCCGAGGGTCAACGGCGGTGGTCGGCGCCCGCAACCTGGTCGAGCAGATGGGGCAGCAGCGCGGACAGCGCCGTCAGGCCCTCGGCGGCACCTTTCGGTGATCCCGGCAGGTTGACCACCACCGTGCGCCCGGCCAGACCGGCGGTGCCACGCGACAGTGCGGCGGTGGTCACGCCGCGGGCGAGGCCGTCGGCGCGCAACAGCTCACCGATGCCGGGGATCTCGCGATCGACGACGCGCCGGGTCATCTCCGGTGTCAGGTCGGTCGGGCTGCACCCGGTGCCGCCCGTGGTCACCACCAGGCCGAGCCCGTCGGCGACCGCCTCGCGCAGCGCGATCTCGACCGGGTCACCGTCCGGCACCACGACCACCTCGCCCACCTCCAGGCCGAGACCCCGCAGCGTCTGCGCCAGGGGTGGGCCGGCGGTGTCCTGCCAGACGCCGGCGGCGGCCCGGGTGGAGACGGTGACGACGCGCGCGGTGTAGGACACGACGCCATCCTGCCTCAGCTTCGGGTGGCGCGGCGGGGTCGACAATGGCGTCGTGGCCGTCGCCGGGTTGGTCCTCGCGGCGGGCGCTGGGCGCCGGATGGGCCGTCCCAAGGCCGAAGTCGAGATCGACGGGCAACGTCTGGTCGACCGTCAGGTGACGATGCTCATGGCCGCCGGGTGCGACCCCGTGGTCGTCGTGTTGGGCGCGGTCGTCCTGGACGTACCGGGGGCCGTCACGGTGGTCAATCCGGACTGGGCGCAGGGGATGGCATCGTCGCTGGGCGCCGGGCTGCGACGGCTGCTGGCGACTCCGCCGGAGGTCACGGCGGTCGCGGTCGTGCTGGTCGATCAACCCATGCTCACGGCGGCAGCGGTCCGCCGGACAGCAGCGACTGTGGTCACCGGGACCTGCACGGCGGCCCGGGCCACCTACGCCGGCGTGCCCGGCCACCCCGTGGTGCTCGGCCGCGAGGTGTGGCAGGCCGTCGCGCAGTCAGCTGCCGGTGATGTCGGCGCCAGGGGCTGGCTGGCCGAGCATCGCAAGGACGTCGCGTCGGTCGCCTGTGACGGTCTGGGCGACGACCGGGACGTCGACACCCCTGCCTCGCTGACGGCGATACGTCCCTCTGGCATGGTGTCGCGCATGGTGGACGTGGTGATCCGCCGGGGGGTCCCGGAAGACCTGCAACAGGTCATCGATGTCTACGAGTCGGTCGCGGCCGAGGGCCTGTGGATCGGCGGTGAGCTGCCGGTGGACTGGACGCGGGAGCGCGTCGCGGGTTGGGCCGAGCAGCTCTCCGACGACGACGCCACGGGCGCCACATTCGTCGCCGTCCTGGACAGGCGGGTCATCGGCTGGATCGGGCTGCAGCGCACCCATGCCGGCAATGCGGACTTCGGGATGGCGGTGCTGTCGGGGCTGCGGGGCGCTGGGGTCGGCGGTGCCCTGCTCGACGTCGCTGTCGATTGGGCTCGCGAGATGGGCATCGCCAAGATCACGTTGCAGGCCTGGCCGCACAACACCGCCGCGATCGGCTTGTACGTCTCCCGCGGGTTCGTCGTGGAGGGCCGGCTGCGCCGGCACTGGCCGCGGCGCAACGGGCAGCGGTGGGACACGGTGATGATGGCGCTGATCCTGGACGAGGACTCGCCCGGGTCGGGGCTGCCCGAGTCACCGCTGCTGGACCGGGTGAGCGGCACGGCCGAGGACTAACCGGCCGCTGTTTGGGAATACCATCGGACATGACGACCTTCGGGTACTCCCTGTCCACCGAGGAGCACACTCCCGCCGCGTTGATCGCGCAGGCCAAGATGGCCGAAGCGGCCGGCTTCGAGGCGCTGTGGATCAGCGACCACTACCATCCGTGGAACGACGAGCAGGGCCAGAGCCCGTTCGTCTGGTCACTGATCGGGGCGCTGTCCCAGGTCACCTCGTTGCCGGTGACGACGGCCGTGACCTGCCCAACGTTGCGACTGCACCCTGCAGTGATCGCGCAGGCCGCCGCCACCTCCTCGGTGATGCTCGACGGCCGCTTCGTGCTGGGCGTCGGCAGCGGCGAGGCGCTGAACGAGCACATCTTCGGCGACGCCTGGCCGTCCGCCGACGTGCGGCTGGACATGCTCGAGGAGGCCGTCGACGTCATCCGACTGCTTCACGAGGGCGGCGTGAAGGACCATGACGGAACGCACTACACCGTCGAGAACGCCCGGATCTACACCCTGCCGCAGCAACCCGTTCCCATCTACGTCTCCGCCTTCGGTCCCAAGTCCGCGGAGCTGGCCGGCCGGATCGGCGACGGCTTCTGCTCGACCAAGCCCGACCGGGACATCCTGCAGCTGTTCCGGGACGCCGGCGGGGAGGGCAAGCCCACCCAGGGTGGCGTCAAGGTGTGCTGGGGCGCCGACGAGCAGGAGGCGGTCACCACGGCTCACCGGCTGTGGGCCAACACCGGACTGCCCGGCGAACTCGCGCAGGTACTGCCCACCCCCGCTCACTTCGAGCAGGCCTCGACGCTGGTGAGCCCCGACATGATCGCCGAGATGACGGTGTGCGGCCCCGATGCGGGACGTCATATCCAGGCGATGACCGCGTACGTCGACGCCGGCTACAGCGAGGTGTTCGTCTCGCAGATCGGACCTGAACAGGAGGGCTTCTTCGAGTTCTACTCGCAGCAGGTGCTGCCGAAGTTGCGCTGAGTGACAGCGGCCGCAGGCTTCCACCGCTGCCCCTAGGCTGTCCGACGTGTCCGTCTCGACGTCGAGGTCCATGCCCGGCCGCGCTCCTGCCGTCACCGAAGGTGATCAACTGGAGCACTTGCTGGAGTCGGATCGGCGAGGCCTGCTCGGCTACTGCTACCGCATGCTGGGGTCGGCATCCGAGGCCGAGGATGCCGTGCAGGAGGCCCAGCTGCGCGCTTGGCGGGGGATCGAGGGGTTCGAGCGGCGCTCGTCGCTGCGCGGCTGGGTGTACCGGATCGCCCACCATGTGTGCATCGACATGCACCGCAGCCCACAGCGGCGAGCGCGGCCGATGGATCTGGGGCCCGCGTCACCTATGGCGAGCGCCATCCTCGGCGAGCCACTGAGCGAGCAGGCATGGGTCCGGCCCATCGGCGACGACCGGGTGCTGGACACCGCTGCCGACCCGGCGGACGTCGTCGTGGCCCGCGAGTCGGTGCGGCTGGCGTTCGTGGCCGCGCTGCAGTACCTGCCGCCTCGGCAGCGGAGCGCGCTGATCCTCTGCGAGGTGTTGCGCTGGCAGGCGGTCGAGGTCGCCGACCTGCTCGATACCAGCGTCGCGGCGGTCAACAGCGCGCTGCAGCGGGCCCGGGCGACGCTGTCGGAGCACCGGACGCAAGCACTGGACCCGCGGCTGCAACCGGAGCACGAGGCGCTGCTGGCACGCTATGTGGACGCCTTCGAGCGCTACGACATGAGCGCATTGGTAGAACTGCTCCGCGAGGACGTCGTGCTGTCGATGCCGCCCTACAGGCTGTGGCTGCAGGGGCCGACGGACCTGCTCGGCTGGTTCACCGGACCCGGCAGCGGCTGCCGCGGGTCACGGCTGCTGCCGGTCGACATCAACGGCACCGGCGGTTTCGGCAGCTACAAGGCGGCCCGGCCCGGCCTGTGGGAACCGTGGGCCGTCCAGGTCATCGAGGTGCGCGACGGCAGGATATCCGGGCACCACAACTTCCTAGGCCCTGATCTGTTCGCCGAACTCGGCCTGCCGCCGAGAATCGAGGCATGACCACCGACCCGCAAGGCCCGTCGTCCGCCACCCGGTTGCCGGTGGGCGAGGCGGTTCGGCATCGCTTTCCCGGCCTGGTCGACGGCTGGGTGCGGCTGGACGGACCCGCGGGCACGTTGCCGGTCGACACCTCGATCAGGGCCATGCACGCGCACTACAGCTCGGCTGGGCATGCCAACGTCGGTGGGTACTTCGAGGCGTCCGTCCGCACGGGGGAGCTGGTGGACCGGGCACGATCCGCCGTGGCGGAGCTGGTGGGCGCCCGGCCCGACGAGGTCGTCTTCGGGCGCAGCAGCACGGCGCTGTGCATGGAGTTCACGCGCGCGCTGTCACGCCACTGGGGGCCCGGTGACCGGGTCGTGTGCACCCGCCTCGACCACGACGCTAACGTGGCGCCATGGCTGCTGGCCGCTCGCGACTGCGGTGCAGTCGTGGAGTTCCTGGACGTCGACCCCGTCACCGGCGTGCTCGACATCGAGCCGCTCGCGTCCCTGTGCGCCGATGGCCGGACCCGGTGGGTGGCTGTCTCCGGTGCCTCCAACCTCACCGGTCATGCCCCCGACCTGGCCGAGGTGGCGCGCGTCGCCCACGCCGGGGGCGCCCGGGTTCACGTCGACGCCGTGGCGCGGGTGCCGCACCTGCCGACCGACATGGCCGCCCTGGACCTCGATTCGCTGATGACCTCGCCGTACAAGTGGTATGGCCCGCACGCCGGTGTGCTGGTCGCCAGGCACGGCTTACTGAACACCGTCGAGCCCTACCGGGTTCGTCCCGCCGACTACGCCGGAGCGCCGCGCTGGGAACTGGGCACACCGCAGTTCGAGGTGATCGCGGGGATCGAGGGGGCCGCCCGCTTCATGCTGGAAGCCGACCTCGCTGCGGTCGCCGCCGTCGAGGCCGACCTGCTCACTGCTTTGCAGTCCGGCCTGGAATCGATCGATGGAGTTGCCGTCCACGGGCCGCCGCCGGGACCGGACCGCGCTCCCACTGTGATCTTCTCGGTCGCCGGCCTGCACCCGGACGAGGTGGCGCGGCGGCTCGCACGGCGCCGGATCGCAGTGTGGAGCGGGGACAACTACGCCTGTGAGCTCATCGACGCGCTCGGCCTACGACAGGCAGGCGGGGCGGTGCGGGCGGGGATAGTGCGCTATTCGTCCTCAAGCGACATCGCGTCGCTCGTGCACGCGGTTGCGGAGTCGACGGAGCACCGGAGCTGAGGAAAGGCCCGTCGGGGTTGCGAAATCGGCGAGCGTGCTCTAAACAGGATCGCCGGATACGCCTGCAATGCGGGAAGGGGGTGGGTCGACGTGAATTCGCTCGTCATGGAGTCGATCCTCGTCGTCCTGCTCGCCCTGATCGTGGGGGTGGGTCTGGGTTGGCTCGCCTGGCACCCGCGGAGCCCATTGCGCAGCAACACGTACGCGGTAGCTGAGCGTAAGGCAATGGTAGCAGAATCGGAACGATTACATTCATCGATAGCCGAAGCGCAGAGCCGCGAAACAGCCTTGCTGCGGGACATGGCGGCCATGCGAGACGAACTCGTCGAGCGCTACGAGGAGCTGGCCATGCGGGGCAACGAACGCGACGCGGCGCGCGCCGCCCTGCGCCGCTCGCAACTCGAGCTCGCCCAGCGCACCGAAGAGGTGGGCGAGGCGCATGCTCTCGTCGAGCAGCTACGGCTGTCGAGGCCAGAGGAGGAACGTCATGTCGGCTGAGCCGATGTCCGCGAAGGGCCCGGTTGGGTGGGAGGGCGACGCCGTCCAGACTCCGCTGCAGCCGCCCGGGCTGACTCAGCCTGCGCGGGTGGCCGCCCTGAGTGCGGCCGCCGTGTTGGCGGTGGCGGTGTTGCTGGCTTTGCAACTGTTGGTGGCGAAACCCGCGGTCGAGGACAATCTGGCTGGTCGAGCGGCAACCGCGCTGACAGCTGCGGGTCTGGGCGGGGTCAGCGTGACCTTCGACGGTCGTGATGCCTTGGCGTCCGGCGCGGTCGATGGTGCCGCTGAGGCTGACGAGGTCCTGGCCGTGTTGTCCTCGGTGCCGGGGGTGGGGGCGGTCTCCATGGACGGAATCTCCGTGTTGAGTGCTCCCGTCCGGGTCGAGGCCGATGTGCCTTTGGACTCGGCGTCTATCAACGGCGCCGGGGGTGCCCCGGGGCTCGATGGCGGCGCCCCCAGCAATCCAAGACTCACCGTCTCCCCCGTCGAGCCCGCGCGGATGCTGGCACAAGGCCTCCTGGTCGCGGGTGCCAGGGTTTCAGCCGTGACGTTCATCGAGGGTTCCGCAGACCTGACGCCGCAGAGCTTGGGAGCGCTCGACGTCGTCGCTAACGCCATGCTGGCCGACACGTCGGGCCAGCGATTCGTCATTCGTACCCACACCGACACCGTCGGCGGCTCGGCTGACAACCAATGGCTGAGTGAACGGCGTGCCGCTGCTGTCTGTGACGAATAACTTGCGCGCGGTGTTCCTGCTGAGCGTCTTTCCATCACCGGAGTGGGGGAGGGCGAGCCGTTGATCACCCCAGAAACCACCGACGCCGACCGTGCGGTCAATCGGCGAGTGGAAATCGTCCCCCACTTCTGATTCAGCACCACCTCCGACAGTCGCCGAACACAGGATCACGCGCGTCGCCCTCGCCGCCATTGTGGTGTGACTCCATTGGAACGTCTTCGCGCGGTGGGCCTCCCGCCGCCACAGCCCGGTTGCTCGTGACGGACGTCACGATGTGCTTCGGCCTGAGCGGTGCTGCGGACGAGGCCGGTACCTCACGGCACTACGGCGGGAGTCACCGGTCGATGGATGACGTCCCGTCGAGCGATCTCGGCAAGAAGTGCGGTGAGCCCGCGTTCTCGCTCGCCAAGTCGTACTGGCGGGGCTGAGGACCGGGCGGATGTGAGGCGGCGCCGCCAGCGGCGGCATGGCATCGATGCTCGTCGTGCGCCGCCTCCCGGTCGGCCTCGGCGACCGGTTGCTCCCGCCGCACCTGCGCGGGGACTTCCGATACCTCTGGGCGGCCGCCGCGGCGTCCAACCTCGGCGACGACATCCTGCTGACCGCGGGGCCACTGCTGGTGGCCACGATCAGCCGGGAGCCGCTGGCCGTTGCCGCTGGTCTACGGTGTGCTGTTCCTGCTGGGCACCGGCGAGACGCTGGGCGACAGCGTCTCCAGCGCGCTCGTCGCCACGTCCGTGGAGTCATCGCGGATCGGGGACGCGAACTCCCGGCTGTTCTCGACCTTGATCGTCACCAGCGAATTGCTGGGGCCACCGATCGGGGCCTTCCTGTTCGCTGCTGGTGCAGCGATGCCGTTCGGGGTCCACGTCGTCCTCGTGCTGGGCGCGGCGGTCCTACTGTCTCGTCTTGCCCGGCCAGTGGCTCCGGAGCGGTCGGCAGCGGGTGTCGCCAGGCGCAGCGTTCGCGACGACATCGGGGAGGGCTTGCGGTGGCTGTGGCGTCATCGGGGGCTCCGCACCCTCGCCCCGGCCATCTTGTTCATGAACATCACCTATGTCGGGGCGTTCGCTACCTGGGTGCTGTTCACGCAGAAACGGTTGGGGCTGCCCGCCGACAGGTTCGGCCTGATGCTGGCGGTGACCTTGGTGGGTGCCCTCATCGGGCCGCTGGTCTATGGCCGGCTGAGTGCACGCGTCGGCGCGGTATGGCTGCTCCGGGTTGGCCTGGTGATCGAGACCCTGACGCACCTCGCGCTGGCCGTGACAAAGAGCGTGTGGGTGGCCGGCGCGGTCGTGATCGTCTTCGGTGTCCACGCCATGGTGTGGGGCACGGTGTCGACGACGGTTCGGCAGCAGGCCACCCCGGCACCCCTGCTCGGCCGGGTCACGAGTGTCTATCTGCTGGCCTCGGTGGGCGGTTCGGCGGTGGGCGCGCTGCTCGGCGGAATCGTCGCGCAGAAGTTCTGACTGGCAGCACCGTTCTGGGCGGCGTTCGCTCTCATGGTCGTGATCTCTGCGCTGGTCTGGCGGCCGCTGTCCCAGGTGCGCGTCGAGGCGCTCGCCCGGCCGAGCTGACGGCCACCTACCCGGTGGCGATCCCCATCACGTCTTCTTCAGCGCGGACGGCTTGTGGACGGCCCGACCGCCGGACTTCTCGCTGCGGACCAGGTACTGCGGGTCGTCCGTGGACGCCCGGACGGTGCGCCCGGCTGCTTCGGTGTCCTCCGTGATCTCCTTCTCCACCGTGCCCTCGGCGGTATGACCGTGTGACTTCCACGTCACGTGGTCGCCCTTGTCGAGCTCTTCAGCCATGTACGCCTCCCGGGTAGTTCTGCAGGTGATGAGTTAGTACCCAGCCCGGGACCGGGCATGCACGGCCTGGGCCGTCTCCTCGCCTGACACGTGTCGGCTCATGCGAACGTCACGCCTTGGGCGAGTGGCAGCTCGGTGGAGTAGTTCACGGTGTTCGTGGCTCGGCGCATATAGGCGCGCCAGGCGTCCGAACCGGACTCCCGGCCCCCGCCGGTCGACTTCTCCCCGCCGAAGGCGCCGCCGATCTCCGCTCCGGAGGTCCCGATGTTGACGTTCGCGATCCCGCAGTCCGACCCCGCGGCCGACAGGAAGATCTCCGCCTCGCGCTGGTCGAGGGTGAAGATGCTCGACGAAAGGCCCTGCGGGACGTCGTTGTGCACCGCGATTGCCTCCTTGACGCTGCGGTACGTCAGGACGTAGAGCAGGGGCGCGAAGGTCTCGCGCCGCACGATATCGGTCTGGGCGGGCATCCGGACGATCGCCGGGCGCACGTAGTAGGCGGCGCCGGTGCTGGGCCGGCGGTCACCGCCGACGAGGACCGTGCCACCGTCGGCGACGGCCGACGCGAGAGCCGCCTGCATCCGCTGGTAGGCGGCTTCGTTGATGAGGGGGCCGACCAGGACGCTCGGGTCGCTGGGATCGCCGATCCGCAGGTTCTCGAAGACCGGCACGAGCCGGGCGAGCAGGTCGTCGATCACGGACTCGTGGACGATGAGCCGTCGCATGGTCGTGCAGCGCTGCCCGGCCGTGCCCGCGGCGGAGAAGGTGATGCCCCGAACGGCGAGGTCGAGGTCCGCGGACGGCGCGACCACGGCGGCGTTGTTGCCGCCGAGCTCGAGCAGGGTCGCCCCGAACCGGGCGGCGACGCGTGGCCCGATCTCGCGGCCCATCCGTTCCGAACCGGTCGCACTGACGAGGGCTACTCGCGGGTCGTCGAGCAGGGCGTCGGCATCGGCACGCTCGGCGAGGACGAGTCGGTGGACGCCACCCGGCGCGCCCGTCTCGGCGATCGCCCGGTCGAGGATCGCAGCGCAGGCGAGTGAGGTCAGCGGGGTGAGCTCGGAGGGTTTCCAGACGACGGTGTCACCGCAGACCAGCGCCACCGCGGTGTTCCATGCCCACACCGCGGCCGGGAAGTTGAAGGCGGAGATCACTGCGACCACGCCGCGCGGGTGCCACGTCTCGAAGAGCCGATGCCCGGGCCGCTCGGACGGCAGTGTTCGGCCGGCCATGCTCCGGGACAGCCCGACGGCGTAGTCACAGATGTCGATCATCTCCTGGACCTCGCCGAGCGCCTCGGAGCCAATCTTCCCCACCTCGAGCGTAATCAGCTGAGCGAGGTCCGCCTTGTGCTGATCCAGCAGCTGGCCGAATCGCTTGACCAGCGTGCCGCGAACGGGCGCCGGTGTCGTCCGCCACATGGTGAACGCTCCGCGTGCCTCCTCGATCGCAGCCGTGACCTCGGCGCGGCCGGGCCGGCCGATCGTGGCGATGACGTCACCGGTGATCGGGGTGATCACCGGACTGGTCCCGTCGGGGGCGATGGCGCCGCAGGCGAGGAGGGCACGCGCAGCGGTGACGCTGAGGTCGGTGGTCGTCGGAAGCATGCAGGGAGCATGCGCCAGCCGAGCGTTCAGGTGCGAACGGCCAAGAATCCGCCCGGATAGGGTCTGGGCCGAGCCCGACCGTGCCGGGGGCTCGTCCAAGGTGTTTGACGGGTTAGATCTCGATGCCGGAGGCATCGCCACCGCGACACCCTGGTGTTCTTGGGCGTGGATCAGGCGGCGTCCGTCGCGAGCTCGGCCAGGTCGCCTGAGGACGACGGGGGAGGAAGTGCCGTGCACCGCGCGGGGGAGGTGCGCGAGGCGGCCATGGCAACGATCAGCACACCGGCGATCAGGGTGAGCGCGACGATGATCCATCCGCTGGTGTTGATGCCGTGCTGGTCGGCGAGGAGTCCGAACGCCAGGGCCGGGGGAAGGAAGGCGATCCAGGTGAGGGTGCTGACTCCGGAGGCGACCCCAGCTCGGACGGTGGAGGGCACGCAATCATGGAGGCGTTGTGCTGCGTGGATGCCGACCACGACGAGGAGCAGTGCGAGAACGATCTGTGCGGCGATCACGACGAGCAGGTGCGTGCTGAGGGAGAGGACCAGCCCCGCTGCGGTCATGGCCGCGGCGGCGATTGCCGCGGTGGTGGGGTGGTCGAGCCGGATCCGACCCGCGAGTAGGCCGCCGAGTCCGAAGGAGCCGGTCAGGGCGGCCCAGTGGGGTCCGTACAGTACGGCGGGGGCGGCGACGGCGACCAGCCTCGCCATCGAGAACACGGCGCTCAAACAGCGCGTTCGCCAGCTCACCGATCAGAACCGCAGCATCGAGCCAAAACTCCAGGCCGCGCGTTCCAACAACCGCTTCCTCGACAAGCGCCTCGCTGACCTCGAAGCCGCACTGGTCGAGGCCCAGCTACCACCCGGTCCCGTTCCCGACCAGCGACCATCACGCATAGGCTAATTGCGGACGGCAGCGAAATAGATCTGTCAACCCGGGTATTGATGGAGTGTCAGCGCCCGCAGTGGACTTCTTCGCGGACCCGCTCAGATCGGTCAACGGCGCACCCGGTAGCGCAGGTGAAGCACCCGGTTGCCCTGAATCACGACGTCAGGATCCTCCAACAGGTGCTGCGCATGGACCGACCCGAAGTAGCGCTTGCCGGACCCGAACACGACGGGTACGACGTCCATGCGCACCTCGTCGATCAGGCCCGCGGCAAGCACCCGGCCACCGACGTCGCCAGCGGCGACCTCGACGATGCGGTCACCCGTAAGTTCCTGCGCCTTGGCCACGGCTGCCTCGACGCCGTCGACGAAGTGAAACGGCGCCTCGGGGTCCCAGCCCTCGGGCTCCGGCCGGTGCGTCACGACGACCACGTGGTCGATCCCGCCCGGAGGCTTCCCGTCCCAGCCGTCCGTCATGTCGAGACGTGGCGGCCGACGATTGTCGCCCCGATCTGGTCCCAGTACGGCCGGGTGTAGTCGTAGGACGTCTGCGACACCTTCACCTCGCCGCTCTCGTCCAACGGGACGTCACCGTTGGACAACCAGTCGAACAGCGGTGGGCTGGTCATTCTCGTCCGCGACGAAGCCGTCCACCGACACCGAGCTGTACATGACCACCTTGCCCACGGGCTCTCCTCTGCTTTGGGGTACCCCAAAGCAGCGTGTCGTGAGCTGTCGCTCTTGTAAGAAATCAATCGGCCGGCAGCGGCCAGCCGTCCAGCGCGTGGCCGGATGTTCGCGCAGGAACCGCCGCCGGACTTCGACGTACCGGGTCGGCGTGAGCCCGGTGAACGCCCGGAACTCGTGGCCGAAGTGGGCCTGGTCGAAGTAGCCTGCCCCACCGGCAAGGTCGCCCCAGTCGATCGGTCCGGCGGGGTTGATCGCGAACACCGTGGCGGTGACGCGGTAGGTGCGGGCCAGCCGCTTCGGCGAGACGCCGATGAGCTCCTTGAACCGCTGTGCCAGATGGGTGCCGCTGACACCGGCTGCCACGCTCAGGTCGCCGATCGCCACCGCCCCGCTGGTCGCCGCGATGACGCTGCTCGCATGGCGGACCAGCCCCAGGCCGGCGGTCTCGCACAGCCGTCGCATGAGCTTCTCCTCGAGCAGCGTCAGCATCTCGTGCGGTCCGTCCGCCGTGGCCAGCCGGTCTCGCAGCTCAGCAATGGCGGGCCGGCCCCAAACCTGCTCTACCGTCATCGGCCGGTCACACGGGTCCCGGTGCAGAGTCGGGTACGCCAAATGTGCAGACGGTCGGGGACGCGAAGCACTCGGGACGTGCGACGGCGGGCGGGCCCGGCAACCCACGTCTGCTGCTAACGGTGAGTAGTCGGTGGACGTGGGCTGGCGCCCGGATCGCGGCATGTCCGGGCGAGCGTAGCCGCCCGGAGCGCGGCATGAGCGTGCGTTGGTCGGCCGGCCGGATACGGTGGCAGGGCCGAGGTCAGAGGACGCCGACGAGGGGGATCCTTGGATGCTCGACCCACGTGAAGGGATCGCGCCGGACGGCACGATCGTCACCGGCGCCGCTCGGTCCAGGGTCCCCGGTGTGTTCGAACCCCTCATCGCAGCTGCCGTGGAGGAACTGTCGGCACGGAGTCAGGTCTCGGTCTACCTGTACGGGTCCGTCGCCACCGGGCAGGCGCAGCCAGGGAGGTCGGACGTCGATCTGCTCACGGCGGGGCTGGACAGGGACGACGCACGCGCAGTCGCCACCAGCCTCTCCGAGGGTTTCCCGGGCCTGTGCCGCGGTGTGGGGATCGCCGTTGCTGACGCCGAAGACCTGGTCGGTGAGTCCGACGAGGCGTACGGATTCCGGGTATTCCTTCGCCACTACTGCGTCCACCTGTATGGCCCGGACCTGGGCAACCACTTGCCGGCGTTCCGCGCCGACGCTCACGCTGCGCGAGGGTTCAACGGGGCGGCTATGACCGTGCGGGGGGGAGGTGCCGTCGGCGTGCTCAGTCGAGGTCGAATGCGGCTCGGATTGCCTCGCCCAGCGCGGCTTCCTGGTCGGCCAGGAGGAAGCCGACCTGGTGCCCGAGCGCGGTGACGGGGATGGTGACGATGTTGTCGCAGCTGACGACGCTGTCGTGATCGAGTCCGTTGGCTCGGCCTACCGGCACCTCGGTGGACAGGCCGCGCACGGTGCTGGTGATGGGCGCGACGGTGACCCGGCTCAGGTGGGGGCGAACGATCTCTCGGGTGAGGATCAGCACTGGTCGCGTCTTGTCCAGGCGTGCGGTGTGGATCGGTCGCATCAGTCGAGGTCGTCTATCGCGGTGCCGGCCGCGTAGTGCGCGAGCGAATCGAGGTCGGGGTCCGTGCCTGCGCGGACGAGGATGGCTGCGTCTCGTTCGGCGATCTTGCGACGACGCTCGCGCTCGAGGGCACGGGACACTACGGCGGCACGGCTGGTTGCTTCACCGTGACTGACGAGGCCGTCAACGAACGCGACCAGGTCATCTGAGAGTCGGACGGCGATCTGGGTGCTCATACCAAGACGGTACCGGATTGGGATGCGCTCGGCTACAGCGCGAGCACGAAGCACCCTGGGGGGTCATGTTCCTGAGGCCATGTAGGCGGCGAGGATGTAGTTGGGGTGTCGGTCCAGGGTGGTGCGGGCGCGGTCGTAGCGCATGGTGGTGCGGGGGTCGGCGTGGCGGGCGGCGATCTGGACGTCGCGCAGGTCCACGCCGGCGTCGAGCATGGTGGTGACGTAGGTGTGGCGCAGCATGAGCGGGTGCATGCGCGGTAGGTGGACGCCGGCGTCCTCGGCGAGGTGCCGTAGGCGCCGGGTGCCCGCGTGGCGGTCCAGACGACGGCCCACCGTGTTCAGCAGCAGGGGCCCGTCGGTGCGGTTCGCGGTGGCGCGGTCCACGGAGCGGGCAACGGCCGGGGGCAGTGGGACCAGGACGACCTTGTGGCCCTTGCCGACCACACGCAGGACGCGGTGGCCGTGTTCCTCGCCGAGGTCGGTGATGTCGGTCGCGCAGGCTTCGAAGATCCGCAGCCCGAGGAGCCCGAGCAGGCACACCAGGGCGAAGTCGCACCGGTTGGCGGAGGTCCGCGAGGTGGTCAGCAGGGCCTCGAGCTGCAGGTGACTCAGGCCGAGGGTGGGTGACTCGGGTGGGACTTTGGGACGGCGAACATACTCCGCTGGCGAGTGCTCGAGGAGCTCGTCGATCACGCAGGTGCGGTAGAAGCCCCCCACGACGGACATCCGCCGCGAGACCGTCGAGGCCGCGTAGCGGCGGGTCTCCTGCATCCACCGCACGTACAGCTCGAGGTGGGGCCGCCGGGCGGCCAGCGGCTCAAGGCCACGTTCCTGGCACCAGGTCAGGAACGCGCGCAGGTCGGACTCGGCATGGCGCCGCGTCTCACCGCGGTACCGGGCCAGGTACCCGGCGACCGCCAAGCGCAAAGGATCAGCCCGCCACTGCTCACCGATCGCGGGGATGGGCAAGAACTCCGGAGTGGTTGTCGGGGTCGAGCATCCGCCAACCGGGCACCGAGCCCCGCAGCACCCGAAGCGCGGAGCGCGGCATGTCCGGGCGAGCATAGCCGCCCTCGACGCCGCTATGAGCGCGCATCCTGAGGGCGGCGCGTGTGTCCACCCTCGCCGTCGAGTGCGGGCGCCCGCGACTACTTCATCGTGGCGATCTGGATCAGGTTGCCGCAGGTGTCGTCGAGGACCGCGGTGACTACCGGCCCCATGTCCGTCGCGTCCTGGGTGAACGCCACGCCCAGTCCCTTGAGCCGCTCAGCCTCGGCGAATACGTCGTCGACGGCGAACTGGGTGAACGGGATTCCGTCGGCGGCCAGCGCCTCCTTGAACGGTCCGGCCGCCGGGTGGCTGTCCGGCTCGAGCAGGAGCTCGACGCCGTCCGGGTCGGTCGGGGAGACGACGGTGAGCCAGCGTGCCTCGCCGACGGGCACGTCGGCCTTCTTCATGAACCCCAGCTTCTCGGTGTAGAAGGCGAGCGCCTTAGCCTGGTCGTCGACGAAGACGCTGGTGATGTTGATGCGGATCACAGGTTCGGTTCCTCTCGGTCGATGGACCACCGCCCGACGATCGAGCGCAGCGGGCCCGTGTCTATGTGGTGGAACTTGTACCGGCCCTGGCGCCGGGTGTGCACCAGGCCGGCCTGTTCCAGCACCGCGAGGTGTTGGGAGATGGCCTGGCGCGTGGATGCGACGTCGTGCTTCATGGCGAGCCGGCCGCAGATCTCGAAGAGCGTCTGACCGCCCTTGTCGCTCAGCTCGTCGAGGATGGTTCGTCGCGTCGCGTCGCCGATGGCCTTAAACAGGTCGGCGTCCGCGTCCACCCGACCAGTATGCAAGTTGCTGCTTGCCTGTCAAGAGCATGGCAGCATCACCCAGCGCTCGTCGAGCCGGGCGCGGCAGATCCGGGCGAGCGTAGCCGCCCTCCTGGTTTGCAACCGAGACGCCCCCGGGGCGAGTGCAGATGCATCCGCCCCGGGGTCTCGTTCTGCTCAGGCGAGGCCGTATGGCAGGTCGTTGGTCGCGGCGATCTCCAGGAGGCGGTTGTACTTCGCGACGCGTTCCCCACGCGCGGGGGCGCCGGACTTCAGCTGGCCGCAGCCGGTGGCGACGGTCAGGTCGGCGATGAAGGAGTCCTCGGGCCCCCCCGACCGGTGGGAGACCATCTGGGTGTAGCCGGCCTCCCGGCACAGGCGCATGGCCTCGAGGGTCTCGGTCACGGTACCGATCTGGTTGAGCTTGATCAGGGCGCAGTTGCCGACGCCGCGCTCGATCGCCTCGGTGATGATCGCCGGGTTGGTGACGAACAGGTCGTCGCCCATGATCTGGGTGGTGCCGCCCAGCCGGGCGGTCAGAGTGGCCCAGCCGTCCCAGTCGTCCTCGGCAAGGCCGTCCTCGATGGACCAGACGGGGTGGTCGCTCACCATCGCGGCGTACCGCTCGACCATGTCGCCGGACGTGAGCGTCTCGCCCGCCACGTGGTAGGCGCCGTCGGAGTAGAACTCGCTCGCGGCCGGGTCCAGGGCGATCGCGACCCCCTCCCGTCCCGGCTTGTAACCGGCGGCCCCGATGGCGCGGACCAGCAGATCGAGTACGTCCTCGGGCCGGGTGATGTCCGGGGCGAAACCGCCCTCGTCACCCAGACCGGTGGCGAAGCCAGCCTCCTGCAGCCGGCCACGGAGCTTGCTGTACACCGCAGCGCCGGCTCGCACGGCCTCGGGCATCGACGATGCGCCGATTGGGGCGATCATGAACTCCTGGAAGTCCAGGGAGTTCGGGGCGTGTGCGCCTCCGTTGAGGACGTTGAAGTGCGGCACCGGCAGGCGCGGCTGGGCGCCGTCGGGCTGCATGAACCGGAACAACGGCGTGGTCCCGGACACTGCGCGGGCCATGGCCATCGACACCCCGACGATCGCGTTCGCGCCCAGGCGTGCCTTGTTCTCCGTGCCGTCGGCGGCGATCATTGCCGCGTCGAGCTCGGCCAGCGACGCCCACGTGCGCGAACGGGCCAGGTCAGCCAGCTCCCCGTTGACGTTTGCGACCGCGCCCAGCACACCCTTGCCGCCATAGCGGGCCTTGTCCCCGTCACGCAGCTCGACCGCTTCACGGCTGCCCGTCGAGGCGCCGGACGGCACCCCGGCCTGGGCGTGCGCGCCCGAGGCCAGCTCGACATCGATGCGCAGGGTCGGGTTGCCCCGTGAGTCCAGGATCTCCAGCGCCGACAGTCCCGTGATCGCGAATGACGTGTCCGAAACACCCATCAGGATTGCCCTCCTCCTTGCGGACGCCACCCACCGTGAGCGGCGCGGGACGCGGCGGCCGGATGGGCCTCCAGGAGGTCTGGGTGACGGATCACGGCAGCCTCCAGACTCGCGTCGAGACCAGGGACTGTTGGCGGCATCTGCCGCGGTTGAAGGCGAGCCCCACCGCCGTGATGCCCTCAGGCTATCGGCAGCACGCGAGCCGTCGCAGTCCCTTCGTCCTTCTCGCTTCAGCACGTCGCGGGCGCTCGGGTCGACCTCATCAAACACAAGAGGCCACTCGCTCATCGGCAGATCCGGACGCGATCGGCAACGGTGAGGTCACGCAGCGCGTGAACGTCGGTGCCGATCCTGCACCGCTGCGTGAGCTGGTCGCCATGGTGCTACCCGAACCTGGCCGATTTGGTGACTCCCAGCCGCAGGCAAGGGCCGCCATCGACGAGATCACCAAGGAGGCGCAGGCACCGCAGCCCAATCCAGGCCGGCTACGCCAAGCTATCGGACAGATCCTCGACCTAAGTAAGCAGGCCGGATCGCCACTGCCTGTGGCATACCTGACCTACGAGGCGCAGGAGTGGGGCTTCCTGCCGCTTCCCGCATCGGGAAGGTCACTGCCCCCGGGTCCCTGAGGATCGATCCGTCAGAGGGTCCAAAGTTCGGGACCGTGGCTGACGCATCGGCGGTGTGCGCTCCGCTCGGGTTCGCGTATCTCGATGCCCGCTCTCGGAATGATCCGCCCTGACTACTGAACGGCGCTGACCCCCAACGGGGCCGGCGCCGTTCACCTCATGGGGTACGTGGCCGTCACAACGAGTTGCCATGCTGCTACGTTCCGATTTTGCAGATCTGTGACGTGCCCCCGGCAGGATTCGAACCTGCGCCACCTCTTTAGGAGAGAGGTGCTCTATCCCCTGAGCTACGGGGGCCAGCGATCTTTAGTTGTCTGCTTCGCCTGAGGAAACTGATGCGATATCCCCTGAGCCACGACGCCGGTCGGCCTGCAGCCCGCGTGCCCGACGGCATGACGAAGAGATAGTACGGCCTACCGGCGTGCTCGACGCCACCCGCGTGCGCCCCCTCTCAGCAAAGACCCCACTGCGGCTAGGAGCCCGGCGTGAACTCCACCAGGGCCACGAGGGCCTCGGCGCCGGCGACCTTCTCCTCCTGCACCTTCCCGATGTTCGGGGCGTAGTGCTTCTCCTCGATCACGTCCGGGTCCAGCGGCGTCCAGTCGCGGGTCGACACGACGTCGGTGTAATCGCCGGTCGGCCCGCTGATGGTGTCGTCGGTGGCGATGATCTCGAACAGGTCCTCGGCCTGCCCGGCGAGGAACTCCTGTCGGTACGCCCGACCCAGCTCGGGAGCGGCGGGCATCACGATGCCCGGCAGGGCACCGTCCACGCCCGCCTCCCACGACCCGGCGCGCGAGACCACGACCCCGTTCTCGTAGTCCTCGACCGCCTCTCCGAAGTACCAGACATTGCCCTCGTCGTCCTGGGCGTACCAGTCGTAGGTGTCCTCGATGAGCTCCCCGGCCAGGTAGACAGTGTCGCGGACCACGTAGGTCTCGACACCGGCGACCGTCCGACGGTCGCCGGTGACCACCACCTCGATCCGCTCGTCCTGGCCATCGCTGCTGCCCTCGTACACCCAGCGGGCGCCAGGAAGCAACGGCAGGTACGGGTTGTCGACCGGTCCGCCGAAGGCAGCGGGGTCAATGGCGGGGGAGTAGTTGCCGCCGTCGCCGGGATCGACGACGGGGGACGCGCCGGCGGCGGACGATGCAGGCGGCGACCCGGTGGCCGGGCCTGCGGTGTCGGCGGCGCCCCCGCAGGCCGCCAGGGTCAGGAGGATGGAAGGCACGGCTACGGTCGCAACTGCTCGGGATCTGCTCATGGCACGAGCCTCGCGACCGGCAACTGAACCCACTCTGAACGCGCCGCGACGGCGATTCAGCCGCGATTCAGCCGGGTCAGTCGCGATCGGTCTCGTCGTCGGCCTTCTGGCTGACCACGGTGAACGACTCATCGAGCTGCACGTCGACCTGCGACCCGTCCGCCAGGGTGACCTCGACCTCGTAGTAGCTCTCCTCGTCACCGACCTCGGTACCGGTGACGCTCCCCCCACCGGTCTCGGCGAGAGCGGCGTCGCCGGCCCGTGACAGGGCGTCGCCGGTGATCGGGGTGTCGGTGTCGCCTTGAGCGGCAGCGCTCAAACCGACCACTGCGGCCGGCAGGACGAGGCCTGCCGCGGCAATGGCGGCGGTACGGCGAGAGATACGGGACATGTTTCCTCCAATAGGGATGACTGCCGAGCGCAGCGCCCGGCTGCCGACACCATGCCTCGGGCTCGCTGAACCTCATCTGAACGGCCGCGTTCAGGCCGGATTCAGCGCCGGCCCGTCACCATGGCCGGGTGAAGCTCCTGCTGGTCGAGGACGACCGCGCCCTGTCGGCGGCTCTGACCCGCGGCCTGGTCGCCGACGGCTTCTCGGTCGAGACCGCCCACGACGGCGAGGAGGGCCTGTGGCTGGCCCGCGAAGGGAAGTTCGACCTGCTGGTGCTCGACCTCATGCTGCCCGGCCGCAACGGGTATCGGATCTGCTCGGAGCTGCGCTCGGCGGGCGACTGGACGCCGATCCTCGTCCTCACCGCCAAGGACGGCGAGCTGGACCAGACCGACGCCTTCGAGGCGGGAGCCGACGACTTCCTCACGAAGCCGTTCTCCTACCGCATCCTGCTGGCCCGGATCCGAGCGCTGCTACGACGCGGTGCCGCCGCGCCCGCTCCACCTGAGCGCTTCGGCGCCGTGAGCCTGGATCTGGCCCGCCGCACCGTCACGGTCGCCGGCCGGCGGGTACGCCTGACGGCGCGCGAGTTCGACGTGCTCGCCTACCTGGCCAGGCGCCGCGGCACCGTGGTGGCCAAGCGCGAGCTGCTCGACGGGGTGTGGCAATCGGACTTTCAAGGTGACCCGAACATCGTCGAGGTCTACGTGCGTCGCTTGCGCACCAAGCTCGATCCGAATGGTGACGAGGCGTGGATCGAGACGCTGCGCGGCGCCGGCTACCGGCTGCGCGATGGCTGAGCGGCCCGGCGCAGTGTTGCGCCGCGGTGTGCGGCTGCGGGTCACGGTGATCGCGGTGGCAGTCACGGCGGTGATCCTCGTGGCGGTCGGCGCGGTGGTGGTGCTGGCGCAACGCGAACTGTTGCGCGACGACCTGGCCGCGGCGGATCCGGCGGCTCGTCAGAACGTCGCCGAGGCCTCCCGGGAGCTGGCCTGGCTCCTGGTGGGGGCACTGCCGGTCGTCGTCGTCGGGGTCGCCACGCTGGTCTGGTGGCTGGTCGGCCGCACGCTGCGTCCGGTCGAGGCGATCCGCTCGGAGGTCGCCGAGATCACCGCATCCGACCTGCACCGGCGGGTTCCGGTGCCGGGCACGGGCGACGAGATCGATCGTCTCGCGCTGACGATGAACGCCATGCTGGCCCGGCTGGAGGCGTCGCGTGAGCGCCAGGACCGGTTCGTGGCCGACGCCTCGCACGAACTGCGCACGCCGCTCGCCCGCATGATCGCCGAGCTGGAGGTCGACGAGGCGCACCCGGACACGGTCGACGCCTCGCGTACCAGAGCCGCCCACCTGCGCGCCGCCAGACGGCTGGCCGACCTCGTGGACGCGCTGCTCACGCTGGCTCGATTGGACGGCGCGTCCGCGCCGTCCCCAGGCGAGGCGGTGGACCTCGACGACGTCGTCCTTGCGGAGGCGGCGGCGCTGGCCGTTCCGGCCGCCGTGACGCTCGATGTCAGCGGCGTCTGCGCCGCGCAATTGCACGTGGACGCCCGAATGCTCGGCATCGTCGTGCGCAATCTGCTGGACAACGCCGTCCGGTACGCCGCGTCGCGGGTCACGGTCAGCGTGGTCGAGTCGGGGACCGAGATCACGATGGTGGTCACCGACGATGGACCGGGCATTCCGGCCGAGCAGCGCACACGGGTCTTCGAGCGGTTCACCAGCCTGGACGAGTCACGATCGGGCGGGTCGGGTGGCAGCGGGCTGGGGCTGGCGATCGTCCGCTCCGCCGTTCGGCGGACCGGAGGGCAGGTGAGGGCGGGAGATCGGTTCGACGGTGGGCCCGGTGCCGTCTTGACCGTGACGTACCCGGCCGGTGCTTGCCCGATCTGATGCCGCCTCGACTCAAGATCCTCACCTGTTGAGCCGACTACCATGAAGTGGCAGGTCGATGGGTGGCGCTCGCCTCGGGCGTCGTCGTCCAGCCAGATGCCCGGCGTTACGGTCAACTGGCGCTGGGGCTGCTGCCGTGGTCCATCTTCGGAGCGGCGGGCTTGATCTACCTCGCGGAGCACGGCCTCAGTGGCGCGCCGACACCGCCGGATCTATTGCAGACCACCACCCTGGCCTTCTTCGCCGCATTGCTGGTCCGGTTGATCATCACCGCAGCCGTCTCGCGGCGGCGTCGCAAAGCCGTCCTCGTCATGACCATCGCCCTCGTGCTGTGGGGCGCCGGGTCGGCCATGCTCAACACGTCGCAGAGCTATTCCGACATCACGTTCCCGTCGGTGGCCGAAGCGCTGTTCGTGCCCTCGTACATGTTGCTGGCGGTGTTCCTGCTGCTGGATGTGAGGAAGCCGGACCTCCGCGCCACGGCGCTGTGGCTGGATTCTGTCGTCGTCCTGGGCGGCACACTGTGCGTCCTCGGCCTGGCCCTGGTTGTGCCATTGGCGGCGGTGTTCCCACAGTCCGGCCCGCTGCTCGGCCTGCTGTTGTTCTACCCCATGCTCGACATCGTGCTCTTCAGCTTGGTCATCAGCCAGGTCATGCTGCGATCACGCCCCAAATCGTGGTTGTCCGTAGTGCTGGCCTCCGGGTTCGTCGCCTTGTTGTCGGCTGAGGTCATCAGCGTGGCGCTGAGCCTGCACGCCCAGCAGAACGGTTCGCTGTCCTACGCGTCCAACCAGTTCTCCCAACTGTTCTACGGGGTGGGATTCGCCCTGCTGGTCGAAGCGTCCTGTCGGCCTCGTCAGCGGGCGGCGGCGGGCGCAGCAGGGGGCCGGAACATCATGATTGTGGCGGCGGCCGGTATCGCCGTTCTGGTGCTGCTCGTGCGACCTGCGGGCAGCGGCGCGATGTACCTGACGGTTCCCGCAGTCATCACCTTGGCCGCAGTGGGTGCCAGACTCATGCTGGCGTTGCGTCAGGCGCGCGAGGCGGGGGAGGCGTTGAGACTGTCCCTCACCGACGACCTGACCGGGCTGCCCAACCGCCGGGCCATCCTCGCGGACCTGCAGCGACGGATCGCGGGCAAGGAACCGCTGGGCCTGTTGCTGCTGGGCCTGGACGGGTTCAAGGAGGTCAACGACAGCCTCGGGCACAACGCCGGCGACGCTGTGCTGTACGAGGTCGGCCAGCGCCTGCCGGAGTACATGCCCTCCTCCGGCCTGGTGGGACGGCTCGGCGGGGACGAGTTCGCCGTGGTGGTCCGCCGCGATGACGGCGACGAACTGCTCTCGCTGGCACGCCGTGCCCGTGAGGCCCTGCTGCAGCCGCTGACGGTGGATGGCCTGGAGATCACACTTCGGGCGAGCGCCGGCGTGACGGCGCGGATGGCAGCGGACACCCGCGCGGCCGATCTGCTGCGCCGCGCCGATGTCGCGATGTACGAAGCCAAGAACACCCGCGCCGGTGCGCTGGTCTACGACCCGGAGCGGGACCTCTTCACCAGGGAGCGGCTGGAACTCGCGGAGCAGCTCCGGGCGGGAATCGCGACCGACCAACTGGTCATCTGGTACCAGCCGCAGGTCGACACGAAGTCGATGCGGGTGACCGGAGCCGAAGCACTGGTCAGATGGCAGCATCCCGAGCGGGGGCTCATATCGCCCATGGAGTTCCTGCCGATCGCCCGCCGGTCCGGCCTGATGGGCGCGTTGACCGATGTCGTCATGAACCGGGTCATCGTCGATGCGGCGAGATGGTCGAGACGCGGCCTGAAACTACGGGTCTCGTTCAACTGCGCGCCGCCGGAACTGCTCAGTCCCAGTCTGCTGCCCAAGTTGTTCCGCGCGATCGATCAGGCACGGCTGCCCCCGGAGACGCTGCTGGTCGAGGTGACCGAGGACTCCTTCGTCGCCGACCCGGGTCTGGCGCGCGAGAGGCTGCAACAATTGCGAAACCACTGCGTGCAGACCGCCATCGACGACTACGGCACCGGATTCTCGTCCCTGGCCTACATCAGGGACCTGCCGGTGCAGGAACTGAAGATCGACCGGTCCTTCGTCTCCACCATGCTTCACGACACCCGCAGCCACGTCATCGTGGACTCGACCCGGCAGATGGCACACGCGATGGGGCTCCGACTGGTTGCCGAGGGCGTGGAGGACAACGAGACCGTCCTCGCCCTCGCGGCGCTGGACATCGACCTGTTGCAGGGCTACCACGTCTCGCCGCCCATGCCCGTCGACGCGTTCGAACCCTGGCTGAAGCGCTGGACGGCCGAACACCACATCGACCTGCGCGGGAACGGGGAGACAGCGGCCTGAGCTCAGGCCCGGCCGCCCTCAACTCACGATGGACCTCGGGTCGGCGGCTTCACGCGCCACCAGGTCGACAATCCGTCGCGAGCGCCGCAGGACGAACTCCGACAGCGGCGGCACCGTGATCCCGTCCAACCCGACGCCCATCGCCACCAGGCGGTACCCCTCGGGGTTGCGCCGGCGAGCGGTGTCGAGGAACTCGCTGTGCCGGGCGAAGACGGGCGTGCTGGCAGGGCTGCCGTAATAGGGCAGGGGGACGGTTCCTGGGAAGGTCGTGAACATCAGACCGAACATCTCCAGGTAACTGCGAACATTCTCGTTGAGGATGCCCAGCAGCACGGTGGCGCCATTGGCGCGCATCGCCAGACTCAAGCCGTGAATCATGGCCAGTGCTCGCTGGTTACCGCCCGGCGTGTCCGGGCGTCGGCAGAAGGTGGACATTTCCCAGCTGGTGGTCAGGTCGAGCCCGGTTTCGCGGGCAAGGGCGTAACCGTCGACGTTCCAGCCGTGGGTGAGTAGCTCGCCGAGGGAGATGAAGCCGGCGGGCCCAGGCAGGATGACCCGGGCAGCGGCGTGGACGGTGCCCGTATCGTCCGAAATGGTGAGAAAGACCGAGTACTCCTCGAAGCCGACGTACGCCTCGTCGAGCACCTGTTGCGTAATGCCAAATGTCGCTGCCAGGGACGCGGCCTCACAGCGGCGCGCCTCCTCGGCGTGATCCGGTGAGTCGAAGTGCATGTGAAACATAGGCGTCGCGGTCGGCATCGCAGCACCCTAGGCGTGATCGCGTGTGTCGCGAAGCAAGGTGGCGAACTTCATCCGATTGGGCCCGCAGTTGTCACCGATACATCGGACGAATGATCCGGTGCCACGAGCGGCCTACCCCAGGTGGCCCACCGTGACCGGTATGAGGCTGGCGGCCAGTTCGGTCAACACGGTGGAGCAGCCACCCTCGATCCGGACGTCGGCGTAGGGATCACCTCGGCTCGGTCCACGGTTGACGACAACGATCGGCAGGCCGAGATCGTGGGCGCGGCGGACGAAGCGGCGGCCCGAGAACACCGTGAGCGAGGAACCGGCGACCAGCAGGGCGCTTGCCCCGGCCACCTCTCTATAGCACGCCTGGACCCTGGCCACCGGGACGTTCTCGCCGAAGAACACGAGGTCCGGCTTGAGGACCCCGCCGCAGCGCACGCACGCGGCGACGACAAAGCCGCTGACGTCCTCGACGGCCGCGTCACCGTCCGGCGCCAGGTCGGCATCCGCAACGGGATGGGTGTCCGCCCAGCCGGGATTCAATTCGCCGAGCCGTCGGTCCAGGTGGTCCCGCGGTGTGAGGTCGCCGCAGTCCAGGCACACCACCTGGTCGATGCGGCCGTGCAGTTCGATGACCTCACGGCTGCCCGCGTCGATGTGCAGCCGATCGACGTTCTGCGTGATCACGCGGGAGACCAGGCCGGCAGCCTGCAGCGCCGCGACCGCTCGGTGGCCCCGGTTCGGGACCGCCCGGTCGATCCGCCGCCACCCGACGTGGCTGCGCGCCCAGTAGCGCTGCCGAGCCGGGGCTCCGGACGTGAAGTCGCTGTAGGTCATGGGCCGCCTCGGCGGCGTATCGGGACCCCGGTAATCCGGAATGCCGGAGTCGGTGCTGATACCGGCCCCGGTGAGGAGCAGGACAGCGCCGCGCCGCATGTGAGCCGCAGCGGACTCGAGCAGGTCAGGGTCAGGCCGATCCATCAATTCCAGAGTAAGGCGTGCTGCGGGCGGCCCTCGAAGTAGCCTTCGACGTGCATGACCCGACACCACCGCCCGGATGGGGATGACGCATGGCCGGATCGGCTCCGGAGTACGCCGCCGGGCGTCGCGGCGTGGTCCTGACCACCGCCGCCCTCGTAGCCGCGTGCCTGGTGATCCTCAACACCGGGGTGCAGATCCTGCCGGATGACCCGCTCGTGCCCGGCGTGCCTCTGCTCAACGTCCTGACGCTGCAGCGGCTGCTCGTCCTGGCCGGGTTGGTCGCACTGGCGATCGCCGCGCCGCGCCCGTCGACGTTCACCACCGTCGTCGACATCCCCGTGCTGGCTCTGGTGGCATTGGCGGCCGGGTCCTTGCTGCAGGCCGACCAACCCTTCGCCGACTGGCGCCGGCTGCTGACGGCAGTCGCGGTGATGTACCTGATCGTGGGGGTGATCCGCCGCCATCGCGGCGCGGGGCCCCTGCTCATGCTGACCGTGCTGGCGGCTGCCTTCGTTGCTGGCGCAACTGGCGTGCAGCAGTTCTCGCAGGGCGTCGAGACCGGCTTCTGCCGTTCCGGATGGACCAACACCGAGGAGTGCGCCGCGGGTGATCTGCTCCGGGCTACCGGCACGTTCTCCAATCCCAATCTGCTGGCCGGCTACCTGATCATGGCGGTGCCGTTGACGATCGGGCTGATTCGGCACAGCGCCTCGCGCTCACTGCGGACGGCCTGCTGGGTACTGGGCGCTGTCGCCACCGTGGGCCTCGTCGTGACGTTCTCGCGGGCCGCCATGTTCGCCCTGCTGGTCGTGGGCATCGGTGTGCTGGTGCTCCTCGCGGCCCGCCGCTGGGGACCCGCCGGCGCGGCCGTCCCCGCAGCGGTGGCGGCCGGTGTGCTCCTCGTGACGGTGTTGCTGGCCACCCTGGTGACGGGTGCCTTCGCCAGGGCCACAGGTCGCGGCGAGCTGTGGGACACCGCGCTGGCCGCGGCGAGGCGAGGCGGAATCGACGGCGTCGGGTATGGCCGCGCGGGCGACGTCATGCGTGGGGCAGGTGGTGACGTCGCCTACTCGCACGCGCACAATCTGTGGCTCAACTGGCTGATCGATGTCGGCCCGTTCGGGCCGGTGGTGATCACCGCGCTGCTCGCGCTGGCCATTGTCGCCGGGGCTCGCCGCGCCGCCGCCGGCTCGCTGCTCGCCGCCGGGGCGGTCGCGGCACTGGCCGCGGTGTCGATCGCGTCGCTAACCGACCATCCCACGACGATCGCCCGCAACCTGCTGCTGCTGTTCGTGGTCATTGCGTGTGCTGTGGCCGAACCGGCCCCGAGGGCTGCTCCGATGGGTCGTCATGCCGGGGACAGTCTGGTCGGCAATGCGATGCCACAGCCCAGACGCTCCGCCGAGGGGGCGCCCGAAGCGCAGGCCGATGACACGACCGGCGCCATCCCCACGGTGGGCCGGGTGACGCCGGACGGTCAGCCGGCGTCCGGCCCCGGACCCGACACGGCGGCGATACCGCTGCGGCTGAGGCGTTGACCGGCCGGCCGCGGATACCTTGACCTGGTGCCTGCCCAGCCGACTGCGTCGCCGACGGGTGCCGTCGACCTGGTCGCCTGGGCCGCGGCCACGTTGGCGCAGGAGTCGACCGGGACGCATGACCTACGGGCGGTGGGGCAGTCCTGCCTCGACTTGACGGCCGGACATGTGCCGGGAGTGGCCGGGCTGTTGCACCACGGTACGGCGGCGTTGTCGGCGATGCTGCGTGACGGTGAGAGCCGGCCGGTCCACCTGATGCGAGTGCGGCGGTTCCGGCTCGCGGTCGCCGATCTCGACGACCGCGGGCTGCGCGGCGGCTATCTGGTGGCAGGGCTGGTCGAGATCGCCGAGGCGCAGGTCCCGGTGCTGCTGAAGTCCTGCACCGTGCGTCCGGTGGGCGGCAACGACGCGGCCGTGACTCTGATGGGCGAGTGGCTGTTGAATCCGGTCCTGGTCGATGCGATGGCCTCGATCCGCCCTGACGGGGTGGACTTCACTCGCGGCTTCTCGCCGGACCCGAGCGGGCGAGGCCATCACAGCGCCGATCGCGAGCCGTATGCCGCGCTCGACGCTGTCGGCGCGAGCCTCGCCGACTTGCCGCTGGAGGTCCGTCGCCGACTCGTGATCGCGCCGCTGACCCTGGACAGCGAGCGGGCACTGGAGGATCTGGCGCGAGTGGCCGATCTGGTGCGCGAGCATCACGTGCTGACCCAGATCATCCCTCCCGCGGCAATCGTGATCACCGATGATCCGGATGCCGGTGAGCCTGCTGCGCTTCCTCGCCCGACCACCGAGCCACCAGGCACCGATCCCGCTGTCGCCGGTCCGGGTGTCGACGAGACCGTGGGCGCAGCGACCGTTGTCCCCGAGGGCGCGGTGTCGGTGACCGCCACGCCCCGGCGGCGACGCGAGGACGCGGCTATCGATCCGGAGGCGGCCGCGGTGCTCGATGCCGCAATGGACGAGGTGCTCTCCGTTGCGGTGGACTGCGACCAGCGGGAGTCGTTGCGCCATGTCCTGATGGGCCGCCACGTCGCCGTCGATGCCCCGCCGGCGACGGGCGGCACGGCCATCGCCATCGCCGTCGCGGTGCTGGCCGCGAGCACGGGACGACGCTGCCTCCTGCTGACCACGACACGAACCCAAGGCGAGGCGGTCGTGGCACGGCTCCTGGTCGGCGGGGTCGGTGAGGTCGTGGTCACGGGGTCCGAGGTGACGCCACGGGTCGCGCGGTCGACGGACAGGCGAGCCGGCGACGGTGGCGACCAGGCAACTGGCTCGGCGACTGATTCGGCCGTGAACGCAGCCGTAGCTCGGGATGCCGCGGCGGCGGAGTTCGCCGCCGCCCGCCAAGCCCTGACCGGTTCACGGGCACCGTGGCAGGTCTCTCGCCTGGACGCCCTCAATGCGCTCGCCGGCTTCGAGTACGAGCCGCGCGTCCTGACGGCCGAGTGGCCGGGCGGGGCCGCCGGTCAGCTGCCGATCCCTGGTGCGACCGCAGCCATCAATGCGGTCGCCCGCGCGGTCGTGCTCGGCGCCGCCGACGAGGCGGCGGCGGCCAGCCCGTGGCGGGACGCGACCCTGCGTACCCCGACCGACGCGGCGCGGGCAGTCGAACTGGTGAAGGAGATCTCCGGCGCGCTCGGTGATCGGGTGCGGGTCGCGATCGGTGAACTGGCTGCGATGACGGGCACCGCGCCGGCCATCACCTTGTCGGCACTTCGCGCGCGCCAGGAGCTGTTCATCGGATTGCAGGCCACCCTCGACCGGCTGGCACCGGAGGCCTTCGACATCCCGGTGACGGACCTGGTCGTGGCCACGGGTAGCCGGGAGTTCCGTGAGCGTTCGGCCACGCCGATGCCGCCCATGACCCGTCGCCGACTTCTGGCGAGGGCCCGTCGACTCGTCCGCCCTGGCGTGGTGATCGAACGAGATGAGTTGCACGACCTGCTCGTCACCGCGGCGGCGCAGCGAGCCACCTGGCAACAACTGTCCGGTGGGGCAGGCTGGGCGCATGTGCCAGCCGACGTGCCACCACGGATCCGTGTCATCACGGAGTTCGCGGATGCGTGCGAGGACCTGAGCCGGTTGCATCCGGCCTTCGATGCGGACACCTCGGTGGACGAGCTCATCGAGCTGGCCACCCGGCTCAGCGCGGCTACCGCCGATGTCGCTGCGCTGCCCGAGGTGACGAGGTTGGGTGCGGTGTGGACCGGGGCCGGGCTGGGCACGGTCGTGGCGGACCTGTTCGAGCGGCTCCGGGAGCGAGCTGCCGCCGGCGGCAACGAGGCGGTGACCGAGTCCGCCGGCTCAGCGGTGGTGGCGCCGCGCGACGGCGTCATCGTCCGTGCGGCGCTGTGGCGGGCCTACTGGACCGTGGTCGCTGCGGGCACTGCGCCGCGCAGCGCCCCCGTTGACGTGGGCCGGCTGCTGGATCGGCACGAACTGGCCGAGTCCGCCTACCGGGCAGCTGCGTCGGACCGGGTACACCACGCCTTGGCGCGGGCCGGCACAGCGGATCACCGGCTGGTCCGGGTTGCCGTCCCGCCTGATCTGGCCGATGTCCCGATCGATGAGAGCTATGACGTCGTGGTCGTCGACGATGCCGGCGAGATCCCGTTCGCCCATGTGGTGGCTCCCTTGGCGCGCGCCGGCCAGGTGGTGGTCGTTGGCGACCGGACTCACGCCCGGGCGGCATCGGCGTGGACCGTGCTGTCGTCGTTGGAGCCGTCCCTCGTGGTCAAGAGCGCACTTCGGCAACGACACCGCCCGGTGGCCGTCACCCACGCCGCCGGTGCCCGAGGCGATCACGCCCCGGCGGAACTGCCCCTGGTCGACCCGGCAGGCCTCGTGACGTTCACTCACCTCCCAGCGGCCTCTGGCCTGCCGTCCGAGGGGGAGGACTACGTCGAGACGAGCGAGGTGGAGGTCGCTGACGTCGTGCGCCGAGCCATCGCTCTTGCCGAGACCGGCGCCGCGGCCGACCCGCCGCGATCTCTGGCGGTCGTCGCGCTCACCCGCACCCATGCCGCGGCCATCGCGCTGGGCGTCCGGACGGCGCTGCGGGCTGCCCCGGAGCGGGCGGCCGCGTTCGCCTCGGAGGTCGTCGAGCCCGTCGTCGTCGTCTCAGCCGACCAGGCGCGTGGCATCGAGCGGGATGTCGTGCTGCTGTCGGTGGGTTTTCCCCGTACGCCGCACGGCCGGGTGCTGCACCGGTTCGGCCCACTCGACGCCGAGCCGGGAGCGGGCCTGGTGGCGACGGCCGTCACCCGCGCCCGGCACGAGCTGCACGTCGTGTCGGGTCTGCGCTGCGCCGACCTCGACCCATCGCGGCTGCGCAGTGCAGGAGCGCGTGCCGTGTCGGCGCTGCTGGTGGGTGCCGAGCTCGCGGCGGCGGCCGCCGCGCCGACCGCCGTCACCCTGCCGATGAACGATGCCGACCTCGAGACGGCGACCCGGTCAAGCAGCGCCTCGGCCGTGCTGCTCCTGATAGGACAAGACCTGCGCGAGCGGGGGCTGATGGCGAGCGCTGGGCCGGCGGGGAGCGGGATCACGGTCACCGGGCCCGGTGGCCGGCTTGTCGTCGACCTTGACGTCGATCTTCCTAGCGCGGCTGCCGCGCAGGCCCGGCGACGGCGGTTGGCGGAGGGCGGCTGGCCGGTGGTCGTGCTCGGCGTCGAGGCGGTCGCCGCGGACCGGGTCGGCTCGCTGTCTGCTGTGGCCGATCGCGTGTCAAGCCGCGAGCCGTCGGACGCTGCGCAGTCGGACCCTGCGCAGTGCGACGCTGCGCAGTCGGACGCTGCACAGTCGGACCCTGCGCAGCCAGAGCTTGAGCAGCCGCGATTGGATCCAGCGGGGCGCCCGGACTCGCGGGAGCACGTGCTCGTTCCGCCCGCCCGCTCGGCCGACGACTCCGACGTCGGGTGGGGCGATACCCCGACGGGCAACGACGAACGCCTGCGGGAGGACCGCCCGCCCCACTGGGCGTGAGGCGGTTCAGGCCCGCTGCCGCAGCAGGTCCCGGATCTCCTCCAGCAGGATGACGTCAGCCGGTCGATCCGGCTGCTTCGGCTCTTCCGGTTTGGCGAGGCGAGCGGTCCGCGCATTCATGGGCCGGACGAAAATGAAGAACACCACCGCGGCAGTGATCAGGAACGTGGTGAGTGCTCCGATGAACGCTCCGAAGTCGATCCGGGTCGCCGGGTTGCTGCTGATCAGCGTCACCCCCAGCCCGATCGAGTCGTCACCGCCCGCGGCGGCGATGATCGGGTTGATGACATAGGTGACGAACGCCATCACCACGGCGGTGAAGGCGGCACCGATGACAAAGGCGACCGCCAGCTCGATGATGTTGCCACGCAGAATGAAGTCCCTGAACTCTTTGATCATCATTGTTCCTCTCGGCTGAATCAGCGCTCGCATTGGCGGGGCGAAGCGTAGTGAGTGCAGGCGCCCGCCAGAAAGACCTACGGTGTCGTCGAGATCGTCACCCCCTGCCCCGCGAGCGCCGCGATGGCCGCCACCTCTTGTGGCGTGACCCCGAGCACCAGGGCGACGGAGCCGTCGGTGGCCAGGTCGTCGGTACCGAGATCCAGGCCGGGGACACCACTGGGTTCACCACGGGCATCGCGACCGAGGACGCGGACCACGACCGCCTCGTGAGCGAGCGGCCGGGCCGGCCTCGCGGGCCCGGTTTCCGCCGGCCAGTCGCCAGCGGCGCCGTAGACGTCCACCCGAGAGCCCGGTGCGACCAGGTCCGCGGCCCACGGGTCGGCCAACCCGGCCACGACCGTCACCCGGCCGGTCAGGTCCATGCCTGCGGTCGGCAGCAGCCGCTGAGATGTCAACGGTTCGCCCTGCGATATCGCCGTGACGCTCGCGGCACCGACTGCAGCCGCAGGGTCGCTCAGGACGGCGTCTGGTATCAGACCCACCGGCCATGAGCGCACGACGACGTCGTCGGCATCGAGCACGCTGCCCGCAGGAATCGCCCGGGTCGCCACCACAACCTCGGCCACCGCTGGAGACACGGCACTGAGCAATGCCCAGCCGAGCACGAACATCGCGGTCGCGCAGCAGGCCGCGGCGGCCGGTCGACGATGGCGCCGGCACCGGCGAAGCAGGCGGGACCACCAGGGGGCGGGTGGCGGGTCGATGCGGATCATGCGCTCGAGCGTGGCTGCTGCGGTCCACGAGGAGCCGTGCCACGGTCGTGGGTTGTTGACCCCGCAGCTGCGATCTCGCTGTGGATACCCCGGGGCGTCAGGCCGCGGGCGTCACCGACTTGGTGCCGGCACCGGTGGTGCTCGATCCCTTAGCGCCGGCTGCGGCGGACCCGCCGCCGGACCCGCCATCCTTGCCGCCGGACCCGCCGGACCCGCCG